>JANMCN010000203.1:0-22139 GCA_031361295.1 Acidobacteriota bacterium | reverse complement strand
AGCTCTTGCCGTCGAGCGGCAGGCCGTTGGCCGCGCAGTAGCGCGCCAGGAAGCGCTGGGCGAGAACCGGGATGTCTGTCTTCCGTTCACGAAGTGACGGCAGGCGTATGGAAAATGCGTTGACGCGGTAGTAGAGGTCCTCGCGGAACCGCGAATCCCGCACGAACTGGTCGAGTGGGCGGTTGGTGGCGGAAATCAGCCGGAAGTTGACCTCGATGGAGTCGTTCCCTCCCAGCCGCTCGAACCGGCGCTCCTCGAGCGCCCGCAGCAGCTTGGCCTGGCCGATGAGCGCCAGGTCGCCGATCTCGTCGAGGAACAACGTGCCGTTGTTCGCCATTTCGAGGCGCCCCTGCTTGCGATCGTTGGCGCCGGTGAACGCCCCCTTTTCGTAGCCGAACAACTCGGATTCGAACAGCGTGTCGGGCAGCGCCGCGCAGTTCACGCCCTGGAACTTGTTCGTGCCGCGGCGGCTCAGCTCGTGGATCATCCGCGCCACGACTTCCTTGCCGGACCCGGTGGGACCCAGGATCAAAACCGAAATATCCGACTTCGCGGCCGTGCGGATCCATTCGAAGACCACCAGCATCTTCTCGTCGCGGCCGATCATTTCGCGGAACCGCTGGACCGAGGGTGACCGGTCCTCGTGGCTGACGGCCGCCCGGCGCTCGAGGAACTCGTCGAGCAGTTCCCGTTGGCCCTCGGTCGCGGGCTGCTGCTGTCCGAAGCGCGGGGTGCCGGGCCCGGCCAGCTTGCGCGCGACCCCGAACGTCACCAGCTCACGCAGGCAGTTCTCGATATCGAGCCGCATGCGCCCGAACGTCTGCATCAGCGCCTCGACCTCGAACGACTCGTCGGGGCGTGCACAGAGGAACCGGAGCAGCCCGGCACGCAGCGGCGACTGCACGAGCGCGTGGAACCGGGCTTCGACCTCGGAGGCGTCCGCGCGCCGCGCGGTTCCGGTGTTGTCGGGGGTCATACGGACCGCGGGGCCTCACCCGTGCCGCCGGGGCCGGTGCGCGTGCGGTAGTAGTCCGACTGGAACTGCTCGATGAGCCTCTTCATCTCGATGGCATCTGCTTTCCTGTGGCCATGGCAGAGCACCGGGCTCGCCCCTCCCGAACTCTCAATCATCACGTCGGCGAAAAACAGGTTCCTGTCGATCGCCACCGACGCGACATGAGCCAGGTGCATCGACTGTTCGCGGCCGCCCACCCATTCCGGTGTGTAGTGGACCACGCTCGTGCCCGTCACCGCGACCTGCGTCGGAAACAGCCGGTTGCCCCGGCTCATGCGGCTCGCCCGGAACACGTGCGGGCCCGGCATGGGACGACCCTTGTACCAGAAGAACGCCACGACCGCGGCGGCGATGATGAGCGCGACGCCGACCCACAGCAGGGCGCTGCCGGAACCGGGTGTGGAATCAGGCATCAGTCAGACTCGAATGCTGCGGGGGAGGCGGATACGTTCGCTCCGGAACGGCCCTGGTGTCAAGGTATTTCGCCCTCCCCAGCCGCGGACTGATGCTACTCTTAGCGGGAGCCGCCGTGTAAGGCGGCACGGATCGCGCCGCAGGCCGCGGCCGGCTCCAATGCGGGAGGTTCGTCAGTGCCCCACCGAGCGCCCGGGTCCACGGGCCACACGAAGAGCAACTACCTCACCGGAAAACCCATCAAATATTACCGGCCGCAGGGCAGCGCCGAGGTCCGGCGGCTGATCGACGGCGGGTTCCAGGCGTTCAATGCCGGACGACTCTCTGAAGCGTGCCACATCTACGCCGACAAGATGCTGGCGCCGGACGAGGACACGACCATCGGGCTCACCGTCGCGGGTGCGCTGACGCCGGCGGGCCTCGGCGGCTGCGCCATCGAGCTGATGGAACGCGGACTCGTCGACTTCATCATCAGCACCGGCGCGAACCTGTACCACGACCTGCATTACGCGCTGAACTTCACGCTCCACCGCGGCTCCCCGTTCATGAACGACGTCGATCTCTACGAACAGGGCATTATCCGCATCTACGACGTCCTCTTCCCCGCCACGGTCCTGCTCGAAACCGACGCGTACATCCGCGAGTTCCTGGTGCGCTCAGGGCTGTCGGGCCCCATGGCGACATCGGAGTTCCATTACCGTCTCGGTCTCGACCTGCTCCAGCAACAGCCCGGCTGCGCGGAATACTCGGTCGTCGCCGCGGCGGCCCAGGCCGGTGTCCCCCTTTACACCTCGTCGCCGGGCGACAGCTCGATCGGGATGAACATCGCGTATCACGAGCTGATGAACGGGTCGACGCTGATGATCGACCCGAACAGGGACGTCAACGAAGTCTGCGCAATCATCCTGGCGGGCAGGAAGAACGGATGCGTGATTCTCGGCGGCGGCTCGCCGAAAAATTTCTACCTGCAGGGGCAGCCGACCCTCTGGGAGGTCTACGGCATCCCCAAAGGGGGCAACGACTACTTCATCCAGATCACGACCGACCAGGTGGTCTGGGGCGGGTTGTCCGGCGCGACCCCCGCGGAGGCGGTCAGCTGGGGCAAGGTGAATCCAGGGGTATTGCCCGACACGGTCGTCGCGTACTGCGACTCCACCATTGCGTTTCCGCTCTTCTGCGAATACGCCGTCGGATCCGAAAACAGCCGCCGTCCCCGCAAGGCGCTCGTGCACAAACGCGATGCGCTCGTTGCGGACCTGCTTCGGCAGGCGAAGGACGCGCAGCACCGGACGCCGACACCCATGGGCGCTGAGCCGGCGGCGATCGACAGGGATAGGTAGAGGGACGGTTTTCGGCTTCGGGGTTCCGGGGTTTCCTAGCGCGCAGCTTCAGCTGCGCGGAACTTGCCACGCGTTGTCCGGGTCAGGCTCCCGGGTTCTCGATTCAAGGGTGGTCACGCCGTGGGGACGCTGTCATCGGAGTTCACCGCCCACGTCAGCGGACTCAGCGGGGAGCCCCGTATTTACGCGGACGCCAACATCCCGAACGGGATCGTCGGCTACATGCGGCAGCGGCTCGGCTGGGACGTGCTCTTCGTCGTTGAGCACGATGATCTCCGGCGCGCACGCGACATCGAGCACTACCGTCTCGCACGGCGGCTCGGCCGGACGATCGTCACGCTCGACCGGGACTACATCGACGACCGCAATTTTCCGCCGGCCGAGGGTGCCGGTGTGATCGTGTTCTGGGCGCCGGACGAACGGCGCCTGCGCCGGCAGCTGAAGCGAGCGGACCGATCGCTTTTTCGCGCACACGGCGCCGGACCGCTGCCCCTCGACGGACGAAAAGTCTGCTGGCCACTCGACGGCGACCTGGAGGCCGATGCTCGCGCTGGGGATTGAACTTGCTGAAGACGGGACGCGCGGCGTCGCCGTGGCCGGCGACGGCACCGTGCTGCGCCGCGCCCGCACGGGCCGGGCGGGCGACGGAGTTCGGTCGCTGCTCGATGAGCTCTCGGCAGGGCACAGGCCGGACGCCATCGGCGTCGCGGCAGACGCGCCACGCGCGCGGCTCGACCCGCCCGGTGGATGGCCGGCGTTTCTGGCCTGCACACCCGGCGCGGCAGCGGTGGTGGCGGAATCGTGGCTGGGCGCTGCGCGCGGCGCTCGACACGCGCTCTGCCTCGTGATCGGCGATCGCGTCGTAGCCGGGCTCCTCCTGAACGGAGAACCGTGGGTCGGGGCGCACGGCTTTGCCGGCGCCGCCGCCTGGTTCGCGCTCAATCCCGTCGAACGGCAGGATTACCGCCGGCTCGGGAACCTCGCCGCCGAAGTCAGCAACGAGGGGATCGCGCGCAGGCTGGCCTGGCGCGTCCAGGCCGGCGACGAGTCCGTCGTCATCGAGCGCGCCGGATCGCTCGAAGCCATCACCGCGGCGCATGTGTTCGACGGCGCCCGCGCCGCGGACGGCGTGGCGATCTCCGTCGTCCGCGAGACCGCGAAGTACGTCGGGATGGCGATCGCCAACATGGCGTCGCTGCTGGATCCCGAAATCATCGTCCTCGGCGGGACGGTGGCGGACGCCCGGGACCTGCTGCTCGAGCCCATCCGGCAGGAGTGCGCACGGAGGCTGCCGCCCGGTCTCGTCGGTCAGTTCCGCTTCGCTATTTCGGATCTCGGTGCGGATGCGATCGCGACAGGCGCCGCACGGCTCGCGATGCTCTCGGCCGGATGATGATCCTCTCCGGCGCGGCCATCGTCCTGCCCGACCGCCTGCTGAGCCCGGGCACCCTCGTGATCGAGGGCACGCGCATCGCCGAGGTCGCGCATGGCGCGAGAGCGGGCGAAGGCGCGGCGTCTCTCGACCTCTCCCATCACTACATCGTCCCCGGATTCATCGATGTGCACGTGCATGGGCTCGATGGAATCGACACGCTCCAGGGGGGCGATGCGATTGCCGCCATGGCGCGGCGGCTCCCGCGGTTTGGCGTGACGGCGTTCTGTCCGACGACAATCGCGTGTGCGCCCGCCGCCCTGCGCGCGATGCTGGAAGCAGTCGCGGCCGCCCGGACCCGTCCTGCTCCGCTGTCGGCCCGCGTCCTGCCGGCGCATCTGGAGAGCAACTTCATCAACCCGGAATTCAAGGGCGCCCAGCCGCTCGATTGCCTCCGCCTGCCGCGGGGTCGGGGGCCCGACGGCGAGTTTACCGGCGCGGAAATCCTGGCGGAGATCGCCGCCGGACGCCCCGACGTGGGGATCGTGACGATTGCTCCGGAGCTCGAAGGCGCGCTGGAGCTCATTCGCGACCTGACGTCGCATGGCCACCACGTCTCGCTCGGGCACTCCGGAGCGAGCTACGAAGAGGCGCTCGCCGGGGTCGACGCTGGCGCCCGCCAGGCGACCCACCTGTTCAACCGGATGACCCCGCTCGGCCACCGGCAGCCCGGCCTGGCCGCCGCCATACTCGAGCACGACGACGTGACGGCGGAGCTCGTGTGCGACGGCATGCACGTGCACCCGGCCATGGTGCGCGTGGCGCTGGCCGCGAAGGGAACGTCCAGGATCATGGCCATTACGGATGGAACCGCCGGTGCAGGCCTGCCGCGCGGGACGCGGAGCACGATCGGCGGCCGTCCGATTACCGTCGGAGACGTAGCCCTCCTGGAAGACGGCACGATCGCCGGCAGCGTTCTGACCATGGACCGGGCGTTCGCCAAGCTCGTGAGCGCCGTGGGGCTGAGCCTCGTGGATGCCGCGATGGTGTGCGCGACGACGCCCGCCCGGGCGCTGAACCTCCAGGGCCTCGGCGTGATCGTTCCGGGCGCGACGGCGGACCTGGCCGTCCTGGATCGGGACCTGAACGTCGTCCACACCTTCCTTGCAGGGGAGCTGGCCTGGTCGCGCACGGAAAAGAGCCCCAGCGGAAAATGACGCCATTTGGCGGGTCTTCCCGCGGCTCCCGGGTGAGAGACTGGGCCCGCTGGCTCGTTTCCGGGGGAACGCCGGGCCCGTCGGCACCGTCTATCCGGAGTATGAAAGCCATTTACCCGGCCGGCGCGCTCGTGCTCCCGGTGGTCCTCCTGGCGGGCTGCACGGTCACGCTCGACTCGCAATCGCAGATCGCGCGCGAAGAGAAACGGTTCGCCGTGTCGGGCACTCCCAGCGTCCACCTGACGACGTTCGACGGTCCAATCGAGATTCAGTCCTGGGACAAGTCGGACGTCCTGGTCGAGGTCGAAAAACGCGGTTCGACCCGGGAAGCCGTCGACGCGCTGGAGGTCAAGTCGTCCCAGGATGGCAACACGATCGAGTTGGAGGTCAGGAAACCGGAAGGGCTGTCGCTGAACGGGTTCGGGTTCCATGGGTCGGCGAGCGCAAAGCTGATTGTGTCGGTGCCGCGGAACGCGGACATCCGTGCCCGGAGCGGCGACGGGTCGATCCGCATCGCGCACGTGACGGGCCGGACCGAACTGCACACGGGCGACGGCAGCATCAGGGCGGAAGATGTCTCGGGCGAGCTCACCTTCACGACCGGGGACGGATCCGTCACCGTCGACGGCGCCGAGGGCCGGCTCGCGCTCGAGACGGGCGACGGAAGCATCAATGTCATCGGCAAGCTCGCCGCGGTGCGCCTGCACACCGGCGACGGATCGATCGTGTACCGGTCGCAACCCGGCACGGCGATGGCGGACGACTGGGACATCACGACCGGCGACGGGACGGTCTCGCTCTACCTGCCCTCCGATTTCGGAGCGGAGCTCGATGCGCACACCGGGGACGGCAGCATCCGCAACGACCTGAAGGTCGACGGCGAGGCGGCTGGCGCCAACCGCCGGACTGTCAAAGGTCGGCTGGGCGCCGGCGGCAAGCAGCTTCGGATCCGCACGGGCGACGGATCGATCCGGTTGCGGACGCTCTGACACGGCGCCACGCGGACCGCCTCCTACGCAGGCGGCCGGGTCGCGTATACCGTCAGGTCTTCTTCCCCCGCCTCTCGAAAGGCATCAATCCGCTCGCGGCATTTGCTGCACGCGCCGCAGTGTGCGCCGTCGCGCGGCTGCATGCATGAGAGGGTCAGTTCCAGCGGCACGCCCAGCGAGCGTCCCAGCCGGATGACGTCAGCCTTGTGCCGCGACAAGAGCGGCGCGTCGATCAGCATCGGAGTGGCGAGTCCGATCGAGAGCGCCCGCGCGAGCGCGTCGAAGAATGCCGGCGTCGCGTCCGGGAACGGATTGCCGGCGAGCGGGCCAATCAGGACGCGCGCGATTCCGGCGTGCGCCATGTAGACGGCGGCCTTCGAGAGCAGGACGACGTTCCGGCCCTCGATATACACGTCCTCATCCGGCGTGTCGTAGCGCGGCGCGTCCCCACGAATCGCCCAGTGTGTCGCCGGATACACGTCACGCATGTCCATCCGGAGGGTGACCAGGGGCCGCACGCGTCCGGCGAACGGCGAAGACGCGAGCAGCCGTTGGGCCGCAGCGAGCTCGCTCGATTCCCACGCGAGGCCAGCCGTCACGTAGAGGGGAGCGACGGACGCCGGAGCCGCGGGCTCCGGTCCATCGGGTTGAACGGGATGCCCGTGCCCCGGCGAGGGGCGCCCGATCGCATCGGCGAGCAGCACCGCGCTGTCGAGCCCGGCAGAGAACAGCACCGCCGTCGCGTCCGACCGGGGTGCTGTCATGAGCCGTCTCCCGAGCCGCGCGGCATCCGGGGCCGCGCTCGCGGGTGATATCGTGGAGGGCAATGTATCTCGTCACCAAGCGCATCGACTTCTGCTACGGGCATCGGCTTCTCGACTACGACGGCGTCTGCAAGCATCCGCACGGGCACAACGCGATCGCCGAAGTGGACGTGCGAACAGACCGGCTGGATCAACGGAACATGGTCGCCGATTTCAGCGACATCAAGCGCATCGTCAAAGGGTGGATCGACCGCGAGCTCGATCACAAGATGATCCTGCGCCACGACGACCCGCTGGTTGCGCCGCTGCGCGAACTCGGCGAGCCGATGTACCTGCTCGAAAGCAATCCGACGGTCGAACGCATCGCGCGGCTGATCTTCGACAAGGGGCGCGAGCAGGGGGTCGATATCGTGGCCGTGCGCGTCTGGGAGACCCCCTCGTCGTTCGCGACCTACACGGGCGACGCGTAGCCCGGTCCCGAAGCCCGGTGGACGCTGCCGGGTCGTCAGCGAGGATCCACGGATCGTCACTTCTTGAAGGGCAGCTCGTACGACAGATAGACGAACGCCCCTGTCTCCCGGATTCCGTCGGTCCAGGAGACGGGCAGCGCGAGGCCGGTCACGATTTGTGCGTCGCCGATATTCCAGCCGCCCCTGAAACCGGGGGACAGCGTGACCGTCGTGGCGCGCACCGTTCCGCCTTCGACGGCGGTCTGGTCGAAGGAGACCACCGACTCGAGCATCAGATTCAGCATCGGTTCGAGCCGATAAATCGCGCTTCCGGCCACGAACGGAGAGACGAGAGCGCGGCGTGCCCTGTGGTCGCGGCCACGAACGTCAGGTTCGAGCTCTCCCTGCGCTCCGGGCAGCCAGGTGAGGCCCCCGTTCCAATGGAAGTACCAGTCGTTCTCTTGTTTGCTGAACGGCAGGTTGACCTGGATCCCGAGCGTACCGTCTCCGAAGCCCTTGTCGCGGCTCCCTGTCGGCAGCACGAGGCTGGCGCGTGGCGAGAACGCGACGCGGCCGGCCCCCTCCTCGGACACCTGGTATCGGTAGTTGATCAGCGTGTCGCCGAATCCAAACTGGCTGTCGCTGTTGAGAAACGCCACCGTGTACGACAGCTGGTGAGTCTGTGACACGACCGGCCACTCCTGGGTGAAGGTGCTCGCCCAGCCGCCCTGCGTGCGCATGGCGCCGAAGATGTTCTGGAAGACTCCCGCTTCCTGGTTGAACGCTTCTTCGACGAGGAAGGAGTTGTCGGTAATCTTGAAAGGCTCGGGCTTCTGCGGCGTTGATGCCGGCGCCTGCGCGAGCACCGGGGTCGCCACGCACAGCAGAATGACCGCAAGTCTGGCGGAGCGGACTAGTACCTTCGAATACCGAGGCCCCGCGAAATGGATTTGACTGATCAAAAAATTGTACCGAGCAGGGAAAGGACCCGCCACGGTATCACGACTGGACAGGACCCCTGAGGCTGTACGATATCCGTCGAATGGCCCCTCCTGCCACGCTCCGGGACGCGCTGGCGACGCCCGACGCGAAACGCGCCTACGTGCGGCGGCTGTTCACGACAATCGCGGACCGCTACGACCTGATCACCGTCCTGCTGTCGTACGGCCAGGACCAGCGCTGGAAGCGACGGATCATCGACCTCTCAGGGCTCACGTCTGGCACACGGGTGCTCGATGTGGCGTGCGGCACGGGGGACCTCGCCTTTGCCGCGGCGCGGCGTGGCGCGATCGTGACGGGGTTGGACGTCACGCGCCGGATGGTGCAGCTCGCGCGGGCCCGGAGCTCGCGGAGCAAGACCGAGGTGCAGTTCCTCGTCGGAGACATGTCGGCGCTCCCGTTCCGCGACGACGGTTTCGACGTGGTCACGACCGGATACGGCATTCGCAATGTCCCCGAGATCGTGCCGGCGATTCGGGAGATGCGGCGTGTGTTGAAGCCCGGGGGCCTGCTGCTGTCGCTCGATTTCAACCGGCCCCAGCACCCGCTCGTGCGCGCGGTGTACCTCTCGTATCTCACCGTCGTTGGCGCTGCGCTGGGTTTCGCCCTCCATCGGGATCCGGACACCTATCGCTATATTCCGGAGTCGATTCGGCGGTACCCAGGAGCGGAGGCTGTCCGCGCCATCATCGAAGCGAACGGCTTCGGATCGAGCCGATACGTGCCTGTGCTCGGCGGCCTCATGGCGATTCACATGGCCGTGAAACAGGTGGATTGAAGGGCCTCACCCCTCGGCTACAGGTTTTTTCCCGTTGAGGTGGATTCCGTGGGACACTGTATGTCCCCTGCAACTTTCGGCTCCCTCTCGCTTCCTCGAATCAGAACTTCCGATGGGTGTCACCTGCCGCGGGGCCCTCAGGCCTCCAGGCGGAGTTTCGCATGCGGGGGCGAATTCGAGTTGCGATGCCTGGATTCGACTGCAGTAGCATCGGCCGATGGAACTGGACGCGTCCGGCTGGTCGGGCGAGGGAGCGTTCACAAAACGGCTCGTCGATGCACTTGCGCGTCTCGGCGTGGTCGACAGGTTGAAGGTTGAGGACGCACCGGCGTCCCGTGCCGATGCGGGCTTCAGCTTCATCAGCAATGAATTGTTCGTCGTGTTCGAGTCGGCCGAACGGATCGTGCGCACCCGTCGATTCGGCTTGATCCCGGGTTCGAAAGTGCTGCGGACAAAGGTGATGTCGCTCGAAGGGTTGGAGTCTGCCCTGGCGGCCGTGGACGATGTGGGGATGCCGGATTACTCGGATGACGGCATGTTGCAGTACCTGCGGACCGAGCGCGTCATTCCTCCGTACCAGACGCGAGGTTACAAGGTGATCGAGCTCGTGCGCCTGTATGAGGCGGGCGCCGTACGGAGACGCGACCCCTAATGGCGCCGCCGACCGAGACCGAAAGACGATCGACAGTGACGCTCCTCGATTCGCTCCTTGACGCGATTGTCCGCCTGGACGGCGAAGCGCTGATCATGCACGTCGGTGAAAAGCCGTACGTGGTGTTGAGCTCCACGTCCACGAACACGTTTCGCGGTCCGCTGTCGTGGGGCCAGGTGGAGCTGTCGTCGCGCCCCCTGAGCGCGGATGCCGTCATGAGCATGCTCGGGCAGATGCTGTCGGCCGAGCAACGGCGCGTACTCGACGAACTGGGTGCGGTCGAACACGAGATTGACGCACCCGGCGGCCTAGACGAGCGCTTCGTCGTCACGGCCGCCCGGGGTGGTGAGGACGTCTGGGTCGAGGTCCGGCGCCGTCCCAGGCCCGTCGAAGGGCCCGCGCTGCCCGAGCCGATACCCGCGACTGCTACCGTCGCCGATCCGGTGCACGATCCGCGTGCGGTGCCGATGGCAGCCGCGCCCGGGCCCGAGGCGGCACACGCCGCCCATGCGGCGCTGGCCTCGCCCGACCACCCTGCTCCACCCGCGACAACGGTCCACGATGTCGACGCAATGGTGCGCACGCGCAGCGCGGCGCTCGCCGCCGAGGCCGAGGCCGCGCTGGCGCAAAAGACGGCAGCCCTCGCCGCCGAAACCGAAGCTGCGCTTGCCGGAAAGCTCGCGGCGCTGACGGCCGAAGCCGAGGCGACCCTTGCGGCGAAGGAGGCTGCCCTCGCGGCGGCGGTGGAAGCGTCGCTGGCCGGAAGGACCGCATCGCTGGCGGCCGAAGCCCAGGCCGCGCTCGCGGCGAAGGAGGCGGCGCTGGCCGCCGCGTCGGAGGCGTTGCTGGCAGAGAGGACCGCATCGCTGGCGGCCGAAGCCCAGGCCGCGCTCGCGTCGAAGGAGGCGGCGCTGGCCGCCGCGTCGGAGGCGTTGCTGGCCGAGAGGACCGCGTCGCTGACGGCCGAAGCCCAGGCCGCGCTTGCGGCGAAGGAGGCGGCGCTGGCCGCCGCGTCCGAGGCGTCGCTCGCCGAGAAGGTCGCGTTCCTGGCGGCCGAAGCCCAGGCCGCGCTTGCGGCAAAGGAAGCGGCGCTGGCGGCCGCGTCTGAGGAGTCGCTGGCCGAGAGGGCCGCATCCATCGTGGACGAGGCCCAGGCCGCGCTTGCGGCAAAGGAAGCGGCGTTCACTGCCGCCGCCGAAGCCTCCATCGAAGAGAGGCTCTCTGGCGCAGCGCTGGAAGTGAGCACGGTCCTTGCGGCGAAGGAGGCCGAGCTCGCCGCCGCAGCCGAAACCGCATTGGCCGAAAAGGCCGCGGCCCTCGCCGCCGAAGCCGAAGCCGCTCTCGCCGTCAGGCAGGCGGAGCTCGAAACGGCGTCGGAAGCCGCGCTGGCGGCCAAGACCGCCGCCATCGCGGCGGAGATGGAAAGGGCGCTCGCAGCGCGCGAGGCCGCTCTCGCTGAGGCCTCCGAGGCTGCGCTTACCGGCAAACTCGCGGCCCTCGCCGCCGACGCGTCAGCGGCGCTTGCAGCCAGGGAAGTCGCGCTCGAGGCACAGGCGCAGGAACTGGCCGCCCGTGCCGCATCCGTCGGAACCGAGCTCGAGACGACCATCTCGATGAGGGAAGCGGCGCTGGCCCAGTCAGCCGAAGCTGCGGTCGCGGCGAAGGCTGCCGCGCTCGATGCGGCAGCGCAGGCCGCGTTTGCGGAGCGGGAGCGGGCGCTCGCCGCGGCGGCCGACGCCGCGTTGTCCGCAAGGCTCGCAACGCTGGCCCAGGAGGCGGAAGCGACGCTCGCGTCCAGGCACGCGGCGCTGGTGGCGGAGGCGGACGCGGCGCTTGCCGCAAAGGCCGCGGCACTGGCGGCGGACACGGAGGCGGCACTCGCCGATCGGTCAGCCGCACTCGAAAGGGCATTCGACGCGGCGGTCGAGGAAAAGACGGCGATCCTCGCGACCCAGGCCGACGCCACTCTCGCCGAACGAGTGGCCGCTCTCGAGGCAGAGCTGCGCGATGCCCAGCGCGCGCGAGAGGGCGCTCTGGCGGACGACGCGCGGGACGCCCTCGCGGCGCAGGCCGCTTCGCTCGCCGCGCAGGCCGAAGCGGCGCTCGCGGAAAAGCTTGCCGCGGTTGAAGCCGAGACGAGGTTCGCGCAGGCCATGCGGGAGCAGACGCTCGCCGCAGAAGCCGAAGCCGCGCTGGCCCGGCAAGCCGCCTCCTTCGCCGCCGAGGCGGAATCCACGCTCGCCCGCCAGCGGACGGTAATGGAGACGGAATCCCGCGACGCGCAGGCCGCCCGTGAGAGCGAGTTCTCCGCCAGGATGGAAGCCGTCCTTGCGGAACGGTCGGCCGAGCTCGCCGCGCACGCGGAGGCGGTGCTTGCCGAACGCCTGGCGGCCTTCGAGGCGGAAACGCGCGCGGTCCATGAGACACGCGAGGCCACGCTGGCCGCGGAAGCCCAGTCCGCACACGACGCCCGGGCAGAAGAGGAACGCCGCGAGCGCAGCCGGGCGGTCCAGGAAGCGCTCGCCGCGGAACTCGAGACCGCGCTCGCCGACGCGCGCGCTGCGCTCACAACGGGAACCCACGGGAGTTCTCTCGAGCTCCGGGAAGAAGGGCACGGCGGCGCGCCGCAGGCGGGTACGGAACAGGACGCGGGCCTCGATTTACAACCGGACACTCCCGCACCGACGATGTGGCGTGAGGCCGCGGTTGCGGGGTCGACCGCCGATGGGGCCGTCGTGCTGCCGATCGTCAGGCCGACTCTCAAACTGCAGCAGCCGTCCGGCCCCCCGACCAGCCCCGGCGCGTCGACCGAGGCCTCTCTCGTCGAGCTGCTGCGCTCGGCCGCGACGCACCGCGCCTCCACGGTGTACGCGGTGGTCGACACGCGCCCCTTGATGCGCATCGAGGGTCAAATCAACGTCGTCGGGACCGAGGCGCCGATTGCCGCAGGCGACGTCGAACGGTTCATTTTCGAGTTCGCGCCGCGCAACCTGGTCGCGGACGCTGCGCCGGAGTGGACGTGCGAAGTGCCTGGCGTCGGCCGGGTGCGGTGCGTGACGTTCCACGATCAGTCCGGTGCCGGCCTCATCATCCACCTGCCGGCTGCGGACGTCAGCACGGCGGACGAGATCGGGCTGAGCCCTGAGATCCAGGCGCTCTCCGGGGCCGCCGACGGTCTCATCGTGATCACGGGGCCGCGCGCGAGCGGCAAATCGTCCATGCTCAACGCTCTCGTGGACGTCATCAATCGCACGCGGTACGACCACGTGATCACGATCGAGTCCCGGATCCGCGTGCGCCACGAGCGGCGCTGCGCGTTCATCAGCCAGCGGGAGGTGCGTGGCGACGGCGATGCAATTGCGTCGGCGGCGCGGGATGCGCTCCGGGAAGGGGCTGACGTGCTCGTCATCGAGGACCTGCGGGCGCCGGAGGCCCTCGGTGCGGCGCTCGATGCCGCGCGCGCGGGGCGCCTGGTGCTGGGTTCCATCTCGGCGCCGAGTGCCCCGGTGGCGCTCGAACGGCTGGTCGATGCGTTCCCGGCGGATCGCCGGCCTCAGGTGCGGGCCTCGCTCGCCGGGGCCCTGCGCGCGGTCGTCGCGCAGGTCCTGGTGCCGAAGGTCACTGGCGGCCGGACGGCGGCGCGCGAGGTGCTTCTGAGCAGCCCTGCGGTGCGGAAGCTGCTGCTCGAGGGTGCCACGGGTCAGCTGGCCATCGCTATCGAAAGCGGACGGAGCCTGGGCATGCGGCCGATGGTTGACGCGCTCGGCGTCCTCGTGCGCGACGGAATCGTGGATATCGTCGACGCATGCGGCGTCGCGCCGGACCGCGCCGCCCTCATCGCCGCGCTCGAGCGCGACGGCGTGGACGTGTCAGCCGTCGAGCGGCGGGCCTGATCCGGCCCGGCCATGGTCTCCGTCGGTCCGACCGACCGCTGCGTTGCGGTACACTGGCTCGGTGCCGGCTGATGCGACCGCACTCGTCCCCTGTCCTCGCACACATCGAAAGCAGGCCTGACCACTATGGAAGTTTCGGAAGTCCGGCGGCGCCTGCGCGCGGCGGTCGAAGAGGCCCGGCAGTCGGCCGCCGAGCGGCGGACGAGGAACGATGCGGCGGCGCGTGATTACGAGGAGTTTCTCGGGCAGCGCGCGGTTCCCGTCTTTCACCAGCTTGCCACGGCACTCACCGGCGACGGGCACCTCTTCAAGGTGTTCACGCCCGCCGGATCGGTACGGCTCGCTTCGGAACGCTCACACGAAGAATTCATCGAGCTCGTGCTGGACGACTCGTCCGATTTCCCCGTTGTCGTCGGTCGCACGTCCCGCGGCCGCGGCCGGCGCATGATCAGCGCCGAGCGTCCCGTGCGCGATCGCACGCCCATTTCTGAGCTGACCGAAGAAGACGTCCTGTCGTTCCTCCTGCAGGAGATCCCCCACTTCCTCGAGCGCTGAGGGGTCACAATTTCAATCCCAGTTCCCAGTTCCCAGTCCCGTCAGCGACGACCTCAGGCCACCACGCCGTCCAGTCTGAGCGCCGCGATATCATCTGGCGAGAGCCCGCAGTCGTTCCGCAGGATGTCTTCTGTGTGTTGACCGAGCGTTGGCGGTGGGGTACGGACGCTTCCGGGAGTGTCCGACAACTTGACCGGTACGCCGAGTACGCGGATGGCGCCGGCCGTGGCGTGTTCGACAACTTCGATCATCTGTCTCGCCTCGAGTTGTGGGTCCGCCAGTGTTTCGGCGATGTCGCGGACGCTGCCGCAGGGAATGCCGGTGGCCTTCAAGTCGCGCAGCCACTCCGCTCTCGTGCGCAGCCGGAGCCGCCCCGCGAGCAGCGGACGCAGCTCCGCGTAGTGCTCGACACGGCGCTGATTGGTGACGAACCTGTCGTCGGCCGCGAGGTCGTCCGCGTCGATCGCATGGCAGAAACGCCGCCACTGCTCGTCGTTCCCGACCGCGATCACGAACACGCCGTCCGCCGCGGCGAATGTGTCGTAGGGCACGATCGAGGGGTGGCGATTGCCCATTCGCACGGGCGCTTCCCCCGTCGCGAAATAGCTGCCCGCCTGGTAGGTCAGGAGCGCAGCGGTCGAGTCGAACATGCCGATGTCCACGCGCTGACCGCATCCCGATCCGACCCGCGCCAGGAGCGCCATCGCAATGCCCTGGACCGCAAACATCCCGGCGGCGATGTCGGCAATCGCGACGCCGAGCCGGCATGGGTCGCCATGCTCCGGCCCCGTGATGCTCATCAGGCCCGCTTCGGCCTGCATCACGGCGTCGTAGCCCGGTTCATCACGACGGGGCCCTGACTGACCGAATCCGGAGATCGAGCAGTAGACGATCCGGGGGAATGCCGCCGAGACTGCCTCGTAGCCGAACCCCAGGCTGTCCATGGTCCCAGGGGTGAAGTTCTCGACCACGATGTCGGCCCGGGCGAGCAGTGCCGTGACGATCGTCCGCGCCGCGGGCGCCCTGAGGTCGAGGGAGAGGCTTTCCTTGTTCCTGTTCAGGCTCAGAAAATAGGCGCTCTCCTCGTGCACGAAGGGGGGGCCCCATGCGCGCGTGTCGTCGCCGCTCCCGGGCCGTTCGATCTTGACGACGCGCGCACCCATGTCCGCGAGCTGCATGGTGCAATAGGGCCCCGACAGCACGCGGGTGAAATCCACGACGGTGATGCCGTGCAGGGGAGGAAACATAAGGAAGGTTGAAGGCAGACGCGCTGATGGCCCTCAGTGAATCGCGTCGAGCACTTCTCCCACCAGCGCGAGCGCAGCGGTCAGATAGGCGGGATCGGTGCCGAACCCGATCCGCAGGTAGCCATCCATCTCGAAATGATCGCCCGGTACAATCAGCACGCTCTTTTCATCCCTGACGCGGTTCGCCAGCACGGTCGAGTTCAAGCCGTGATGGTACCGAACGAGCACGATCGCCCCGGCGTCGGGCGGTGTGTGCTCGAGCCGGGCCGCGCGCTTCTCGATCCATCGCCGCACGACTGGATAGTTCGCGCCCACAATGCCGCGCGTGCGCGCGAGGAGCATCGCCCGCCTGGCGGGAGCCAGCGCCACGCGCGCGAGCCGATCGTTGATCGCCCCGGGCGCAATCGACGTGTAATCGTGAACGCCCCAGAGCTGCTCCATGACGTCCGGCGGCCCGACCACCCACCCGATGCGGAGGCCGGGTAAGCCGTACGCCTTCGACAGCCCGCTCGTCACGATCGCCCGATCGTAGCGACCCCACAGCGTCGGCGTCTCCACGCCGTCCAGCTCCGCGCCGCGGTATATCTCGTCCGACACGACCCATGCGCCGGTCCGGCCGGCGATCCGGCCGATCTCGTCGAGATCCCCTGCCGTGAACCGCGCCCCGGTGGGGTTGTTCGGATTGCAAATGGCAATGAGCTTCGTCTTCGAGGACACGAGTCCGTCGAGCATCTCGAGGTCCGGATGCCAGCGCGCACCGGCGGCTCCGCCGGCGAGCGGCCACGGCCGCACCACGGCGCCGAGCCCCCGCGCGAGCCCCCGGATCTGCATGTAGTTTGGAAGCATCACGACCACTTCGTCGCCCGGTTCGACGAGATGCGACAGGACGATCAGGTTGGCTTCGGAGCCTCCGTTCGTGACCTCGACGTGGCCCGGGGACGCCTGCGGATAGAGCGCCGCGATCGCGGCCCGCAGCTCGGGCGTCCCGTTCGTCTGCGGATACCCGAGCTCCTGCGACAGCACAGCCGCCCGATCGGCCGCCGTGTCCGCCAGCTCCTCCACGCGAAGAGGATGCACGCCGCTCTCCGAGAGGTTCCAGGCGACCCTGTTCTCCCACAATGACTGCATCCGTTCGAGTGCGAACGGCTCGAGCTTCATGGCGCAGAAGTGTACCTGAAAAGAACTTGGGCTATCCTGTGACGTCCCGACTTGCCGATGGATGCCGATCTGCTCCCGGAGCTCGCGTTCATTCCCGCGGGGGAGTTCCTGATGGGATCCGACGATGGCCCGGACGATGAGCGGCCTGGGCACCGCGTTCACCTCAACGCGTTCAGCATCGCCATCCACCCCGTCACGCACGCCGAGTACGGCCGCTTCGTGCAGGAATCGGCGCATCGATCGCCGGCCATCTACGAGCTGCCGCTCGTCGTCACGGCGGGTGGTGCGGAGCGTGAGCAGGCGTTCCGGGTCGCCGGTCAGCCCTATGTCTGGATCGATTCCGAGGCACCCGGGAATCTGCTCGATCACCCGGTGACGCTGGTCCGGTGGGAGGACGCGGTCGCGTATTGCGCGTGGCTCTCGGGTGTGAGCGGACGCACCGTACGCCTGCCGTCCGAGGCCGAGTGGGAGAAGGCCGCCCGCGGCGGGCTCGAAGGCCGGCGTTATCCCTGGGGCGACCGGCTCGGCACCGACCTGGCCAACTACCTGGCGGATCCCGCGATGAAGACGTCACGCGGCACGACCCGCTGCGGCGCCTATCCGCCGAACGACTTCGGACTCGTCGACATGGCGGGCAACGTCTGGGAGTGGGTGCACGACTGGTACGACCCGGAGTACTACCGCTCGTCTCCGGCGACCAGCCCCATGGGCCCTCCGGACGGCACGCTCCGGGTGCTGCGCGGCGGCAGCTGGCTCGCCGCCGACGACCGGATGCTGACGTGCGGTTACCGGCACAAGGTTCCGCCCGACACGTACTCATATGGGATCGGATTCCGGGTCGTCTGTGAGGAATGAAACAGCGGCCGGGAGCAACGTGCTGAAGGCTGAAGTTCGAAATCGGAAGTCTGAAGGCTGAGAGCTGTAATGAAGGAGGGCCTGTGCTGCGCGTGATTTGGCTGGTGCTCGGCGTGGCGGCGGCTGGCGTCGTCCCGGTCGGGGCGCAACGGCCTGCCGGGGCCGGCGAGGGACCGGTCATCGTGACGATGGGCGAAGGCGTCGTCAAGAGGGTGGCGGATCGCGCCTGGGTGTCGATTTCGGCGGAGTCGCGCGCGCGCAGTCCCCGTGACGCACAGCGCGCAAACGCCGATGCGATGACGGCCGTGCTGGGGCGGCTGAAAGGGATGGGGCTGCCGCCGGACGCGATCCAGACGAGCAGCTACGACCTCCAGCCGGAGTTCGACTATGCGAACGGGAAACAGACCCTGCGCGGCTACGTCGCGCGGAACTCGCTCGACGTTCGCGCCGACGACATCGCGAGAGTTGGCGAGATCCTCGATCTCGCGGTGGGGTCGGGCGCCACGTCCGTGAGTGGCGTTCGCTTCGATTTGAAGGATCGCAGCGCCGCCGAGCGTGAGGCGCTGAAGCGCGCGGTGGCCGACGCGCGCGCCCGGGCCGAGGCCGCGGCGTCAGGGGCCGGCGTCACGATCGATCGGATCCTGCGGATCGAGGAGCAGCGCGGATTCGTGCAGGAGCCCCGCCCGATGATGATGAAGCGGGAAGCGATGGTCGCCGACTCGGCAGAGACCCCAATCACCCCCGGCGAGCTCGACGTGCGTGCCCTGGTGACCGTCACGACGGCCATCCGCTGAGGGCCCGCCGCGGGTGACGCGGGATCAGTCCTTCGCGATCACCCCGTCCACCGGATCCTCCTCGAAGAGTCCGATGAGCTCCGGGGCGCCCAGCGGCCGGGGCGTGTGGTCGATTGTCACCAGGTCCGGCAGGTCGTCCGGGGCGGTGACGCCCTTGTCCTTCAACCGGCGCGCGGTGACCAGCACACGGCTCTCGAGCGATCCCACAGCCTTGTTGTAGGACTCCACCGAGCGTGAGAGGCCGCGCGCGACATCTTCGAAGTGCAGCGCCATGACACGGATCCGCTCGTACAGCTGCCGCCCGAGGTCGCTGATCTCCTGGGCGTTCTTGGCGATTTTTTCCTGCTGCCATCCGAACGCGACCGCCCGGAGCAGCGCCATCAGCGTGAGCGGGCTCGCCAGCATCACGCCGCGCCCGAGGCTGAATTCGAGGAGCGAGGGATCGCATTGCAGCGCGCTGCTGAGGAGCATTTCCCCCGGCACGAACATGATGACGAGGTCGGGCGTCGGCTGGAAATGCGCCCAGTACGTCTTGTTGCCCAGCTTCACGACGTGATCGCGGACCTGCCGGGCGTGGTCGCGCATCATCGCGTCCTTCGCCGGGTCCCCGTCCGCTTCCATCGCATCGAGGTAGGCGGACGAAGGCACCTTGGCGTCCACGACCACGTTTCGTCCGCCCGGGAGACGCACCACCATGTCGGGCGTGAGCCGCCCCTCTTCGCCGGCCACCGACTCCTTGAGGTCGAAGTCGCAGTATTCCAGCATCCCGGCCGCCTCGACGACCCGCCGGAGCTGGAGCTCGCCCCACTGTCCGCGAACGTTGGGCGAGCGGAGCGCCTGGACGAGCCGCCCGGTCTCGGTCTGGAGCGTCTGCTGCGCAAGGTTCAGCGAGCGCAGCTGCTCCGTGAGGGCCGCGTGGGAGCCGATGCGCGTCTGCTCGACCAGCTGCAGCTTGGCATCGACCTGAGTGAGCGACAGCCTGAGCGGCTGCACCAGATCCTCGATGGCCTTGTGGCGCCCGTCGAGGTCCGCCCTGGCGGTCTGCTGGAATTCCGACAGCGAGGTCCGGGCGAGGGCCAGGAACGAGTCGTTGTTCTGGCGCAGCGCGTCCGACGAGAGCGACGCGAACGCGTCGCGGAGCTTGGTTTCGGCCTCCTGGAGCAACGCGAGCTTGCCTGCCGTCGCCTTGCGCTCGGCCTCCAGCTCCGCCCCGAGCCTCGCGCGGTCCTGCTGCGTCTCCGACAGCGCCACCTGCAGGCGCGCTTCGGCGGCCTCACGCGCGCCAAGGTGCGACCGGGTCTCCGCCATGGCGCTGCGCGCGAAACCCCAGACCGCCGCGGCGACCATCAACCCGAAGCCCAGCCCGGCGGCGAAGAGAGCGATGGACGTTGTTGTCACGACTGCACGAAGTTTAGGCGAAGGTCCGCCGAAACCTCAAGCGCCGTCGTGCTTGCGCCGGTGGACACATCGGACTAATATAGGACTGTTCTGGTCGTAGATAGATCGCCGGCAGACCGGAGGCTCCTTACCCATGGTCCAAATCAGCGAGAACGCGTCCAAGCTCATTCTCAAGATGACCGAGAAAAACGGCATCCCCGGGGGCGGGCTGCGCATCGGCATCAAGGCCGGGGGCTGCTCGGGACTGAGCTACACGTTCGGATGGGAAGGATCCCCGCGCGACGGCGATCACGTGTTCGAAGGGCCGGACGGATCGAAGGTGTTCGTCGACCCGAAGAGTTATCAGTTCATCCAGGGTACGACGCTCGACTACGACACGAGCCTGGTGAGCAAGGGCTTCATCTTCAACAACCCGAACGCCAAGGCGTCCTGCGGCTGCGGCACGAGCTTCAGTATTTAGCGAAAGTCCCGTAGTTCCCAGTTCCCGGTTTCCAGAGGGACTGGTCGCGACGGGCAACTGGTTACTGGCGATTGCATCCATGTCCACATCCACCGACACGATCGAACAGCTCGCCACGCGCGAGTACAAGTACGGCTTCATCACCGAGGTCGACGCTGAAACGATCCCGAAGGGGCTCAGCGAAGACGTGGTCCGCGTCATCTCGGCAAAAAAGGGCGAGCCGGAGTGGCTGCTCGAATGGCGCCTGAAGGCGTATCGCCTGTGGCTCACGATGAAGGAGCCGACATGGCAGAACGTGAAGTTCGATCCCATCAACTACCAGGACATCGTCTACTACTCGGCGCCCAAGAAGAAGAAGGTGCTCAACAGCCTCGACGAAGTCGATCCCGAGGTGCGGGCGACATTCGACAAGCTGGGGATCCCCATCGAAGAGCAGAAGCTCTTTGCCGGGGTGGCCGTGGACGCGGTGTTCGACAGCGTCTCGGTCGCGACGACGTTCCGCGCCACGCTCGCGAAGCAGGGCATCATCTTCATGTCGTTCTCGGAGGCGGTGCGTGAGCATCCCGAGCTCGTGAGGAAATACCTCGGCTCCGTGGTTCCCCATACCGACAACTTCTTCGCCGCCCTCAACTCGGCGGTCTTCAGCGACGGGTCGTTCGTCTACATCCCGAAGGGCGTCCGTTGCCCGATGGAGCTGTCCACGTACTTCCGCATCAACGCGAAGGACACGGGTCAGTTCGAGCGGACGCTCATCATCGCCGACGCGGGCTCGTTCGTGAGCTATCTCGAGGGCTGCACCGCCCCGATGCGCGACGAGAACCAGCTGCACGCCGCCGTCGTGGAGCTCGTGGCGCACGACGACGCGACGATCAAGTATTCGACGATTCAGAACTGGTATCCGGGCGACAAGGACGGGAAGGGCGGGATCTACAACTTCGTGACCAAGCGCGGCCTCTGCGAGGGGCGCGGGTCCAAGATCACGTGGACGCAGGTCGAAACCGGCTCCGCGATCACGTGGAAATATCCAAGCTGCATCCTCAAGGGGGACAACTCGATCGGCGAGTTCTATTCCGTCGCGACGACGAACAACTGGCAGCAGGCCGACACCGGCACGAAGATGATCCACGTCGGCAAGAACACCCGGAGCACGATCGTGTCGAAGGGGATCTCCGCCGGGCATGGTCAGAACACGTACCGCGGGCAGGTGCGGATCGGCAAGAACGCCACCAACGGCCGCAACTATTCGCAGTGCGACTCGCTGCTCATCGGCGACCGGTGCGGCGCCCACACCTTTCCCTACCTGGACATCCGCAACAGCACGGCGAGGGTGGAGCACGAGGCGTCGACGTCGAAGATCGGCGAGGACCAGATTTTCTACTGCCGGCAGCGCGGGCTGACGGCGGAGGACGCCGTCAACATGATCGTCAGCGGCTTCTGCAAGGAGGTCTTCCGGGAGCTGCCGATGGAGTTCGCGGTCGAAGCACAGAAGCTGCTGAGCGTCTCGCTCGAAGGGTCGGTTGGATAACCATGCTTGAGATCAAGAATCTGCAGGTCCGCGCGGAGAACAAGGAAATCCTCAAGGGGATCGATCTCCACGTGAACGCCGGCGAAGTGCACGCCATCATGGGGCCGAACGGGTCGGGCAAGAGCACGCTGGCCCGCGCGCTGTCGGGCCATCCCGAGTACCACGTCACGGGCGGGGAAGTGCGTTTCGAAGGGCGCGATCTGCTCGACATGGATCCGGATACGCGCGCGCGCGAAGGGGTCTTCATGGCCTTTCAGTATCCGGT
>JANMCN010000121.1:0-2596 GCA_031361295.1 Acidobacteriota bacterium | reverse complement strand
GGAAGTTCGACGCGGCGAATTGACGCCTGCGTAGCTGGCACTCGGGTATTCGAGAAAGTGGCTGGCCGCACTGGACGATTTCCGCAACTGGTTGGTTTGCGAGGCGGCATGAACCTTGACATGCTATTGGCATGCGCGCATGCTGATCACATGTCGAAAATGGTCCAGATCCGGAACGTGCCGGACACGCTGCACCGCAGGCTCAAGGTCCGGGCCGCGGAGGCGGGGCAGACGCTCTCCGATTATCTGCTGGCTGAACTCGAGCGTCTGGCCGCGCGGCCCACGCGGGAGGAGATGCTGGCCAGAATCCACAGTCGAAAGCGCGTGTCGTTGAAGACGCCGGCGGCCGTCGTCATCCGTGAGGAACGCGA
Organism: Acidobacteriota bacterium; assembly: GCA_031361295.1. Lineage (GTDB taxonomy): Bacteria > Acidobacteriota > Vicinamibacteria > Vicinamibacterales > 2-12-FULL-66-21 > JALZOC01. The sequence goes on along the minus strand of JANMCN010000121.1, from coordinate 2,225 downwards.
GTCTGCGTGATCGTCATCGATGCGTCGGCCCTGCTGGAGTTCCTCCTGCAAACGCCGATTGGCACTCGGGTCGAGGCGCGCCTCTGTCGAGACGAGGACGAGTTCCATTCGCCCCACCTGGTGGACGTTGAAGTGACCCAGGGTCTCCGACGGCTCGTCCGGGCAGGCGAGGTGTCTGCTGATCGCGCGGCCGAGGCGATCGCGGATCTCGCCGACCTCGATCTCCACCGTCACCCCCATCTCGATTTCCTGACTCGTGCGTGGAAGCTGCGCGAAAACGTCACGGCGTACGACGCGATGTACGTAGCGCTGGCCGAGGCGCTCGATGCGCCGATCGTCACCTGCGACACGCCGCTCGCCAAGGCGCCAGGTCACCGAGCGCGAATCGAAGTGATTGAGTGACGTCACGGGAGTGCCAAGGCTGGCGGTTGAGCAAAGGAGGCAGCATACGTTAAAGTTCACGACCGCCATCGGCGTTGCAACAAGCGCTTATGCGTGGCAACGAAGACATTCAGGTATTTCCGCAACACTGTTCGGCGCAGCACGCCTCCTGAGTATCGTGTTCTCCGCCCTCGCTTTCGTCCGTGAGGCGAACTGATCTAGCGCCGTGAGTGCTTGAACGCCCCCCGGGATCCCCAGCAGGGCATACCGCGGCACGCCTCGACCTTCGCGCAGAGAGCTCTGAAAGTCCGGCTGATGTCTGGGGTCGCTGCCATGAACGACCAGGACGACGTCATCCTGCCCAGCCCGGTCGACTCCTGGATTCATCAACATAAGCGCAAAGGGACTATTTCGGCCGCGATCTACCGCAACCAGGCCAAATGAGAGGTTCTGTGGACAGTTCCCGCGTTGATCGGTGAAGGCGCTCGGGAGGGACACATGAATCCACTCGACTTCACCGGACCAGACTTCCTCGTCTTTTACGCTCTTTATGGCGCCGTCATCTGCGGGGGCCTATGGCTGCTGAGATTGACTACCGAGCCGCAGATGCCCACTCAGGCTGTGCCGGCGGACCCGCCGACGATTGCCTATCTAAGAGGGGGTGCGACCGAGGCTCTCACAATAAGCGCGCTGACTCTGCTGGAGCGGGAGGTGCTCGTCCTGGGCCCGGACGACACCCTGCGCGCCCACGCAAATCACGAGCTGCCGGCCGACGCTTCAATGATCGATCGCGCGGTGCGCGATCACTTCAGGTGCGGAGCCAGCGCCCTTTCGCTCTTCAAAGACGGCAGCCTGGCGTTGAGCGCCCAGGCGCACGCGGTACGGCGGTTGGAGGATGCCGGCCTGATGCCCGGTGACGTGCTGCGCGACGCACGGTGGCGTCGCCTGATCGTGGCGCTCGTGGCGCTTGGCGTGCTCGCAGCCGCGAAGATCACGGTCGCGCTCTCGCGCGGACACTCGAACGTCGAACTGCTGGTCATCGAGGCCATGGTGTTCGGTCTGATCGCGTGCCGGCTGACAATCCGGTACAGGACGCCGGCTGGCGAGCGCGCGCTCAAGTACCTGATGCACACCTTTGGGCCGGCCCGCCATCGCACGGGTTCGATGGCACATCCGCCTCTCGGAGACGTCGCGATTGTCGCCGCGGTGTTTGGTCTCGCAGCGCTTCCCGATGTGTTGTCCGCCAAGGTTGCCGCGCTGCGACCCCGGCACGATGGCAGCGGGTGCGGCGGCGGATGTGGCGGGGGCTGCGGAGGCTGTGGAGGCTGTGGAGGATAGCGACAATGCTGACCAGTGATCGCTTCGGACTGACGTGGCATCCGGCCCTGGCGCCTGACATCGCGCGAGCGCGCGAACGAGTCGACACCCTCGAGGTGATTCCTGAGGTCGCGCTCCGCGCGACGCGCGGGGACCGCGATTTTCTGCGCATTCTTTCGAAGGAGATTCCGATCTCGCTCCACGGCGTCTCCCTCGGACTCGCGTCCGCGTCACCCGTCGAGGAGTGGCGCCTCGATGAGATGGCGCGGCTCGTCGAAGAGGTGCAGCCTGAAGATTGGTCCGAGCACCTGGCGTTCGTCCGCGCCGGCGGCATCGAACTCTGTCACCTTGCAGCCCCGCCCCGCACTGACGCGGTGCTCGAGGGGCTCACCGGCAACCTGCGGCGCGCTCGGAGAATCGTCGGATCGGCACCGGCGCTCGAGAACGTCGCAACGCTCCTCGATCCCCCGGGCAGTACCTGCGACGAGCAGACATGGCTCTGCGACGTGCTCAGGGCGTCGGAGGGG
>JANMCN010000105.1:0-20156 GCA_031361295.1 Acidobacteriota bacterium | reverse complement strand
TACTTCTCCGCCGAGTTCGCGCTGCACCAATCGCTGCCGATCTATGCCGGCGGCCTCGGAGTACTGGCCGGCGACCACTGCAAGGAGGCGAGCGACCTGGGAATCCCGCTCATCGGCGTCGGCTTCATGTACCCCCAGGGTTATTTCCACCAGAGCGTTTCGCCCGAAGGCTGGCAGCAGGAATCGTACGAACGCCTCACGTGGGGCCAGGCCCCGGTGGAACCGGCGCTGACCCCCGACGGCAAGCCGTGCATCATCGCGGTCCCGCTCGGAAATCGGAGCGTGCTCGTGTCGGTATGGCGCGTCAGGCTCGGACGGGTCCAGCTGTTCCTGCTCGACACCGATCTGGAGGAGAACGCCCCGTGGGACCGCGAGTTGTCGGCACGCCTGTATGGCGGCGATCGCGAAACACGGGTCCAGCAGGAGATCATTCTCGGCATCGGCGGCGTGCGGGCGCTGAAGGCGCTGGGCTACAGCCCCGCAGCCTGGCACCTGAACGAGGGGCACGCGGCGTTCGTCGTGCTGCAGCGCATCCGCGATCACATCGAGCGCGGCGAGTCCTTCGAGTCGGCGCTGCAGGAGGTGCGGCGCACGACCCTCTTCACGACGCATACCCCGGTCGCCGCCGGGCACGACGCGTTCCCCTTCAACCTCGTCGAGACGCATCTCGCCAACGCGTGGGGGACGCTCGGCGAATACCGCGATGCGTTCATGGCGCTCGGGCATTACGACAACGGGAGCGGTCCGCTCTTCAACATGACCGCGCTGGCGCTGCGGACGGCCGGGTCGACCAACGCCGTCAGCCAGCTTCACGGCGAAGTGACGCGCCAGATGTGGGGGCCGATCTGGCCGGGCGTGCCGGACGACGAGCGTCCGGTCCGCTCCATCACCAACGGCGTCCACGTGCCGACCTGGCTGTCGTCCGAGATGTCCCGCCTGCTCGACGCATATCTCGAACCCGGATGGCGGGACCGCCACGACGACCCTGCCGTGTGGAGGCGCGTCCTCGACATTCCCGACGAGGAGCTCTGGGCGGCGCGGCAGGCCCTGCGCAATTACCTGTTCGCGTTCATCCGCGAACGGGCCCGCTCCCGGTGGAAGGAAGAGCACGTCAGCGCGCCGCGTGTCGTGGCCGCGGGAACGCTGCTCGATCCCAATGCGCTCACGATCGGGTTCGCTCGGCGCTTCACCGGGTACAAGCGGCCCGAGCTGATCTTCCACGACCCCGATCGCCTGCTCCGAATCCTCAACGCCTCCCGCCGGCCGATGCAGATCGTGTTCGCCGGCAAGGCGCATCCCGCAGACGAGACCGGGAAGCACCACCTGCAGCAGGTGTATCGTCGCGCGATCGACCAGAAGTTCGGGGGGCGGATCGCGTTCGTGGACGACTACGACCTCCACGTCGCGCATTTCCTCGTGCAGGGCTGCGACGTCTGGATGAACAACCCGCGCAAACCGCTCGAGGCCAGCGGCACGAGCGGCATGAAGGCGTGCATCAACGGGGTGCCGCAGGTGAGCATCGGCGACGGATGGTGGGCCGAGGGCTACAACGGCCGCAACGGCTGGCTGATCGAGGGCAAGACCCAGAGCACGGATTTCGACGTCGTGGATGCGGCGGATGCCGAAGCGCTGTACCAGCTCCTCGAGCGCGACATCGTCCCGACCTTCTACGATCGTGACGCGCAGGGGATTCCGCGACGGTGGCTGCAGTTCGTCCGACAGGCGATCGCGTCGGTCGCGCCGAGGTTCAGCGCACGCCGCATGGTGAAGCAGTATGCGGATGAGTTGTACGCGCCGACCGTCCGCGCGCGCGAGGCACAGCCGCAGGCGTGAGCGACGGCGATCGCGAATGACCCCCGCGTTCAGCGGGACGATGGGCTGTGGCGCGGCGCGCCAGCGGCCGCGACGGCCGTAGTACAATCGACTCATGTCCCGCAAAACTGTCGTCCAGGCTCGCTGCGCGCTCTGCGGCGCCAAAGAGGTCTCGGAGCCGCGCGGCGAAGAGCGCTATTGCCGAGACTGCTGGGACAAGAAAATCGCGGTCGAGGAGATCGTCGCTCGCGAGTTCGCGCTCAAACGCTACATCCGCGCGCAGAGCGCGGAAAAGTACCTGATTTACCATTCCACGCTGAAGCGTCCCTGCGGCCAGCTCATCGTCGTGGACGACGGGTACGACCTGTTCCTGACGATGGTGCTCTACCCGAGCTTCTCCTGGGACGAGGCCGCCTACCACCTCGAGGGGGATCCGGAAGGCCGATCGTTCGCGGAAATCCTGGTCGATGTCGTGGCCGCCGAAGTCATCGAGCCGTGGGGCGGAGGGAAGTGGCACCTGGAAATCTTCCGGTCGTCGAGCCCCGAAGGAGAGGACTGGAACGGCGAGATGTAGAAGCCTATAATCCAGCTCGTCGTTGCAATTTCCGAGGGAGGTCAGTCATGAAGCGCCTTGCGTTCGCTCCGGCCCTCACGGGGGTCTGCGTGCTCCTGCTCGCGTCGTCGGCGTTCGCGCAGACCCGGCCCGGCGCGCAGGCGCCCGCCACGAAGGCCACTCCCGTCACCGCCGCACCCGCTCCCGCCACGCCGGCCCGGTTCACGACGATGGTGAAGGGCAGGGCCGACATCCAGGTCATTCAGGGCGTTCCCAAAAAAGTCGGAAACGACATGATCACGGTGCTGAAAATCAAGAACATGTCCCCCGCCGCCATCTCGCTGCTCAAAGTCGACGAGTACTGGTACGACAAGAAGATGCAGCTGGTGAGCGGAGACACGCAGCCGTACCGCAAGCCCTTCAACGCCGGCGAGGTCATCGAGATCACGATGAAGTCCCCGGTGAAGCCGGATCTCTACCGGAACCAGTTCAAGTTCTCGCACGCGAACGGCGACGTGAACGCGAAGTCCGTGAAGAAGTTCGACTAGCCCGCCGGCGGCGCCAGTGGTCTCGTCGCGAGCCGCTCCGCATAGCGGCCCGCGACGGGCATCTTCCAGACGCGCCCCGTGAAAGCCTTCACGAGGCACCAGACCCACGCGACAACCCACAGCAGCGCCACCACCTCCGAGAGCCTGTACATCCCGGTAAAGGCGAGCGGCGAGAGCAGCAGCGTCAGGAAGGATGACATCAGGGCGACGGCGGCGAGCAGGCCGAGGCTGCCCAGACCAAGTACGGACTGCCACGCGTGGAATCGCACGTACCGGCTCGCGCGCTCGACCAGCAGGATCAGAATCCCGGAGAACGGCCCCGCGAGGTAGGCCAGCGCAGCCGCGAAATTCGGTTCGAGGCCCGTTGACGACGGCGCGGTGGTGTCGATCGTGCCGGTCCGAAGCGGGGATGCCGCGGACGGTGAGCTGCGGCTGGACGTCACGCCGCTCACGGGGGCGTCGGCGAATCGCACCTCGCCCTCGACGCGCGAAAGCGTCACGATTTGAAAGGGCGAGACGAGGATCTGCGCCGCCGCCATCCCGCGGGGGGGCGCCTGTTCCAGAACCGTCAGGACGAGCGCGCCGGCTTCCATCTCCGCCTTGATGATCTCGACGGCATGGCCCGGCGACGGCCGCTCGCCGGCGAACACCGCCGCGACGAGGCGCGCGCGAAAATCAACGGGCGGGGCGGTCGCATCGGGGCCCGCATGCGCCGCCCACAGCGCACGCCAGGACGCAGGATCCCGCACGATCGTACGCCGCGCGTCGACAATGCCGCTGTCGCTCCCGTGTGCCAGCGTCGTGAGATCCGGCGTCATCGGACTCGAAATTCCAGTTCGCGAGAGACGGATGCGCTGTTCGACACCTGGGCCTGGGCTTCGACCCGCAACAGGTAGCGGCCCGGTGGCATGCCCGCAAGCGGAATGCTGGCCGTATAGCCGAAGCCGCCTGTCTTCCCCTGGAGATCGTCCGTGCTGCGCGAATCGCCAGCCGTGAAGACGACCTGACCGTCGCCGGCGAGGACCGACGTCTTGATGGCGACGTTGTGGCGTGCCGTCGCGTGGTTGTCGTAGACCTCGGCGAACAGGGCGAGCGTGTCGCCGCGCGGGAACTCGCGCGTGGCGGTGGCGGGAGCCGGCAGCACGTCCTTGAATCCCGGGTCGGGATTCGCGGTCACGGTCCGGCTGACAGACGCGGACGTGAGCGCGATCCCGCTGATCTGCAGCGCCCCTTTCGAGAAATCGGGCACGTCCAGATCCTGCCGGATCGTGCCGATCGCCCCGCCGTTTGCCTCGCGCACGGCGACATGGATCTGGTAGCGGCCGGGCACCAGGTCGAGGCGCCGGGTCACCCGCAGGCCGTGTGCGACGACCGAGTCATGGCTGGCGGCCCGCAGGCGCAGCGGCGCCGTATCCCGCGCACCGGCCTGGACCTTGCCGGCCGCGTCCATCGCGAGGATATGGATGTCGAGATCCTCGTTGTAGAGTCCATCCTTCTCCACGAACGGCAACGCCGCGCCGCCTATTTCGACAACCAGCGCGACGGACGCCTTCGGCCGAACGCCGGTGAACGGTGCGGCGAAGATACTCAGCGGAACATCGCGGGCGGGCACGGGGCTCGCGAGCGCCTCGCGGATCGGGGCCGGGAGCTTGCTGTCGAAGCCGTCCCTGGCCGCACGCGATGCCGGCTGCGCCGCCGGGGCGACGTACCCTTTGCGGGCCTTGACGGTGAGCCCGGGACGCGTGACCCGCACGTCGACGTTGCGGAACCTGCCGTCGCGCTTGTCCCCCGCCGGATAGTACCCGAGCACGTAGTAGCTGCTGTTCTCCTGGATGATGCGCGCGAACGCCTCGTTCACGTCGTTGTGATTGACCGCCGCAAACCCGCCGGTCCCGTCGGCGATGGTGCGCAGGCTGTCCTGCCCCCGGCGGACGGCGTCGAGCACCGGCCCCATCGCGTTGGTCTCGTCGGGCAGCGGCGTGAGCTCGATGGCCTCGTCGAGACCCGCGCCAATCCCGCGTGGATCGATCCCGTACACCGTGACATTGGCCCGGTTCGCCGCCGTGATCACCGACTGCATCGCAGTACGCACGACGTCGGCGTCGCGAGCCGCGGGGTTGCCGATGTCGTATTCCACCCCCTCGCCGAACCAGAGAAGCGCCTTGCGCCGCCCACGGACGGGCCCGAGGAACTCGATCACGCCCCGGAGCGTCTCGTAGGTGTTCCGGGCCTTCATCACGCGCTCCAGGTCGATCGTGTCGCGGGTGGACTTCTGGCCCATGAACTTGTCAATCGCGCCAAGGAGCCGGGCCTGGCTGCTGGTGAACTCCTGGGCCGCGTCCCTGCTCCCGCCGGTCGTCAGCACGGCCACCATGTCGTTGGCGCCGACATAGCGCCGCACGAACTGGCGCGCCGCGGCCTGGACCCGCGGCGTTCTCTGGAAGTCAGTCTGCAGGTCGTCCATGACCATGAGGAAGACCCGCCCGTTGAACGCATCCCGGTTCGAGCGCACGTCAGGTTCGACCACCGCACGTCTGAACAGTGGCGGGTCCGGCCGTTCAATCGGGACATCGACGCGGGAGAACGCCGTGACCGCCTGCTTCGCGCCGCCTTCGCTCACCTGGAAGTCGTCCTTCGTCAAGTCCGTGACGAACTTGCCCTGGGCATCCGTCACGACGGCATCGATCTCGATGTAGTTGACCTCGACCTTGAACGTGGCCGGGGGCTGGCCCGGCGCCTGGCGGGCAGGAGCGGCGGGCTGAGCAAGGAGTGCGGCCCCGGCGAGCGCGACGCCGAGGCCTGCGAACAGCGTCTTTCCCATCCGTCGATTATAAAGCGCGCCCGGTTCCGGGTTCGGAGTTCCGGGTCCGGGTTCCGGGTTCCGGGCTCGATGCCCCACAACTATACGCAGGGCACCATCGTCTGAACCAAAGACGGGCTTGTATACTCAACGGATGGCGTTGCCCGTTCCTGACATACAGCAGGCGTTGCAGAAGGACGGCATCGACGGCTGGCTGCTCTACGACTTCCACGGGTCGAATCCGATTGCCACCCGACTGGCCGGACTGGACGGCTCCAGCAAGATGGCGACCCGGCGATGGTATTACCTGATCCCCGCAGTCGGCGCGCCTAGGGGTCTCGTGCACGCGATTGAGCGTCACAACCTCGATGGGCTGCCAGGGGACATGCGATCCTACGCGGGACGCGACCAGTTGACGGCCGGCCTCCGCGACCTGCTCGCCGGGGTCCGCCGCGTCGCCATGGAATATTCGCCGGGGAATGCCATCCCTTACATCTCCAGAGTGGACGCGGGAACCGTCGAGGCGGTCCGGGAGCTCGGCGTAGAGGTCGTGTCGTCGGGTGACCTGGTCCAGCGCTTCGAAGCCGTCTGGACGGCTGAGGCGCTGTCGACCCACCGCGCAGCGTCGGACCGGCTCTACCGCGTCAAGGATCGCGCATTCGAGCTCGTCACGGATCGGCTTCGCTCGGGTCAGGCCATCAACGAGTACGACGTGCAGCAGGCGATGCTGGGCTGGTTCGACGACGAGGGTCTCACGTCCGAAGACGCGCCGTGCGTGTCGGTCCAGGAGAACTCCGGCAATCCTCACTACCAGCCGACGCGGGCAACGCACCGGACGATCGGCCCCAACGAGATTCTCCTGCTGGACCTCTGGGGCAAGCTGCCGGAGCCCGGCGCGGTGTTTGCTGATATCACGTGGATCGGGTTCACCGGCCGGCACGTGCCTGAGCCATACGCGCGGGTCTTCGCCGCTGCCCGGGACGGCCGCGACGCGGCGGTCGATCTCGTCCGCCGCGCGGCACGCGAAGGTCGGGAATTGCGTGGCTTCGAGGTCGACCGCGCCGCGCGGGACGTGATCGAGCGCGCCGGGTTCGGCGCGCAGTTCATCCATCGCACGGGCCACAGCCTCGGGCAGAACGTCCACGGCAACGGCGTCCACATGGACGACTACGAGACCCACGACGAGCGCCGGCTCATCCCGGGAACGGGGTTCACGATCGAGCCGGGCATCTACGGCCCTCAGTTCGGCGTCCGGACCGAGATCAACATGTTCGTCGGAGATCACGAGGCGACGGTCACGGGACCGATGCAGGCAGAGATCGTCACCCTGGCGTGACGTCGTACGAGCGGAAGCCAACCACGGAGAATTGAAATGTCCACGCGCAAGACCTCGGTTTTTTACGCTGTCCTCATTGCGATCGCGTCTATCGCCGTCGGCATGGTGATCGCGTCACGCCTCGACCTCACACCCGCGTCCTCGGCCCAGGCCGTGTCGATGCCGCCGATGAACAGCGCGCCCCTTGCCGGCGCCATCGACGCGACGACCTTCCGGAATATCGCGAAGACCCAGATTCCGACGGTCGTCAACATCCGGACCGAGTCCCGCCAGCGTACGCAGGACCTGACCGAGTTCTTCGGCGGCGGGGGGGGCGGCGACGACCTCCTGCGCCGGTTCTTCGGAGGCGGCGGGCAGCCCGCGCCGAACTCGCCGCAGGACGGACGACGGAGTCCGCGGGGGCGCCAGAGCCCGCAGGATCAGCTCACCGCCGGCGCCGGGACCGGCTTCGTCATCGACAAGGCCGGGTTCGTGCTCACGAACAATCACGTCGTGGAGGGTGCGGACAAGATCACGGTCTCGTTCGTCGGCGCGGCGCGCAATGAGGAGTACGCGGCAAAAGTCGTCGGGCACGACTCCCTGACCGACAGCGCGCTCCTGCAGCTCACCGAGATGCCGCCGCAGCCGCTGCAGGAGGCCAAGTTCGGCGACTCGTCGCAGATGCAGCAGGGGGACTGGGTCATGGCGATCGGGAATCCGTTCGGTCTCGGCCACACCGTGACGGTCGGCGTGATTTCTGCCCTCAACCGTCCGTTCGGCGGCGTCGCGCAGCGTGAGCAGAACATGCTGCAGACGGACGCGGCCATCAACCCGGGGAACTCGGGCGGACCGCTGCTGAACGTGCGGGGAGAAGTGGTCGGCATCAACACCGCGATCTACACCGACGCGCAGCGCTCCGCGAACATCGGTATCGGGTTCGCGACGCCCATCAATACCATCCGCGACCTGCTGCCTCAGCTCCGGACGGGGAAAATTTCACGCGGGGTCATCGGTGTCCAGGTGAGCCGCGACCCGCTCACGAAGGAGACCGCCAGGGCGCTTGGACTGCCGAACACGAGCGGGGCGGTCATTTCGAGCGTCAAGCCCGAAGGTCCAGCGGGCAAGGCCGGCATCGTGCGCGGAGACGTCATCGTCGAGTACAACGGGCATCCGGTGACCGACAGCGACAGCCTCGTCGCCCTTGTCGTCGCGACGAAGCCAGGGACGACGGTGCCGATCACCATTTATCGCGACAATCAGCGCAAGTCGCTCAATATCACGCCGGACGAACTGGACCTCGAAGCCGAGGCCGAGTCGGCCGGACGCCGGTCGAACGGCACCGATGCGCGCCCCGAGCCTCCGACCGCGACCGACTTCGGCATGCAGCTCGAAGCCATCAACCCGGAGATCGCCCGCGGCGCGGAGCTCCCGCGCGGCCGCGGCGGCGCCATCGTCGCAGACGTGGACCGCGGCAGCGCGGCCGCGCGGGCGGGCGTGCAGCCGAACGACATCATCCTCGAGGTCAACCGCCAGCCGACGACGACACTGACCCAGGTCACGAAGGCCCTGCAGAACGCGAGCCCGGGTGCGCCCGTGTTCCTCGTGGTCTGGCGCGACGGGCAGGAGCTCTTCATCACGATGAGCAAGCGCTAGAATCGCCGCCCGAAGACGGCGCGAGCGCGTAGCGCGCAGCTTGGCTGCGCGCTACGGCGCCGCGTCGGAGGGCACGCTCATGCCGCTCCTCGATCGCATCGTGTCGGAGATCCGCACGCGCGGCGCGCTCAGCGTCGCCGAGTTCATGGAGATCGCGCTCCATGAACCGGAGCTCGGGTACTACTCCGCCGCCGCGCAGCGGTCGGGTCGGGGGGGAGATTTCTACACGAGCGTCGATGTGGGGCCGCTCTTCGGCGAGATGATTGCCGCGCAGCTCGCGGAGATGTGGGAGGTCATGAGGACGCCTGGAGACGACGGCTTCGATCTGGTGGAGGCCGGCGCCGGGAATGGTCGCCTGGCGCGAGACGTGATGGATGCGGCCGCGCGCGACTTTCCCGAGTTCTACCGTCGCATCCGGCTGACGCTCGTCGAGCGCAGCGCCGCAGCCCGGGGCGCCCAGCCCGCGACGCTCGGGCCGCACATGGCGCGCGCCCCTGAGCTCCGACGCACGCTGCCTGACACAGTGACCGGGGTCGTGTTCGCGAACGAGCTGCTCGATGCACTTCCGGTGCGCGTGGTCGAGCGAACCGGGGAGGGTCTTCGCGAAGTGATGGTGAGCGAGCGGGACGGAGTCCTCGTCGAATCACGGCGCCCCATCTCGGATCCCATGCTCGCGGAACATATCCGTGCGTCACCTGCCGACCTGCCACCGGGGGGGCGGACGGAAGTGGGGCTTGCGGCCTCGCAGTGGCTGAAGGATGCGGCCGTCGCGCTGCAGCGCGGCTTCCTTCTGCTGTTCGACTACGGGCATGAGACCGGGGCGATCGAGTCAGCCGTACGACCCGGGGGAACCCTGACGTCCCATCGCGGACATCTGGCGGACAGCGACTGGCTTGCGACGCCCGGGGCACGCGATCTCACCGCGGACGTGGACCTGACGAGCCTGCGGCGCACCGCGGACCGGTGCGGTCTCGTGACGCTGGCGGTTGTTGATCAGACCTATTTTCTGCTGTCGAACGGGCTTGCCGCGCGGCTCGAGACGGGACATGATCGTCGCGCCGTGAGCCGGCGGCTGGCGGCGCGGACGCTCGTGATGCCGGGGGGACTGGGCAGTACGATGAAGGCCATGGTGTTTGCGAAGCATCTCGGGACGCCGCGCCTGCGGGGGACGAGCGCAGGACGGCTCACGTAGTGCCGGCGACACGCCCACTGCCGATCTACGGACTGATCGGAGCGGTGGTGATGGCGGTGTCCGAGGCCGCGATGCTCGCGCGGATCGAGCCGTTCTACCACTGGCACACCCCGATCGCATGGACGGGTTACATCCTGCTCGTCGACGCCTTCGTCTGGAAGCGGCGGGGCACGTCATGGCTCCGGAGCAGCCCCGCCGAACTGCTGTTTGCCACCTCCGCATCGGTTCCCTTGTGGATCGTCTTCGAGATGTACAACAAGTACAGCCTGAGAAACTGGTACTACGTGGGGCTGCCAGACAACCTGCCGCTGCGATATGCCGGATACATCTGGGCGTTCGCCACCATCTGGCCGGCGGTGTTCGAGACGGCGGATTTCGTCTCGAGCCTGAGGGACCGCCGCGCGCCGGGCCACCGGGCAGACCCGCCGTTGCCGCAGCCGCTCGGCGCAGGGGGGTGGTTGTGCGCCGGCACCGGCGCCGTGATGCTGACGGTGCCGTTCCTCCTCCGTTCGCGCGCGATTGCCGCCTATCTGGCGGTGCTGGTCTGGATCGGCTTCATCCTGCTGCTGGATCCGCTCAACGCACGTGCGGGGAGCGAATCCATCCTGGGCGACTGGCGCCGCCGGCGTCCGGGGCGGCTCGTCAATCTGCTCTGGTCGGGGTTGATCTGCGGCTTCGTATGGGAATTCTGGAACTACTGGGGCGGCACCAAGTGGTTCTACAGCGTGCCGATCCTCCCGGAGGTCAAGATCTTCGAGATGCCGGTTCTCGGTTTCGGCGGGTTCCCGCCGTTTGCCGTCGAGTGTTTCGTGATGTACGTCACGCTTCGTCGCTGGCTCTGGCGTTCGACGCCGAGGCCAGTCGGAATCTGACCGTGGGCCGTCGTCGAGGACCCCGTTCCGGGATGCAGAGCCGATTGCCATGAACAGCCCCCCTCTCGAACGCGAAATCAAGCTGCGCTTCGCCTCGGCCGAGGAAGCCCGGAGCGCGATCGTGGCCCTCGGCGCCACGCCCCTGCTGGGCCGCCGCCTGCAGGAGGACATGCTCCTCGACACGCCGGCGGGCCTGCTGCGGGAGAAGCGGTCGGCGCTCAGAATCCGGACGGAGAACAGCAAGAGCCGGGTCACCCTGAAGGGCCCGGTGCAGCCCTCGGCGATGAAGCTCCGCGAAGAACTGGAAACCGTGGTCGGCGATGGCCATGTGCTGCTCCGCGTGTTCGAAGAGCTCGGCCTGGCCGTGTGGTTCCGCTACGAGAAATACCGCGAAGAGTTCTCGCACGAGGATGTCACCATTGCGATCGACGAAACGCCGGTCGGCGTTTACGTCGAAATCGAGGGCAGCGAACGCGGGATCGAGGCGACGGCGGCTGCGCTGGGCCGCACGGCCTCGGACTACATCGTGGAGTCGTATCGCGGGCTGTTCCTGCAGGAGCGTGAGCGGCACGGCGCGGCCGGCAACGACATGGTCTTCGACAGCCCCGCATGAGCGCACCGCGCGCGCTCGTTCTCACGGCGGGCCTCGGCACCCGTCTTCGGCCGCTGACGTATCTGCGCGCGAAGGCGGCCGTTCCAGTCAATGGGGAAACGCTTGCCCGGCGCGTCGTACGGTGGCTCGTCTCCCAGGGGGTCACCGACCTCGTGCTCAACCTGCACCATCGCCCGGAGAGCATCACCGCCTCGGTCGGAGACGGGTCGGACATGGGCGCGCGGGTTCGCTATTCCTGGGAGCAGCCGCTCCTGGGTTCGGGCGGCGGCCCGCGGCACGCGCTGCCGTTGCTCGTCGACGACTCGCCAGGCCGGGATCCCGAATCTCCAGTCCCCAGTCCCCAATCCCCGTTCTACTTCATCGTCAACGGAGACACGCTGACGAATGTCGACCTCGCGGCGATGCGCGGGCGCCATGCGCAGAGCGGTGCGCGCGTCACGATGGCGCTGATTCACAACCCACGTCCCGACAAATACGGCGGGGTCGCCGTCGACGGGTCCGGAGCGATTACCGCGTTCACCCGGCCAGGCGCAACCGGCGACAGCTACCACTTCGTCGGCGTCCAGTGTGTGGACGCGGACGTGTTCGCCCCGCTGCCTGACGGTCTGCCGGCCGAATCGGTCAGCGGACGGTACAAGGATCTCCTGGCGCGTGAGCCCGGGTCGCTCGCGGGGTTCGTCTGCGATGCCGGTTTTCAGGACATCGGCACGCCTGCGGACTATCTGCGAACCGCTGTCCAGCTCGCTGACGAAGAAGGCGATCGCCTGGCGGACGGGCGCCACCTGAGAGTCGCCCCTTCGGCGGTGATCCGCCGGACGGCGGTGTGGGATGATGTGGTGATCGGCGCCCATTCGACCCTCCTCGAGTGCATTGTCGGGGACGGCGCCCGCATCCCGGATCACGCGCGTTATGAACGATGCGCCATCGTGCCGGCCGCCGAGCGCCCCCTTCGCGAGGGTGAGCGGGTCGTCGGCGAACTGCTGATCGCGCCGCTCGACTGACACGATCGACCCCAACCAGACGGCCGGGCATGACATGACTGACAAGCGACAGGCTGACAGCGCCGACGTGCGCGACCGCATTGAAGGCTATCTGAAGCGCAGCCACCTGGCCTCGAAATCCACGCGCGTGGTGCCGTTGACGGGGGACGCCTCCGATCGCCGGTACTTCCGCGTCCTCCTTCCGGACGCGGATTCCATTGTCCTGTCGCTGCACGCGGCCGCCTTCGAGTTCGACGGGCTGCCGTTCGTCAATGTCGCACGGCTGCTCTCGCGGATGCCCGTTCCCATCCCCGCCGTGCTCGGCCACGCGGACGAGCTCGGCGTGCTCGCGCTCGAAGATCTCGGGGACGTGACGCTCCAGGCACACCTCGGCGCCGCCACGCCGTCCGAACACGCGGCCCTCTACCGCCAGGCCGTTGCCCTCATCGCGACGTTGCAGCGCCGCGGCGCCGACCTCGAATCGCCTGAGTACCTCCCGTACTCCGTCGCCTTCGACGTCGAGAAGCTCACGTGGGAGCTCGATTTCTTCATCAAGCATTTCATCGAGGCCTACCGCGGGATCGTGATACCCGCCGCGTCCCGGGAAGAACTTCGCGCGGAGTTCGCGGTGGTGGTCGCCGGGCTCGCCGCGGAGCCGCGCGTGCTGTGCCACCGGGATTATCACAGCCGCAACCTGATGCTCCACAAGAGTCAGCTCTACATCATCGACTTCCAGGACGCCCGGATGGGCCCGGACACGTACGATCTGGTGTCCCTGCTGCGGGACTCCTACGTCGACTTGCCGGAGCCGACGGTCAGCGAGCTCCTCGCGTACTTCCTGGCCCTCAAGGGGCAGAGCGGAGACGACAGCGAGTTCCGTCGGAGGTTCGACATGATGGCGCTCCAGCGGAACCTGAAGGCGCTCGGCACTTTCGGGTACCAGACCACCGCCCGTCGAAACCCGGTGTACATCCAGTACATCCCCAGGACGCTCCGGTATGTCCGCGACAACCTCGAGAACCTGCCCGAGTTCGGCCGGATCCGTGAACTGCTCGCGACCCACGTCGAGGAGTTCCGGTAGCGCGCCGGACCCGCCTCACGCCGCGTGACCGTGGTAGAATAGGTGGTTCACCGCACCGCGGAAAGGCCTGCCGAGCGTATGCGCTTCGGGATCTCGACCCATCTGTTCCACGACCACCGTCTCGAGCGGGCGCACCTCGCGCAAATCGCGGCGTCGGGGTTCGACCAGATCGAGCTCTTTGCGACGCGCAGTCACTTCGATTATCACGACCGCGGCGCAGTCGCGGCGCTCTCGAGCTGGCTCTCCGACACCGGCGTCGCCCTGAAAAGCGTGCACGCGCCGATCGCGCTGACGATGCGCGAGGGCCAGCCGCGCCAGGTCCTGTCGAACGCCTCCTCGGCTCAGGCCGCACGCGAGGCGGCGGTGCGCGTAGCAGACCTGGCGCTGCAGGTCGCACGCCAGATTCCGTTCGACGTCCTGGTCGTGCACCTCGGCACGCCGGCCAGCCGGAACGGCGCAGGCGACAACACGCGCACCGCGGCGCTCCGGAGTGCCGAAGACATCTGCCGGCTGGCCGAACCGCTGGGGGTGAAAGTGGCGCTCGAGGTGATTCCGAACGATCTGTCGACGCCGGCCGCCCTGGTCACGCTGCTCGAACGGGACCTCGACGCGCCGCAGGCGGGCATCTGCCTGGATTTCGGACACGCACACCTCATGGGGGACGTCGCGGATGCAGTCGAAGTCGCCGCCGAGCACGTGATTACGACACACATTCACGACAACCGGCGCCGCGAGGACGATCACCTCGCGCCGTTCCTCGGCACGATCGACTGGGACGTGGCGCTCATGACGATGCAGAAGATCGGATACGACGGAACGTATCTGATGGAGCTCGCGAACACCGGCTCGCCGGCGTCCGTGCTCGAAGAGGCGCAGCGCGCGCGTCAGCGCTTTGAACGCACACTGGCATATCCATGACGGCTTACATCCAGAACATCGCCGCGAGGGACGGCCAGACGGTCACGCTGAAGGGCTGGCTCCACAACCGCCGCTCGAGCGGAAAGATCCATTTCCTGACGCTGCGGGATGGCACGGGGTTCATCCAGTGCATCATGACGAAGCAGTCGGTCGGCGAGGAGGCGTTCAAGCGGGCGGACCACCTCTCGCAGGAGAGCGCCATCATCGTCAACGGGACGGTGCGTCCCGACGCGCGGGCGCCGGGCGGATACGAAGTGGACGTCGCCGGGCTCGAGCTGGTCTCGGAGTCCCAGAACTACCCCATCACGCCCAAGGAGCACGGCGTCGACTTCCTGATGGACCGGCGCCACCTGTGGATCCGCTCGCCGAAGCAGCAGGCCATCCTCCGGATCCGCCACGAGGTGATCAACGCCGTCCGCGACTTCTTCAACGACCGCGGCTTCATCCTCGCCGACACCCCGATCTTCACGCCGGCGGCGTGCGAGGGGACGACCACGCTCTTCCCGGTGCAGTACTTCGACGAGGTAACCGCGTACCTGACCCAGAGCGGTCAGCTGTACAACGAGGCCAACGCGATGGCGCTCGGCCGCGTGTACTGCTTCGGTCCGACGTTCCGCGCCGAGAAGTCCAAGACGCGGCGCCACCTCACCGAGTTCTGGATGGTCGAGCCCGAGATGGCGTACGCGACGCTGGACGACGTGATGGACCTCGCGGAAGCGCTCGTCGTCCACGTCGTCGCGCGTGTGCTGGAACGCCGGGCCGGAGAGCTCAAGGTCCTCGAGCGGGACACGGCGCCGCTCCTGAACGTCAAGGCTCCGTTCCCGCGGCTGCACTACGACGACGCCGCGAAGCTCCTGAAGGAGAAGGGCCTGCCGTTCGAGTGGGGAGGCGACTTCGGCGCTCCGGACGAGACCGCAATCTCCGGACAGTTCGATCGCCCCGTGCTCGTCCACCGGTATCCGTCCGCGATCAAGGCGTTCTACATGAAGCCGGATCCCGAACGACCCGACGTCGCACTCTGCGTCGACATGCTCGCCCCGGAAGGATACGGCGAGATCATCGGCGGCGGGCAGCGCATCGACGACTACGACCTCCTCCTGCACCGCATCGAGGAACACGGGCTCCCGAAGGCATCCTTCGAGTGGTACCTCGATCTGCGGCGGTTCGGCAGCGTGCCGCACGGCGGCTTCGGAATGGGCATCGAGCGTGTGGTGACGTGGATCTGCGGCATCGAGCATCTCCGCGAGGCCATCCCGTATCCACGCATGCTGTACAGGATTTACCCGTGAAGATTGGATTTCTCTCGCTCGGCTGCCCGAAGAACCTCGTCGACGGCGAGGTCATGCTGGGCATTGCCCGGGACGCCGGCCACGTCGTCACGCCGGATGCGTCGGAGGCGGAGGTGCTGGTCGTGAACACGTGCGCCTTCATCGATTCGGCGAAGCAGGAGTCGATCGACGCAATCCTGGAGATGGCGGTCCGCAAGCGCGACGGCAAGTGCACGCGCCTCGTCGTCACCGGCTGCCTCGCGGAGCGCTACCGCGACGAGTTGCGGAAGGAGATCCCTGAGATCGACGCCGTGCTCGGCACCGGCGAAGTGCCCGACATCCTCGAGGCCATCGGGGGACAGCCGGCCGCGGCGTTCCGGGATGGCACCCGACCGGTGACGCTGTTCCGATCGTCCGATTTTCCGGCGGCTCGGGCGATCGACGCGTCTCTGCGCCCTCCCGCGGCGGGCGCGCGGGTGCCGGCTCCTCCGACCTACATCTACGACGCGGAGACCCCCCGGCTGCTGACGACACCCGGCCATTTCGCCTACGTGAAAATCGCCGAGGGGTGCGATTACACGTGCGCGTTCTGCATCATCCCGACGCTCCGGGGCTCGTACCGGAGCCGCCCGGCGGATTCCATCGTGCGCGAGGCCCGCGCGCTGGCGGAGCGCGGCGTGCGCGAGTTGCTGCTCATCTCGCAGGACACGACCTTCTACGGCATCGATCGCGGGGAGCGCGGGGCCCTGGCGAAGCTGCTGCGCGAGCTGAATGCCATCGACGGGCTGCGCTGGATTCGCCTGCTGTACCTCTACCCGACCACGATCACGGACGACGTGCTCGAGGCGATGGCCGAATGCGAGAAGGTCTGCCGGTACATCGACCTCCCGCTCCAGCACGCATCCGCCGGCGTCCTCAAACGCATGCGGCGTCCCGGCAATCGTGCCGCGTACGACAAGCTGCTCGGCCGGATCCGTCAGCGCGTTCCGGGTGTCACCTTGCGCACGACACTCATCGTGGGCTTCCCCGGAGAGACGGAGGCGGACTACGCGGAGCTCGACGGTTTCGTGGCCGACACCGGCTTCGACCACGTCGGCGTGTTCACGTACTCCCATGAGGAGGGAACCCGGGCCTTCGGGCTGGCCGACGACGTCTCGCCGGCGCTCAAGCGCCGGCGCCGGAATGCGCTGATGGCACGGCAGAAGAAGATTGTCGCGCGCGCGCAGAAGGCCCGGATCGGCAGTGACGTGGCGGTCCTGATCGACGGGCCGTCTGCCGAGCACGAGCTGGTGCTGCAGGGGCGGCTGGAGGGCCAGGCGCCCGACATCGATCCCGTGGTGTTTTTGACCGATTGCGATCCCGAACGCTACATGCCGGGGCAGCTCATCCGCGCGCGAGTCGTCGGCGCGCGCGGCTACGATTTGATCGCCGCGCCGGTCGAGCCCGCGGCCTGACCCCGTTCCGTCGGGGCGTCATTTCCGGCCCGGGAATGCCCCGGCGCGCGATGCGACCAACCTGCCCCGTGTGCTATATTTATGGGTGGCAGCTTCGAGTAAGGTTACCCGAGTGGGCCTCCAGCCCACTTTTTGTGTTTCAGGGGCGCTCTTACGTCACGGACTGAATTGGCGCGCGTCCGCGATGCGGCGGAACGTGTCGCCCGAAGTTACGGGCTCGAGATCTTCGACGTGCAACTCCGGCGGGAAGCGCCAGGCATGGTGTTGCGCGTCGTCATCGACCGGCCGGATCCAGGTACCCAGAAGTCAGCATCCGGTGTCGCGTCTTCGAGGGGCGCCGGGGACGGTCAGGCGATCGATGCCGAAGCCATGCGGGTGCCGGCAGACGAGAGCATTGGCGTCGCGGACTGCCAGCACGTCAGCCAGGATTTGAGCGCGCTGCTCGACGTCGAAGAGGACGAACTGGGCGCGACGGCTCTGGGGCAGGCGTATACGCTGGAAGTATCGTCGCCGGGGCTCGATCGGCCGCTGCGGCACGAAGCGGACTACCGTCGCTTCACGGGCCGGCTGGCCAAGATCGTGACGGGTACGCCGCTCGACGGGCAATCGGCATTTGCGGGCCGGCTGGGCGGTGTGGAGGCGGGCGTCGTCCTCATCCACGAGGGCCGCAAGGTCCATCGCGTGCCGCTCGCGCAGATCAAGCGCGGCCGGCTCGAGGTCGAATTCTAGAGAAAGGCTGCGGGCTGAAGGTTGAAGTTCGAACAAACTCGAGGCTGACGCTCACGGCTGAGAGCTGAACGGAAGACGAATTCAGAGACTGATACATGGCCACCACCAACCCGCTGCTCCAGCAGATCGACGCCATCGCGAAGGAAAAGGGCGTCGAACCGGAAATCATCATCAGCGCCGTCCAGGATGCGCTCGAGGCGGCCGCGCGCAAGCGCTACAAGAGCGAGGCGCTGCGGGCCCGGTTCAACACCGAGAGCGGACAGCTCGAGTTGTACGCGGTCAAGAAGATCGTGACCGAGGTGACCGACGCGTCGACCCAGATTTCGTTGAGCGAAGCGCAGCAGCTGTACGGCGACGAAGCCGAGGTCGACATGGAGATCGAGTTTCCCCGGCCGACCGAGGACCTGGGCCGCATCGCCGCGCAGACGGCCAAACAGGTCATCTTCCAGAAAGTCCGGGAAGCCGAGCGCGAGAACGTCTACGGCGAGTACAGCCAGCGCGTCGGCGAAGTCGTGAGCGGCATGGTGAAGCGGTTCGAGAACGGCGACATCATCATCGAGCTCGGCCGCGTCGAGTGCCAGCTGCCGCGGAAGGAACAGTCGCGTGCGGAGAACTACACCGTCGGCGACCGGGTCCGCGCGGTCATCCGGGGTGTCAACCGCAGCGCCAAAGGCCCGCAGGTCGTGCTGTCCCGGACGGATCCGGCCCTGCTCATCAAGCTCTTCGAGCAGGAAGTGCCGGAGATTTACGACGGCACGGTCATCATCCGAGGCGCCGTCCGCGAGGCGGGCGACCGCGCAAAGGTCGCCGTCTACTCGCGCGAGCGCGACGTCGACCCGGTCGGCGCGTGCGTCGGGATGAAGGGCACGCGCGTGCAGTCCATCATCCGCGAACTGCGCGGCGAAAAGATCGACATCGTGGAGTACTCCGAAGACCCGATCCTGTTCGTCACGAGTGCGTTGAGCCCCGCGAAGGTGCAGCGCGTCTCGATCGTGGACGACGCGGAGAAGGTGATGGAAGTGGTGGTCGAGGACAAGCAGCTGTCGCTCGCGATCGGCAAGAAGGGCCAGAACGTGCGGCTCGCGGCAAAGCTGACGGGCTGGAAGATCGACATCAAGAGCGAGGAAGAAAAGCGCAAGGAAGTCGAGATCCAGCTGGGCGCCCTCGAAGTGGGCGACGCAGCCCCGCAGGACGACGCCGGGCAACCGGTGGAGGACGCGGACGGGTCGAACGCTGATCGCGCGGAGCCGCAGGGCGCGACCGCGGAGGACGTCCACGCCGCCGCCGACCCGATCGCCGACTCGGAGGCGCCGCCGATGGACGAACCGGTGACCATCGCGGCCGACGACGCCGACTCGAAGTAAACGCAAACGTAGAACGTCAGAGCTTTAGAACTTTCCAACGAATGGCAACAGTCCGGATTTACAAAGTCGCGGAGCTTCTCAACACGTCGAGCCAGGAAGTGATGGCGCTGCTCAAGCGCGATCACGGGATCGAAGTGAAGAGCGCGTCGAGCACCATCGAGGAGGTCGTCGCGCGGGAGTTCGTCGCGCGTATGGCGCGGCAGCGCGGGCTGAACGTCCCGTCGAACGCCTCGTTTGCCGACACACCGGCACCGGTCAAGGCACGGAAGCCTGGCGGCAAGGCGCCCGAGCCGGCCAAGCCGGCGGCGGCCGCGCTGCCACCGCCGCGACTCGTCAAGAGCGCGAAGCCGGTGGTCGATCCCGCGGCGTTCGCCCCGGAAGAGGAATTCGAAACGGCCGAGCCGGAATACGTCCAGGCCGAGTACGAATTGCAGCCGGAGCCCGAACAGGAACCGCCCGCCGCCGACGCGACGTTCGAAGCGGCGCCGGCAGTCGAGGCGCCGCCCGCTGCGGCCCCGCCACCGTGGCCGGCGCGCCCGATCGGTTCACAGGAACCCACCGGCAACCTCGCGCGGCCGCGTGCGCCGCTCGGTTCGCAGGAACCCACCGGGAATCTCGCCCGTCCGAAACCCGCGGCGGGATCCCAGGCGCCGACCGGCAACCTTGCGCGTCCGCAGGTGCCTCCGCCGCCCCCGACGGCACCGCCGGTGCCGCGTTCCGTGCTGCCCACGTCGACAGGACGCATCGTCCCGCCGACGCTCCGGCTGCGCGTGGAAGATCCGCGGACCGGACAGGCGCCGCCGGCGCCGCCGCGCCGGCCGATGCTCGTGCGCCCTTCGGCCCCCACGCCGTCGTCGGCGTCGCAGGTACCCACGGGAAATCTGAGCCGCCCGGCGGTCGCCCGCCCGGGAGCTCCCGGCAGCGGCGCCGTTCCCGGCCGCCCGGCGCCGCCGCGCCCCGGCGGCGGCATCCCGCCGCGTCCAGGGTCGGCCATGGGCGGGCCG
>JANMCN010000059.1:0-5169 GCA_031361295.1 Acidobacteriota bacterium | reverse complement strand
TCGGCATCGTCCTGCGACGGTAACCTCCCCGTCACAGAGCACACTCCATTTGGCACTCGCGCGCGGTGCGCGCGTGCCGTAGCATGAGCGCATGACTACGCCGCTCAAACGCGTCACGGCCGCCGATCTTCCTTCGCCGGTGGGTCCCTACTCGCCGGGGATCGCGGTGGGCAATCTGGTTTTCGTGTCAGGCCAGGCCGGGCGCGATCCGGCGACGGGGCAGATCGCCGCTGACGTCGAGGCGCAGACGGAACAGACGCTGAAGAACATCGCCGCCATCCTGAAGGCCGCCGGATCCGACCTGTCGATGGTCGTGCGATGCGGCGTGTTCCTCGTGGACATCGCCGACTTCCAGAAAATGAACGGCGTCTACGGCCGGATGTTCGGGACGCATCGGCCGGCCCGCACCACCGTCCAGGTCGCGGCGCTTCCGGAGCCGCGCCTCCTCGTGGAGATCGACGCCGTCGCGGTCATCCCGTGAGCCGTCGCACGGCGGGAAGCAGAGCGGACGGATGGCGGAACCCGGAAAGGTGACTGACCGCCGGTGGGTGTGGCCGGCCGTCGTCGCTCTCGGGACCGCGATGGCCGCACTCGTGCTGTGGTGGTGGTTGATCCGTCCCGGCCGCGACCGGCCGCTCGAGGCGGCCTGGGCTTCGAGGGTTTTGGTGCTCGCGGGTGACGGCCACCCCGGCATGCGGGACGGAGCACCGTTCACCGCGCGTTTCTCCGATCCCTTCGGAGTGGCCGCAGGAGCCGACGGGACTGTCTACGTTGCCGACGCCGGCGAGGCGCAGCGCCTCAGGCGGATTGCCCCTGACGGGAATGTCTCGACGCTTGCCGGCGGAGAGCTCGGCTACGCGGACGGCCCCGGGGTGTCGGCACGCTTCAGCACGCCTTCCGGAATCGCTCTCGCAACCGATGGCGTGCTCTACGTCGCGGACACGGGCAACAACGCCATCCGCCGGATCGCGCCGGACGGCACGGTCTCGACCGCGGCCGGCGGTCTCCCGCCGGGTGACGTCGACGGCGCCGCACGGGACGCGCGGTTCAATGGGCCGGTCGGCGTCGCGGTGGATTCCACTGGCCGCGTGATCGTCGCCGACACCTACAACGATCAGATCCGCGTGGTGCAGCCTGACGGCGCCGTGACGACCCTGGCGGGAACGCCCGGACCCGGATACGTAGACGGACCCGCTGCCGGTGCGCGATTCGACACGCCGTGCGGCGTCGCG
Source organism: Acidobacteriota bacterium (assembly GCA_031361295.1). GTDB lineage: Bacteria > Acidobacteriota > Vicinamibacteria > Vicinamibacterales > 2-12-FULL-66-21 > JALZOC01. The sequence goes on along the minus strand of JANMCN010000059.1, from coordinate 3,937 downwards.
GTGGACGGGTCAGGCACGATCTACGTCGCCGATTCCGGGAATGGCCTGGTCCGGATGATCTCGTCCCAGGGCATCGTCAGTACCCTCGGCCCCCTGCCGGACGACGGCCTCGTGAGGCCGATCGGGATTGCCGTCGACGCCCGGGGCCTCGTCTACGTCACGGACGATCGCGGCCGGATCGTCGAGATGGCGCCCGGCCGTGCGGCGCGCATCGTGGCGGGCTCGCGCCCGGGCTTTGCCGACGGCGCGGGACCTGAAGCCCGGTTTCGCTCGCTGGCGGGGCTGGCCGTCGCGGCTCCCGGACGCATCGTCGTCGCCGACGAGCGCAACGCGCTCGTCAGGCTGGTTGCCGCCCAGTCGAAGATCGAAGCCCGAGCGCCGGTGCCGCCCGGCATCGCTCCGGCGTTCGACGCCGACACGTTTGCGCGGGCGCCCCTGTTGTGGCCGCTGGCGCCTATGGACGGACCGTTCGAGGTCACCGGCACGCTCGGTGAACCTCGCGGCGCCGAAGGCGGCGAACGCTTCCACGCCGGCGTCGATGTGCACGCCGGGCAGGGCACTCCCGTGCGCGCGGTGCGGTCCGCCACGGTGACCAGCCCGCTGGCCGCAGGGGACTTCGCCACGCTCACCGAATCGGTTCGGATCGGGACTGTCGCATACGTGCACGTCCGTGTCGGCCGCGACGGGGCCGACCGGGTTCTCGACGCGGCCAGGTTCGTCCCCTCGTACGATGACGATGGGCGGATGGTGGGGATGCGCGTCAGACGAGGCGCCTGGTTCAGCACGGGCGAAGCGGTCGGCACCGCGAATGCGTTCAATCACGTCCATCTCAACGTCGGATGGCCTGGTGAGGAGCACAACCCGCTGCTGTTCCGCCTCGTGCAGTTCGAGGACCGTGTGCCACCCACCATTCCGAGGGGCGGCGTGCGCGTGTTCCAGGAAGACGGGCAGCCGATGACCGAGCGCACGCGGGGCCGCCTCGCGATTGCCGGACGCGTCCGGGTGGTGGTCGATGCGTGGGACCAGGTGAACGGCAACGAGCCGCGGCGCCGGCTCGGTCTCTACAGGCTCGGTTACCAGGTGCTGAACCCCGACGGCTCGGGTGCGCCCGGGTTCGAGAAGCCGCGCGAAACCATCCGGTTCGATCGACTGCTGCCTGGATCCGATGCGCCCCGCGTGATTTATGCCGCTGGCAGCGGCATTCCTTTTTACGGGCGTCGTTCGACACGCCTTCTGTATGTCGTCACCAACACGTTCGGGGCAGGGCTGGCGTCCACGGGCGTGTGGGACACGTCCACGCTCCCGCCCGGCGACTACACACTTCGAATCCTGGCGGGCGACACCGAGGGCAATCTGGCCTCGGCCAACAGGGACGTGGCCGTGACGATCTCCTCGCCGGCTGTCCCTGACAACCTCAGTCGCCGATAATCCCTGCGGCCGTATGACCTCGCCTCTCCGGGTATTCGCCAATGCGCGCATCGGGCTCGTCATGGTGGTGGCGGCCTGGGTCCCCGCGATCGCCCTGGCGCAGCCCGCAGCGTCCGGGCCACCCGCGGTGGTTCAGTCCGTCGACGCCGCGCCGCTCGCCGGGGCGGCGGGGTCCGCCGTCACCGTTCGTGCGGCGGGTCCGCTGCCACTCCCGGTCGTCGGCGTACTCGACGGGCCGCCGCGGATCTACCTCGATTTCGCAGGCGTCAGACTGCCGTCGGGAGTGACGGCGGCGTGGCACGATTCGAGACTGCGCGGCGTTCGCCTGGCGCAGCACACGAAGGCTCCGCTCGTACTGAGGGTCGTGATCGACCTCCGGCGTCCCACCACGTATCGGATCGACGCGAGCGGACGGGCGGGCGGGACCATCGTCGTGCTGCTCGGCGAGCAGGCGCCCGGGCCACCCGTGTCGCCCCCCCAGGCCGGTCGCTCGCGCGACGCGGAGCGTTATCTTCGGCGTGTCTCGATGATGCTGGCCCGGCTCCACGCACTTCGGCCGCTGATCGTCACCATCGATGGCCGCGGCGCAGCCCCGGACGGTGACCTCTCCGCCGCGGCTGCAGAACTCGACAGCCTGGGACGTGCGCTCGCGGCGATGAAGGTACCCGAGTCGCTGGCGACGACGCACGACGTGCTGATGCGATCCTGCGCGCTCGGCGCCCGCGCGCTCATCATGCGTCGCGATGCGCACGCCAGCGGCGACGCGCAGGCTGCCCGGAACGCCGGCTCCGCCGCCGCCGGCGCGTTGATGCTGCTCGACCGCGCCACCCGCGATCTCGGCTACGTCCCGCCGCCGTGAATCCGGGAGGCTGGGTTGTTCTTCGAAGATGCCAGTTTCCAGCTTCCAGTTTCCAGCTTCCAGTTTCCAGCTTCCAGCTTCCGGCGTTCGGCTTTCGCCCGAACCCTGAGCTCGAAAATGTGTACTCTGGTCCCAACGTGGCGGTGATGCGGACGCAGGTGGGCATCGTGGGCGCGGGAGCGGCGGGGCTGATGCTCGGTCACCTGCTCGGCCGCGCCGGCATTGATTCGATCATCATCGAAAACCGCACGCGCGAGCACGTGATCGACCGGGTCCGCGCGGGCGTGCTGGAGCAGGGGACGGTGGATCTGCTGCGCGACGCCGGCCTCGGCGCACGGGTCCTGCGAGAGGGCATGCGGCACACGGGCATCGGCATCGCGTTCGCCGGCGGGCGGCACCGGATCGATCTGGCCCGCCTGACCGGCGGTCGCGCGATTACGGTCTACGGACAGAACGAGGTCGTGAAGGATCTCCTCGACGCCCGGGACGGGACGGGCCGCCCGCTGCTGTTCGAGGTCGACGGCGTCAGCGTCCACGACCTCGTGGGTCCGCAGCCGGAAATCCGCTTCGTCCACAACGGCGACCGTCAGCGGATACGCTGCGACTTCATCGCGGGCTGCGACGGCTTCCACGGCATCTGCCGGTCAGCGATCCCTGCAGCGGCGGTGCAGACGTTCGATCGCACCTACCCGTTCGGGTGGCTCGGCATTCTCGCCGACGCCGCCCCGTCGTCCGACGAGCTGGTCTACTGCCTCCACGACCGCGGGTTCGCGCTGTTCAGCATGCGCTCGCCGCATGTCACGCGTCTGTATCTGCAGTGTGCGGCGGATGAGGATGCGGCGGCCTGGTCGGACGCCAGGATCTGGGCCGAGCTGCGCACGAGGCTGACCATGGCCGACGGGTGGGCGCCGCAGGAAGGACCCATCACCCAGAAGGGAGTGACCGGCATGCGGAGCTTCGTCCTGGAACCGATGCGCTACGGACGGCTCTGTCTCGCGGGGGACGCGGCCCACATCGTCCCGCCCACAGGGGCAAAGGGGCTGAATCTGGCGATGGCGGACGTCTGGCGGCTGGCGCAGACCCTGGACGCAGTCGTGCGCGGCGGTCCGCCAGACCGGCTCTTCGACGACTACTCGGCTCGCGGTGTGCGTCGGACGTGGCGGGCACAGCGGTTCTCGTGGTGGATGACCACGATGCTGCACAGGAACGAGCAGGCCACCCCTTACGACGAGCGGCGACAGCGTGCCGACCTCGAGTACCTGGTCAGCTCGGAGGCGGCGATGACGAGCCTGGCGGAAAACTACGTCGGGCTGCCGCTGGACTAAACTGGAAGGGTTTGGCCGAATTCCTTCTCCTGCGCGACGCGATTGCCGGGTTCGTGCGGTCGGGCGACAGCATTGCGCTCGAAGGCTTCACGCACCTGATCCCGTTCGCTGCCGGGCACGAAATCATCCGGCAGGGCCTGACCGATCTCACGCTCATTCGCATGACGCCGGATCTGCTCTATGACCAGATGATCGGCTGCGGCTGCGCGCGCCGGCTCGTGTTTTCCTGGGGCGGAAACCCCGGCGTCGGGGGGGGGCCCAAGGTAGCCCGCCCCCGGGGAAAAAAAAGGGCGGGGGGGGGCGGGGTAGGAAAAAACAAAAAAAC
>JANMCN010000041.1:0-11398 GCA_031361295.1 Acidobacteriota bacterium | reverse complement strand
GCGCCAGGCCGCTGGCGAGGGCGTCCGGGTCGGGATCGTTGTGCAGGAGAATGAGCACACGATCTGCATCAGCGAAGTAGCGCTGGTATTGCTGAACCCGCGCCCGGGTCATCGAACGGCTGAGCTCGGTGATCAGCGTGGGACGGATGAGCTCCGGGAGGTCAAGGTGCGTGACGTCGGGAAATTCGGCCTTTGCCGCGTCGATCCCCCGCCCGTTCGTGTGCGCCGTGTGCAGGATGTAGACGAGCGTCCCGCCCGCATCGCGGATGGCGCCGAGCACTTTCTTCAGGCTGCGGCGGCCATTGTCTTCGATGATGAAGCAGGTGCTCGGGGAAATGTCGGCCTTCAGGTAGGTGTCCACCCGCCGCGGGTCGCCGGCGCTTGCCTCGATTCCGGCGTCGTGCAGCCGGCGGGCGAGGGGCCGGCTCTCGACAAGGAAGTCGACCTCGAAGCTTGGCAGAAGGACCGCGTCGAGCGATCGAATGACGAGTTCGTCCTGGCAGATGGCGACGACCCGCATGTCAAGGACGGTCTGTGAGCATGGCCAAACGTCCATTATACGCCGTCGCCAGGCGGGGCCTCCGGGCCGGCGCGATGCGCCTGGCGCTCGTGGCCGGCGGCCTGGCTTTTTCCGGCGGGCTGGCCGCGGCGCAGGAACCGGTCTGCGCGGCGTGCATCGCGCTCGAGATCACGTCCGCCCAGGCGCCCGTCCTGCCACCGCAGCTCGATGGCCGCGACGTCCTGGTGCGGGTGCCGTCGGGCGATGACGCCGCGACGGCGCGCGACGCGCTCCTCGAAATCGCGAAACGCGGAGGACACGCCGGCCTTCTCATGTCCGGCGTCCCGTCGCCGCCGCTGCCGCCGGACCTGATCGCGCTGGCGGATCTGTTCCTGGTTGATCTGACGGCGACGTCGGCGGACGATCCGCGGCAGGTTGCCTTCACGCTCAAGACGCAGAGCACCGCCGTGCGCGCCAACGCCAAACCCGGTGTGCGGTTCGGCATCCTCGCCACGCAGGCCGCCGCAGCGGCGCTGCTGGCCCAGGATCTCACGCCGTACCTGGACATGGTCCTGTGGGTCGATGGAATGCCCGCCGCCGCCGCGGGGCCCGCGGCCTGGCGGACCTACGCCGCACCTCCGACGTCACTGGCGCAGGCGCTCGCGCCGACAGGGACGCCCGGCGTCGATCGGTGGCTCTGGCGCATGCCCGCCGAGGATCAGGCCGCGACGCCGCTGACGGCCGCCGTCGTCCAGGCCGCGCAGGCGCTGCCGGCGGGTCTCGTCCCCACGGCGCGTTTCCACGTCGCCTGCGGGGCGACCGCCGCCGAGACGTATCAGAATCCGGGCACGCTTGAAATCGTGGCTTTCGCCCCCTGCGGGTCGGAGGAGGCATTGTCCGTCACGCCAGCGGCCCCAGGGGTTCGGCGCCTGCGGCTGGCCACCGGCGACTTCATCGTCACGGTGCCGGCCCGTACGGGCGAGGATCAGTTCGCGGAGGGCGTCCAGGTGATTGGCGCCCGGTCACTGAGCGCCGACGAGATCGTCGCACGCCACCAGGCGGCTGCGGCGCGCCAGGCGTCAGCCGTCACGAACCTCATTTCGCGCGGGACACTCACCCTGTCGTTCGAGGCTCCCGGCTTTCCGGCGCCCGTGTCCATCAGTTCGGAAACGACGCTTTATGCCGGGGGAGGGATCACGGAGCTCGAACAGCGCGCGATCCGAATCAACGGGATCGAGTTCAGGGGCAGCGGCGTGCCCCGGCTGCCGATCATCGAGCCCGAGCGGGTGGCCTCGCCTCCGCTGACGATCACGCTGTCCGACGTCTACCGGTATCAACTCGCCGGGCGTGAGACCATCGGCAAGACCCCGTGCTACGTCGTCCAGTTCGAGCCCGCGGGGGATGCGTCGCTGTTTCGCGGGCGTGCCTGGATTGCCGTGGACAGTTTTGCCATGGTGCGTGTGGCCGCAGCGCAGACGCGCCTGCGTGGGCCGATTGTCGCCTCGGAGCAGGCCGACGACTTCGCGCAGGTCAGCGAGGGGATCTGGCTGCTGGCCCGCTCCGATGTCAGGCAGACGTACGAGGGCGCGTCGTACCGCACGCCGATCCACCGCGTGCTTTCGATGACCTCGCACGAGATCAACCCTCCGGATTTCGCCGCCCGGCGGCAGGCGGCGATGGCCTCCGGGAACGTGATGCTGCGCGATACGAGCGAGGGCTATCGGTATCTGAAGCGGAGTCGGACGACCGTTGCCGGCACCGTGCAGGCCGAACCGGAGGTCGCCGGACGTGCGAACCGCGTGCGGACGTTCGCGGTCGGCGTGATCCTGGATCCGAACATCTCGGTGCCGCTTCCATTCGCGGGCCTCAGCTATGTCGACTTCGACCTGTTTGGCACGGGCACGCAGCTGAGCGTGTTTTTCGGGGGCACGTACGGGCAGCTGGCATTCTCGGCGCCGTCGCTCGGGGGGACGCGGTGGCAGCTTGCCGGCCGCGCCTTTGGCATCGCGTCGTCGTACAACGATCGCGCGTTCGTGGGCGGGCGCGAAGTGTACGCCGAAAATATCCGGCAGCGTCCCGCCCAGGCGTCCATCTGGCTCCTTCGATCGCTCACGCCGCGGATCTCGGTCAGGCTCGGATACGATCTGGACTACACCCGGCTGGCGCGCGGGGATCTCACCGGGCCGGCCTTCGTGGTGCCGGCGAACCAGGTCGTGCACGGAGCGCGAGTGGCGCTCGATGCCCAGCGCAGCGGATGGAACAGCTCCGTCTGGTGGAATCCGGCAATCCGGACTGGCTGGCATGCGTGGGGCGTTCCGGGATCTCCCCAGTCCACCTCCGCGCAGCGGGACTTTCAGCGCTATGGGGCGTCGCTCGCGCGATCGGCCGTCGTTTCACCGCGGCTGGTGGCTCGGGTCGAGGGGGCCTGGATGGCGGGCCGCGACCTCGATCGTTTCAGCCGGTACACGTTCGGCACCTTCGACAACCGGCTGCGCGGGTATCCCTCGGCCCTCATCCGATACGATCGCGGCGCCGTGCTCCGCACCGCGCTCGCCTGGTCGGCGGGCAAGCTGGCCCGGCTCGATGGGTTCGTCGATTCGGCCGCCGTGCACGATCCCGGCTTCGGTCGCGGGTTGCGGAACTACACGGGAGTCGGCGCGGCCGCCGAAGTGCCGGCCCCGTTCGGCACGCTCGTGGCGATCGAGTGGGGATACGGCTTCCGCGGCGTGAACGGCGACGGTACACTGGGCACACAGGTCGTGCGCATCAGCGCCTTCAAGGTATTTTGACTCCATGACACCCTCCGTTGCCGCGCTCGCCCTCGTGCTGGGTGTCGCCATCGCGCCGGCCGGCGCGCAGCAGACGTTCCGCACGGGGGTCGATCTGGTGCACTTCTCGCTGGTCGTCACCGACAAGCAGGGGGCGCCCATCAGCGGCCTGCAGGCCGGCGACTTCGAAGTGCTCGAAGGGGGCAAGCCGCAGGCGATCAGGTTCTTCGCCGCCGGCGACCCGGACACGGCGCCTCCCCTGCACATCGGTTTCCTGCTCGACGCCAGCGGCAGCATGGAGGAGGACATCAAGGACGTGCGCACCGCCGCCATCAAGTTCCTCAACGCCATGGACAGCGCCGTGGACATCACGCTCGTCGATTTCGACACCGAAGTGCGGGTCGCGCGGTACGACGCCGCGGACTACCCGCGACTGATCGAGCGGATTCGCGGGCGGAAGGCGGATGGATATACCGCGCTGTACGACGCGCTCGGGGTCTATCTGAACGGCGCGGACGCGCAGTCGGGGCAGAAGGTCCTCATCATGTACACGGACGGCGGCGACACGCGCAGCGCGCTCAACCAGAAGGACGTCATCGATCTGCTGCGCGCGTCGGACGTGACCGTCTACGTGATCGGGTATCTCGAGCACCAGGGGTCGGCGGCTATCGCCCAGCGCCAGCAGCTCGACCGGTTCGCGCAGATGACCGGCGGGCAGGCGTTCTTCCCGGTCAGCGTGAAGGACATCGACAAGATGTACGACAAGATCCAGCGCGAGATTGTCGCGAGGTACAGCCTCGGGTACATCTCGTCGGACGAACGGACGAATGGCGCGTGGCGGCGTGTGGAGATTCGATTGACGCGGTCGGACCTGAAGGGCGCCCGCCTGCGGACCCGGGACGGCTACTTCGCCAAGTTCAAGCCAGCGAGCCCCCCCTAGCCCGAGGCGCGTGGGACGTTGGACGTGCCACGTTGGACGTGCCGCCACGTGTGGTACGATTTTCTGTTCACATGGCGTCCAAATACGACCGCTTCAACCTGGTCACCGAATTCCAGCTCCTTGGCGACCAGGCCCGCGCGATAGAGGAGCTCGTCGAAGGGCTCGAGCGCGGCGACCCCGCCCAGGTACTGCTCGGCGTCACGGGTTCGGGGAAGACGTTCACCATGGCGCAGTGCATCGCCCGGGTGAACCGGCCGACGCTCGTCATGGCGCACAACAAGACGCTCGCCGCGCAGCTGTATCAGGAGTTCAAGCGGTTCTTCCCGGACAACGCCGTCGAGTACTTCGTCAGCTACTACGACTACTACCAGCCCGAAGCCTACGTCCCGACGACCGACTCCTACATCGAGAAGGAGGCCACGATCAACGACGAGATCGTTCGGATGCGGCTCTCCGCCACGCGTTCGCTCTTCGAACGCCGGGACGTCATCATCGTCGCCAGCGTCTCATGCATTTACGGGCTGGGCTCGCCCGAGGCGTATTACGGGATGATGCTGCCCCTCGAACGGGGCCAGCGCATCGATCGCGACCAGATCCTGAGAAAGCTCGTCGAGATTCAGTACGAGCGGAACGACCACGAATTCGGTCGCGGGGTATTCCGCGTCCGGGGCGACATCGTCGAGGTGCAGCCTTCGTACGAGGACACGGCCCTCCGGATCGAGCTGTTCGGCGACGAAGTGGACGAGCTCATCACGTTCGATCCGCTCACGGGCACGACCATCCGCCGGCACGACAAGATTGCGATCTTCCCCAAGACGCACTTCGTCACCTCGCGGGACCGCACGAAAGCGGCGGTCGAGAGCATCAAGGAGGAGCTGACGTGGTACCGGACGCAGCTCGAGTCCGAAGGCAAGGTGCTCGAGGCGCACCGGCTGCATCAGCGGACGATGTTCGATCTCGAGATGATCAAGGAAATCGGGTACTGCCACGGCATCGAGAATTACTCACGGCACTTGACGGGTCGGGGTCCGGGGGACCCGCCGCCGACGCTGCTCGATTACCTGCCGGCCGACGCGGTGATCATGGTGGACGAGAGCCACCAGTCGGTGCCGCAGGTCCGCGGGATGTATCACGGCGATCGATCCCGCAAGGAAGTGCTGGTTGCGTACGGGTTCCGGCTGCCGTCGGCGCTCGACAACAGGCCCCTCAGCTTCGAGGAATGGGAAGCGCGCGTCAACCAGCTCTTGTTCGTCTCCGCGACGCCCGGGCCGTACGAACTGCGTCGATCCGGCGGGGCCGTCGTCGAGCAGATCATCCGCCCGACCGGCCTGGTCGATCCGCCGATCGACATCCGTCCGGTGCGCGGGCAGGTCGACGATCTGCTCGCCGAGATCCGCGACCGCGTCTCGCGCCGCGAGCGGGTGCTCGTGACGACGCTGACCAAGCGCATGGCCGAGGACCTGACGCAGTACTATCAGGAGCTCGGGGTCAAGGTCCGCTACCTGCATTCGGACATCGACACGCTCGAACGGATCGAAATCCTGCGGGACCTGCGGCGGGGGGAGTTCGACGTCCTGGTCGGGATCAACCTCCTGAGGGAAGGGCTGGATCTCCCGGAAGTCTCGCTCGTGGCGATTCTCGATGCCGACAAGGAAGGGTTCCTGCGTTCGAGTGGGTCGCTCATCCAGACGGTCGGCCGCGCCGCGCGCAATATCAACGGCCGCGCCATCATGTATGCGGACCGGATGACCGACTCGATGAAGCTCGCCATCAGCGAGACGGACCGCCGCCGGCACATTCAGGTGGCGTACAACCTCGAACACGGCATCACGCCGGCCTCGATCGTGAAGAGCATCGACGAGGTGATGTCGAGCGTGTACGAGCGCGACTACGTCACCGTGGCGGCCGGCGATGACGGGGACCTCTTCAAGACCCACGGCGACCTCGAGGCGCACATCACGGAACTGCAGGCCCAGATGAAATCCGCCGCCGTCAACCTGGAGTTCGAGAAAGCGGCCGCCCTGCGCGACCGCGTCAAGCTGCTGCGCACCCGCGAACTGGGTCTCGCCGGAGGACGCCGCTGATGTTCCAGCTGTTCATCGGCTGGATCCAGGCGGCGCTCCTGGAAGTCCAGGAGTACGTGAGCATGGTCGGCAAAGTCGGCCGGGCGATGGTGACGCGCCCCTTTTACCTGCGCGACGTCATCGAGCAGTTCGAGGCCATCGGGGTCGGGTCCCTCACGGTCGTCCTCCTGACGGGCATGTTCACCGGCATGGTGCTCGCGCTGCAGTCGGGCCTGACGCTCGATCAGTTCGGCGCGCGGTCGATGGTGGGCCGGCTGGTCAGCGCGTCGATGGTCAAGGAGCTCGGCCCGGTCCTGACCGGGCTCATGGTCGCAGGCCGCGTCGGGTCCGGCATCGCGGCGGAGCTCGGATCGATGATGGTCACCGAGCAGATTGCCGCGCTGCGCGCGCTCGGGACGGATCCCATCCGGAAGCTGGTGCTGCCGCGCATACTCGCGGGGCTGCTGATGGTGCCGCTCCTCACGGTCGTATCGGGCGGCCTCGGGATGGTCGGCGCGTGGATTGTGACGGTCACGCAGCTGAAAGTGCCGTCGGGGGTCTACTGGAACAGCGTGGTGATGGGGCTCTACATCCAGGACGTCTGGATGGGACTTATCAAGCCGTTCTTCATCGGCTTCACGATTGCGAGCATCGGCTGCCACGTCGGCCTGCGGACCCGCGGGGGCACCCAGGGGGTCGGCCGCGCGACGACCAACGCTGTCGTCGCGGCCTCCGTCGCGGTCATCGCGGTCGATTTTCTCGTCACGAAGCTGCTCATCGCCCTGATGTACTGATGGCCATCCAGCCCGTCGCCCGTTCGCCCCTCCTCGAAGAAGCGATGGCCCACGGCGGGCCGATCATCGTGTTCGACAAGGTGTGCCTGGCGTTCGACGAGAAGGAGATCCTGCGCGACGTGTCGTTCACGCTGCAGACCGGGCACACGAAGATCTTTCTCGGCGCGAGCGGCGCCGGCAAGTCCACCATCCTCCGCCTCATCCTGGGCCTGCTGAAGCCAGACACCGGCCTCATCTTCGTGAACGGGGAGCGCGTGGACAACATGAGCGAGGACAACCTGATGAAGGTGCGCGCCGACCTCGGGATGGTGTTCCAGGAAGGCGCGCTGTTCGACTCGCTGACCGTGCGCGAGAATGTTGGCTACAAGCTGTTCGAGGAGACCGACGCGCCGCTCGCCGACGTGAACCATCGCGTCGAGGAGGTTCTCGGCTTCGTCGGGCTCTCGGAGTTCATCGACCGCATGCCTTCGGAGCTGTCCGGGGGCCAGCGGCGCCGCGTGGCGATCGCCCGCGCGATGACCGCCAAGCCGCGGATCCTCCTGTATGACGAGCCGACGACGGGGCTCGATCCGATCACGTCGCTCACGATCGACGAAGAGGTCATCAAGCTGCGCGATCTCGAAGGCGTCAGCTCCATCGTCGTCACCCACCAGCTGCGCGACGCGTTCTTCGTCGCCGAGCACATGGCGATCCGCGAGCACGGCGCGCTCAGGTTCGAGAAGGCCACCGCCCGCAAGGCCGACGAGGCGGAGTTCATCATGCTCAAGGACGGTCAGATCGCCTTCGAGGGGAACGCCTCGGAGCTGCGCGCCGCGGCGCAGAAGGACACGTACATCGACGCGTTTCTCTCGTAGGAAGGTGTTGCACCCATGCCTCGCACACGATCGCTCGCCTGGTCGGAACTGAAGATCGGCATCCTCGCCGTGGCGGCGCTGGTGCTCGCCGCCATGCTCGTCTTCGCCGTGGGCGGCCAGGGCGGATTTTCGTGGCAGCGCTACGAAATCAAGGCCAGGTTCCCGAACGTGCAGGGCCTGAAGACCGGCGCCGTGGTCCGCGTGGCAGGCGTCGACGTGGGTCAGGTGACGGAGGTCGCATTCGTCGGCTCCGACGTCCAGGTGACGCTCGGGGTGAACAACGAGAACCGCGGGCGGATCACCGACCAGTCGCGCGCCTCGATCGGCTCGCTCAGCCTGCTCGGCGAGCCGATCATCGACATCAGCCCCTCGACCCAGGGGACGCCGCTCAAGGACGGCGACGTCATCCAGACCGCGCGGACAGCCGGACAGATTGCCGACGTGGCCGCGGGCGCCGCCCAGACGCTCGACCAGGCGACGGGGCTCATCAAGGAAATCCGCAGCGGCAAGGGGACGGTCGGCAAGCTCTTCACCGACGATGAGATGTACAAGGAGCTGAACGAGTTCGTCGGATCGGCCCAGGCCGTGGCCACCGGCCTCCAGCAGGGGCGCGGGTCGCTCGGCATGCTGATCAAGGATCCCGCCGCCTACCGCCAGTTCAACCTCGCCCTCGGCAACCTCCAGGACATCACCCGCCGGATCAATGCCGGAGAAGGCAGCCTCGGCAAGCTCCTCACCGACGATGCCCTGGCGAAGTCGATGACGTCCGCCAGCGCGAACGCCGACAAAATCCTCGGAGGCCTCCAGCGCGGAGAAGGGACCGCCGGCAAGCTGCTCACCGACCAGGCGCTCTGGAACCGCATCAACTCGCTCTCGGATCGCGTCGACAAGGTGCTTGCCACGCTCGAGACCGGTGACGGCACAGCCGGACGCCTGCTGCACGACAAGGCGTTATATGAGAACATGAACGGCACGGCGAACGAGCTGAAACAGTTGATTGCCGACATCCGCAAGGACCCGAAGAAATACCTGAACGTCCGGGTCAGCATCTTCTAACCACTGGAGTTCACAACATGGCGACACGCGACGACGACGGCGCGGCGGGCACGGTCCTCCTGGCATTCGTGCTCGGCACGATCACGGGCGCGGCGGTGGCGTTGTTGATGGCGCCGGCCACCGGCGAGGAAACCCGGCGCGTGCTGGCGGACAGGGCACGGGAGAGCCGCGAGCGCGCCACCGAAGCGGCGCGCCAGGGCCGCGAGATGGTGAACCGCGGCAAAGACACCCTGACCTCGGCGATTGAACGGGGCCGCGAGGCATACGAACAGGCCCGCGGCGGCGCGACCGGTTCTGCGACCGGCGGAGGAGAGAATCTGTGACGAGCGGCTGGTCCGAGGTCTTTCTCGGCGTGATCGCGTCGGCGACGCTGATCATGGCGATCATCCAGGTCGGCGCCATCGTCGCGGCGCTGCGGCTGGCGAAGCAGACACACCAGATGGTGGCGTCCGTCCAGCAGGAGGTCCGCCCGCTCATCGCCAAGGCCAACGGCATCGCGGAGGAGGCCACGCGCACCGTGGCGCTCGCCACCGCCCAGGCGCAGAAGGTCGATCGCGTGGTGACCGACCTGTCCCGGCGCGTCGAGGAGACCGCGGCGGTCCTCCAGGAGGCGATCGTCACACCGGCGCGGGAAGGCCTGGCGATCGTGGCGGGCATTCGCGCCGGCCTCAGCGCCCTCGGTGGGTGGCGTGACCTGCGCCCGGGGCACCGCAGGCCCGCCGACGAGGAAGACCCGCTCTTCATCGGCTGAGACGCCGCGCTTTACGGCCGAGCCGGACCGTGGTACAACGGCCCTCACAACATCCACAGTGGGGGCAGCCATGCACGTGAGATCGCTCCGCTTGTTCCATCCGGCGGTGATTCTTGCCGTCGTCGCCGTTCTGTCCGCCGTGCCCGCCGGGGCGGCGGAGGACTCGAAGTCGGCGGCCGCGGTCAGGGACTTGGTGCAGGCCCTCGATACGGCCAAGCTCGACTCCATCGCCGTCGCCGACCCGACCTCCCCGAACGGGTTCATCGCCGCCATCTACATCGCCGAAACGCAGCTCCTCGTCGTGTCCGCGAAATACTCGGCCCCGTCGCTGCTGGTCGACAAGATCAAGCTCGGCGACTATCGCGGCGTGTACATGGATCTGCATGCCGCCGGCACGAGCGGCACGCGAGTGTTCGTCCAGGACATGGGCCCTGACGGCCTCATCTCCAGGTCCGAAAACGGGGATTCGTGGGAAGAGGGTGGCAAGACGACGATGTTCGACGGCCAGTGGAAGAAGTCGAAATCGAGCGAGGCGGAGTACCTGAAGACGTTCGCCGACGCGGATGAGCGGTATGCGAAGATGCTCTTGCTCCTCGAGGGGCAGGCGAAGCAGCTCAAGAAAGGCGGCTCCTGATCGGCAGCCGGCGCCGTTGCCGACGAGCCAAGCCTTGGGCTACACTACGGACTTCCTCAGTTGGGCGCTTGGCTCAGTGGCAGAGCATCGCCTTCACACGGCGGGGGTCACTGGTTCGAATCCAGTAGCGCCCACCAACTAAGCTCGACGAACCGTCTCACCGTAACGGCCCCGACGTGGGGCCGTTGCCGTGTACTGGACCAGTGTTACGATTCCGAAGATGCGCGAGCACCTCATGCCCATGACCCGTCGCACCCACGCGGTCCTGTTCCTGCTGCTCCTGTGCGGCGTCACGGTCATGACCGCGCAGCGGTCCGCGGCGCCCATTGTTCTCGTGCAGGGCACCCAGGTGGGGGCCCCGACGTTCGCCCCCGGCGATACGCCAACAGGCGGCAACGGACAGCCGGTGGACGGCATCGAGGGATCGTCGCATGAAATGCTGAGCGTGCACGTCCACGCGCATCTGGCGCTGTTCTCGAAAGGGCAGCAGATCGCCGTGCCGTACGGCATCGGCATCGTCAAGCCGTTTCAACTGACCAACGGGTTCGTGGGCATGGGCAATGGCTTCTACTGGCTGCACACGCACGATGCGACGGGCATCCTGCACATCGAGTCGCCGGACAGCCGCTCGTATACGCTCGGGAATTTCTTCGACGTCTGGGGACAGCCGCTCAGCGTGCGTAACGTCGCCGGCCTGCAAGGCGCCGTCAGCAGCTTCGTCGACGGAAAGCCGTACCCTGGAGACCCGCGCGACATCGTCCTCGCCGCGCACATGCAGATCACGCTGGAGGTCGGCGACCCCGTCGTGCCTCCCCCTGTCTATGTGTTCCCGAACGGACTGTGACGAACCAGGACGCTGCCGGGAGCTGAGGCCCGTTCACCACGGCCGTGTTCGCCAGCGAAGCTTTTCATCCCCGCCGGTTCCTGGCGAACTTGTGCCATTCCTTGTCGCCGCGGAGGAAGTCGACGAGGCCCTTCGCCTGAGCGTAGATGAGCACTGGCCGGTACAGGAACAGGTCGGTCAGGCCGAGTCCCATCA
>JANMCN010000029.1:0-3084 GCA_031361295.1 Acidobacteriota bacterium | reverse complement strand
GCGGCAAGCACGGCATCACGAGCGACATCGAGATGATTCGGCCCGACGAGATCCATACCGCGTTCGAGCGAACCACCCGAGGGGACGTGAAGTATCGCTTCGTGATCGACTGCACGAAGTTCTGAGAGCGGCGACCGGATGACGTTCGCCGAAGCGCAACGCGCGATCTACATCGAGTTCGAGTAACTGCTGAACCCCGCAAGACCGGACCACTCGCCGACGGCGTGCTCGTTCGTGAAGTAACCGTCACCGGTCTTTTTAAGGTCTGACCAGGGCGAGCCGGACGCCGCTGCTGCGGGCCAGACCGCCACCGGGTCGTGTCCACCGGTCACTGCGTCCTCGGACACACGGAGGTGATCGACGCCGATTCTGGGCGAGCTGCACTATGAGTATCGCCTTGTGCGCCATGCCGCGTGACCCGACCGAATGCGCCCGGCAATAAATTGCGGAGCACCACGATATGAACAAGCGGCCGAGCGACCAGAGCCTGGCGCGGATCACGAACTTCGTGGCGAAGTACTGCGAGAAGTCCGGCACGACCACCCACCCCGACGCCGCGACGACCGCCGTCGTCGTCCTCGGCCTGGCCGCCAATCTCGACACGCTCGGCAAACCGCTCTGCCCCTGCCGTTTCTATCCGGACAAGCAGGAGGAGGTCACCCACCGCACGTGGATTTGCGCCTGCGACGACATGCAGGTCTACAAGTATTGCCACTGCCTGCTGTTCGTGAACGCCGAGGGCCTGCCGATCACCGAGTATCTACCCGAGGGACACGACGGGCGCCTGTCCTACGGCATCGTCACGGACCCGACCCCCGAGAAGGGTCGTCCGCTCCGGCACAAGGCCGATGAGCGCGAGCGGGAGCGTCGCGAGCGGAGGTCGTAGCGGACGAAGCCGCGTGGCGAGAGTGCCCCTCGAGGTGCAACACCTGATGGGTGGCATGGCTCGTGCGACGCGTGGCGACCAGCCCGAAACGCGGAGACGCGGATCCTGCGTGGTCAACAGGGCAGCTGATCGCGGCACGCCGTCGTACAGTTGAACTGTATTTATTATCGAGGGCCGTCGATGCCGCGGTTCGCCGGCAGGTTGGTGCTGCAGGCCCGCCACCACCCGCATCGCTGACCGCAAAGCGATGATCCTGCTCGCCGGAGGAAGCGGCCGCCTGGGCACTCTGATTGTGCGCAGGCTACAGGCGCGAGGCCTCGCCGTTCGCGTGCTCACCCGCGACCGTCGGCGCACCGCTCATTTCGACCAGCCACAGGTCGAACTGGTCGAAGGCGACGTGCGCGATAGTCGCACTCTCGGTGCGGCGATGGTCGGCGTGAGTAGTGTTGTCTCTGCGATTCACGGCTGTGGCGACACGGCGATGTGTCGCGGCCTTAGCTGGTTCGCGGCGGCGCCACGCTGATCATCTATCACTACATGTTTCCACGACATTCCAGGGACGAGCGGGCCGGCCCCACCTCCGGTGCCGCTCGCGGAGGGCCCGTGCCCATCCTGCACCGCGCTCATCGGCATGTGGGACGGCACGGATGCCGCACTTCGAGGGTTTAAGCGGCAATCCTGTCGTCGTGGCGCGAGCGCCCTGCGTGTAGAATCTTTCCTTATGCGCACAGGAATGGTCGTTGCGGCGCTCCTTGCAACGCTCGCGCCGCAAATGGCGGAGCGGCACAAGATCGCGTTCGCCCGCATCTTCCCCAACTCCGGCCAGATCGGGCTCTTCATCGCCGCCGCGGACGGGAGCGACGAGCATCCGCTCTTAGCGGCGCCGGACATCGACTACGACGCGGTGTGGTCGCCGGACGGGGCGTGGATCGGGTTCACGTCCGAGCGCGATGGATCCGCTGAACTTTTTCGTGTCAGGCCGGACGGGACGGGGCTGGAACGGTTGACCGACAATCCTGCATACGACGATCAGGCCGCCTTCTCACCGGATGGCCGGGCGCTGGTGTTCGGGAGCACGCGCGGCGGCGGAACGGCGGACCTGTGGACGATGGATCTCGCGACAAGGCGGACCACAGCGCTCACGTCGGGTCCCGGAGGCGACTTCCGTCCGTCCTGGTCGCCGGACGGCAAATGGATAGCCTTCTCGTCGGACCGCGGCGATCGCGCGCCGTTCGCTCGCGGCCGATGGGAACGCCTGCAGCGCGCAGAAATCTATATCGTCAAGCCCGACGGATCCGGACTGCATGCGGTGACCGCTCACGGGGGTTTTTGCGGCAGCCCCAAGTGGACGCACGACAGTCGGCACGTCATCGGGTACTGCATGACAGCGGAGGAGACGCTCGCGAATCGCCGCGCGGCTCCAGAGCCCGGGAGCAACACCAGACTCGTGTCGATTGACATAGTTTCCGGTATGTCGGCGGACCTCCCGGCAGAGCCGGGCGTGAAGGTCAATCCGTCGCCGTTACCCGACGGTCGCTTTGGCTATGTCCGAAAGGACAAGGCCGGGCCGGGAGCCGGCATTTACTACTCGGACGGCACGCAAGGGCCGCATGGCGACGTGCGCGCGGCATCGTGGTCGCCCGACGGGCGGTGCGTCGTGTTTCACAAACGCCTCGCGGCGGCGATCGCTCCCCTGCAAGAGACGTTCAGCAAGAATTCGGACCATGCGTTGACGCTGACGGGCACCATCCTGCCGTCGTTCAGCCCGGCAGGGGACCGATTCGTCACGAACAGCCGGTCGTCGCCGACCGCGGTCGGCGCCAGCCTTCTCATTACGACGGTTGCCACCAATCGATCCGAAGTCATCTTCCAGGACAAGACCCGCAACGTCTTTGCACCGCAATGGTCCCCGCGAGGCGATGAAATCATTTTCAGTGTGGGCACGTTCAATGCATTTTTCAACGGCTTCCACGGACTGTTCCTGAAACCGGAGGATCGCGTCGAAGGCGGCGCGCAAGTCGCCACAATCCATGCCGATGGGACCGGTTTCCATGAAGTGACGTCAGGACCTGCCAATACCGCATTCCCCTCGCTCGCTCCGGACGGTCGTCAGTTCGTCTTCCGGATGTTTGGTCCAGCGGGCGACGGGCTGCGGACCATGAATCTGGTGACGAAGACCGTGACCGCGCTGACCAGCG
>JANMCN010000020.1:0-3233 GCA_031361295.1 Acidobacteriota bacterium | reverse complement strand
CCCACGTGCGCCCCGAGTGACCAACGCCCGCCTTAGTCGGCGGCACGGGTATCGACGCCGCTGTGTCGGGCGCGCCGCGGTCGCGGTAAAATTCGGGGTGATTGCCCACTGGTTAGGGGCCGGCGGGCCGGCCCCGGGCCGGGTCGACCTTGCGCGCCGCCGCCCAAGGTCTGCGGAAGTGGTGCCGTGCGCGTCGCCGTCCCGCGACTCCCGTCCGCGACCCCCCTGGAATGTCCGCCGAGAGAGTAGAGGTCCACGCAAATGCGCTCCTGATGCTTTCGTGCGGGATCCACGGACCTGACTCAGCGAGCGAGGAGGCGTGTCAGCGTCGGCTCCATCGCGGCGGTCCAGATCTCATAGCCCTTCGCAGTAGGATGCAGGAAGTCGTACATGATCTCTTTGGAGATGGACCGATCGGCGCCGAGAAACCTGTCGCCGATGTCCAGATAGGTTACGACGCCGCCGCGTCCGTCGAATGCGGCTATGCGCTGGTTCACCGCCTCGGTCGTGGCGCGGTTGGCATCGGGCTTCTCGCCGCGGGGAAAGATGCCCAGCAGCAGGATGCGGGTGGCGGGTGATCGTTGGTGGATCTCGTCGCAGATCACCGAAACCCCGGCCGCGATCTCGTCCGGCGTGTTCAGCGTGACGTTGTTCGTCCCGATCATCAGCACTACGACCTTGGGCGAGACCTTCTCGAACTCGCCGTGACGCAGCCGCCACAGGACGTTCTCCGTGCGGTCCCAGCCATAGCCGAGATTCACGACCCGGCGGCCAGTGAAGAACCGATCCCAGACCTCCGGTGCGGTCCTGCGACCGCCGACGTGCTCGCCGCTGGGATCGCCACCCCAGAAGTGCACAATGGAATCGCCCAGCATGACGATCTCGGGCTGACGCACCCGCATCAGCTCAACCGCGGCCGCGTGCCGCACCGGCCAGTCATAGACGCGCCAGTCCCGTGCTTGCGTCACGGGCACAACTGTCGACGCGAGGCGGGGGCCCGTTGCGCGTGAGGCCCATTCGACCTGGGTCCCAACCGGCGTGTGGTCGGGGGTGAACGCGCGGGCTTTGACCGTGTAGCCGGCGGGCAGGTCGACGGGTACGAGCCACACGCCGGCATCGCGCGTCGGATCCGTGCCGTCGAGGGTGTATCGAATGACGGTCCCCGTCGGCGCGTCCGTGACCTCGAGCAGACCATCGGCGCCTTCCCGAATCGTCTGCGCATCGACATGCGCGACGGAAAGCGCGACCGCGAGAATGAACGCGCAGACCGTCGCATTCATCGCGACGACAGCCGCGCGCCGGCTTTGGATCGGACGTGTCATGTTGGATTCAGAATCGGCGATCTGGTTGTTGGGGCCGCGGACCAGTCTACGCCACGGGCGCGTCGCTGACGAGCCTCCGCTTCGGTAAACGCGCACCGATCACCCTGACCTCGTACCTCACTTCGTTCCGCTCCCGCTCCCCCAAGGCACGCAGAGTTTTTGGGCACGAGAGGCCGCGGCAGACAGGAACACGATGAGCGCCATGGCCGCGCGAAGAACGCCCGCTGTGTAGAGTCGCGCGGGCGTCGCGAAGTAAAACCGCCGAACCCGCCCAAGTGCCGGGTTCGAGTTCACGTGGCGCTGCGCTCCCAGCCAACTTCTGAAGGCCCTTACATCGCGCACGGCCGCGTTGCGCCACGCCTTGGCGACGATGGCGCGAACGGGGCCCGAACACGCTCATCCAGTCCAAATGACGTTCTGAGTGCTGACGCTGTCCACCGTTTGACGCATGGTCTGATTCCGGTCGGGAAGAGCGCTGGTCCGGCCTGGTCCGGAGCTATTCTGCTCCGGGCTTGGGCAGATATTCTGTCCGGGGGCCGCGCGTTCTCTGCCACCGGATCTGTCAGAGCCAGCCCGTTATGAGGCTCACCTGGCGAACGTTGGGTGGCCAACGCGCAAGCGCGTCGCAGCCAGAACGATTTGTTTACATTCTAAAAGGCGTCAAAGACTCCCAGATGCACAAAGCCTCAGAACAGCCGCACGTTGGCGAAATACACATTCGACACGGAGGAACTGGTCAGGAACAGTCCCCGTCCGGGCGCCACCATATGAAATCCTTCCAGTTCGTCCTGTGGTGACAGGTCAATAATCTGCGTCGCCACCTCCTGGCCTGCGGCGAGCGAACGAGCCAAATCGACGACCGTGAGCCGCCATCCTTGTCCGTAGCTCCGGTTCTGGACAAGAACCAGCAGACCGGCAGAATCAATCCAATGCAGTGTCTGGACGTAGGGCGAACTGGGGAACCGATACACCAGCACGCCGGGTTCGCTCGTGCGGGTCGCCGTCCGCAGCCGGTCGGGATCATAGAGCCGGACCTCGTTCGAGAGCGCGCCATAGTCCGCCGTCGCAACGAGCCACCGGTCCCCAACGCGAACGAACTCAGGCCTGGTCCCGTTGACGGCCAAATCATCCGCGATGGTCGCCAGGACGGCGCCGTCGAGCGTGCCATTCAGCAGGGCCTGCGGCCAGTCGATCAGGCGGATAGTTCCCTGCGCCGACACAGTATTGCCGAGCAGCGTGCCCTGACCCGGAGCGGTAGTGAGCCCAGTCGGATGCGACACAAGATCGCGGCCGCCGCCCGTCAGCAGCACCTGACGCCCTGTATAGGTGAGCGCGTTGCCCGCCGTGACGTCGTACTCCCGAACGATGCCCGTCGCGGCGTCGCCGTACAGATAGACCTTGCCGTCGCGCACCTCTATACCCTGACCCGCGCCGATGCCTGTAATGGTGAGTGGCGCGTCGAGCACGACCGGTGGCGTCGGAGATGCGCTGACGATCTGGATCGCATTGACCGGCGCGCGCACGTTTACGTTCGTACTCGTGCCCGGCCTGGCGGTGAGTGTGAATCCAGTTCCAGTGAAGTTGAACTTCACGTAGTTACCCGCGGTGCTCGCCGCCTGTGTAAAGGTGCCGGAAAAGTTCGTGTTCGGTGCGTCCGTCAAAGTGATTTTCGTCGCGTTGGCATCGGACGCGGTCAGCGTGTACGACGCGGTCCGTGTATACGTCTTGTTGTCGCCGTCCGCATAGACGTAGACATCGTAGGCACCCGACGGCAGCCCGGCGACGCTCACCGTCGTGATACTGGTGTTGTTGTTGTCCAGGTACCCCTTCATCATCCGCGCGTTTCCGGGCTGATCCGTAATCGGTGTCATCCAGCCGTTGTTCGCCGTCCACGTCACGGTTGCTGTCGTC
>JANMCN010000008.1:0-23166 GCA_031361295.1 Acidobacteriota bacterium | reverse complement strand
CCGGCACCGCCGCGGCGCCGTGTCGCTCGAGAATCGAACAGCCGTTCTCACCACGGGTGATGACGAGGGCACCACTATGGGCGAGAACCCCCTCCTCGTCCAGGCCCGTTTTCTGTCGGATCAGTTCGAACTCATAGTCGTTGCAGATGACAATGGTGGCCCCCATGAGGCCGTCCGTGAGCTCGACGCCCGACATCCGGGCGCACTGCTGCCCCGGATCCCAGAGGTAGGGAATGCCGAGGACTCGACATTCCTCCGCATACTGGAGCATGGCTCCAGGATCGTTCGGGGAGATGATGGCGAGCCCGCAATCGGGGACGTCGCGGAACGACAGTTCACCGGCGTTCGCCATGGCCCCGGTATAGAACGAGGCGATCTGGTTGCTGTCGACGTCCGTGCTGCAGAAAAAGGACGCGGTGAAGCGATCCGCGACCTGCCTGACGAGCGACGTGTCCACCCGGGCCGCCTCGAGCCACTGCCGATAATCCCCGAAATCCTGCCCCGCTGTGGCCATCAGGCGCGGCCGTTCGCCGAGGAGCGCCAGCGTGTAGGCGATGTTCGGTGCGCAGCCGCCGCGGCGCTTGTCCATCGTGTCGACGAGGAAGCTGAGGCTGACGCGCGACATGTGCTCGGGGAGGAAATGTTCGGTGAACTTCCCCGGAAACGACATGAGATAGTCAAACGCGATCGAGCCGGTGACGACAATGTTCATAAGGGAGGTCTGCACTTGGTTCCGGGCTCCGGGTCCGGGCTTCCGGGTCCGGGCGTCTTTAGAGATATTTGCCGACGATCGGCGCCAGCTCTTGCTTGACGGTCTCCGGGATGGCGTCCGGCCGGGTGATGATGGCGTGCTTCAACGCCGACGCGCACTCGCACGACCGGTCGTGCGGCAGGCCCGCGACCGCGCCCGCGATCACCTGCTGGGCGGCCCGCGCATTCTGCGTCAGGTTCGCGATAATCATGTCCACCGTAACCTGGTCGTGGTCGGGGTGCCAGCAGTCGTAGTCGGTCACGAGCGCAACTGTGGAGTAGCAGATCTCGGCTTCCCGCGCGAGCTTGGCTTCCTGGAGATTGGTCATGCCAATCACGTCCATACCCCACGACCGGTAAAGCTGCGACTCCGCGAGCGTCGAGAACTGCGGTCCTTCCATGCACACGTAAGTGCCTCCTCTGTGAACGACCGGCCCGGGCGGGTGGCTGGTGCTCTTGCGGTCCGCTCTGGCGAGACCCGCCCCGAGCGCGGCGTCGTAGACGATGCCGCTCAACGCGCCGCAGAACGGATGCGCAAACCCGACGTGCGCGACGAGCCCACGGCCGAAGAACGTGGAGATCCTGCCCTTGGTGCGATCGAAGAACTGATCGGGAATCAGCAGATCCAGCGGCCGATATTGCTCCTTGAGGCTGCCCACGGCGCTCGCCGAGAGGATGTATTCGACGCCAAGCGTCTTGAAGCCAAAGATGTTCGCGCGGAAATTGAGCTCCGACGGCAGGAGCCGGTGGCCGGCGCCGTGCCGGGCGAGAAAAGCCACGCGCTTGCCGCCGAGGGTCCCGAGGACGTATGGCGCGGACGGGTCACCGAAGGGCGTCTCCACCGTGCGCTCTTCGCGATCGGTCAGCTCCGCCATGTCGTACAAACCGCTGCCGCCGATGATGCCGATGCTGATCATGAAGGACTGTCGGGGACAAGGACGGTTACGCGAACACACTCAACAGACGACTCACTGGGATGATACTTCACGCCACGCGCTCCACGCGCTTGCGTCCCTTCTCTTCCCTGATGTACCCGGCCGACACCTCCGGGTCGTGCTCGAAAAAAATCAGATATTCCCGGTCTATCGCGTCGCGCACGAATCGTCGCTTGAAGGCCAGGGTGTCCATCGGATACAGGTCGTACCCCATGATCCACGCTTCGTCGATGTGAGCGGTCGTCGGGATCAAATCCGCCGCGAACACGGCCGTGCGGCCACCGGATTCGATCATCACGATCTGGTGGTGCATCGTGTGGCCGCCCGTCCGCACGACGCGGACTTCCGGCATGATGGGCGCATCGCCGGCCACGAGATCCAGCACGCCCGACTCGGCGAGCGGCACGAAATTGTCCTGCAGGTAGCTGGCGCGGTTGCGCTCGTGCGGATGCGTCGCGTCTTCCCACTCCGCCGTCCGCACGACGTATCGGGCGTTCGGAAAGCTTGGGACGACGCTCCCCTCACCGTCGAAACGCGTAAAGCCGCCCGCATGGTCGAAATGCAGGTGCGACGCGAGGACGATGTCGATTTGCGTCGCGGCGACGCCCGCCTCGGCGAGAGCGTGGTCGAGGTGACGGGATCGGTCCAGCCCATAGATGTCGGCGCTCTTCGCATCCATCTTCCCGCCAATCCCCGCGTCGATGATCATCGTGCGCTCGCCACGAACGAGAAGCGGCCTGACGCCGAGCTTGATCCGGTTCCTCGCGTCGGCCGGCGCCCGGCGTTCCCACAGGGGTTTGGGGACGACGCCGAACATGGCGCCGCCGTCCAGGCGAAAGAACCCGTCGGAGAGCGACAAGAGTTCGAGGGACCCGAACTCCACGATCAGGCCTGGATCAGCTCGACGAGCACGCCGTGTGTACTCGAGGGATGGATGAAGGCGATGAGCGCGTCGTGGGCGCCGGCCCGCGGCGTCTCGTCGATCAGGCGCACACCGCGCGCCTTCAGCTGCGCCAGCGCCGCGACCAGGTCGGGCACGCGCAGCGCGAGGTGGTGAATCCCCGGACCGCGTGTGGCGATATACCTGGCAATCGGCGAATCCTCCGCAGACGCTTCGAGCAGCTCCAGCCGGGCGCCCCCTGGAGTCGGATCCACTGAATCGACGCGGATGAACTGGGCGCGGACCCGCTGCGAGGCCACCAGCTCCGGCGCCTCCACCTCGAAGCCGAGCTCGTCCCGATAGAAGGCGAGAGCCTCCGGGAGACTCGCGACCGCGATGCCGATGTGATCAACCGTGCATTTCATCTATGTCCGCCAGCTCAACACCCGCGTCCCTAGAGCACGCCCCGCACAATCTGCTCGACGGCGCTGTACGGATCGAGCTCGCGGGCGGCGATTCGGTCCATCAACGCCTCGAACTCGCCTTCTCCGAGGACATGCGATTCGACGTGCCGCAGGAACCGGCGCGACAGCAGTTCCCGCACCCGGAACTCCGCCCGGGCGCGCCGACGGCTCCCCTGTCCGGCCTGGGAGTGCCGCCGGAACCGCTCGATCGTCTCGAGCAGTACGGTGACCCCCCTGCCGGTCGTGGCCTCGGTCGTCACAATCGGCGGCCGCCAGTCGCCCGGCCCGTACGTCTGCAGCGAGAGCAGCGCTTCGAGCGAGGCCGCGGCGCGATCCGCGCCCTCGCGATCCGCCTTGTTCACGACGAAGATGTCTGCGATCTCCATGATGCCGGCCTTCAAGGCCTGGACATCGTCTCCGGAACCAGGCACCA
Source organism: Acidobacteriota bacterium (assembly GCA_031361295.1). Lineage (GTDB taxonomy): Bacteria > Acidobacteriota > Vicinamibacteria > Vicinamibacterales > 2-12-FULL-66-21 > JALZOC01. The sequence continues at coordinate 19,704 of JANMCN010000008.1, read as the reverse complement.
CGGTCACGATGGAGACGTCCGCCGTGCGCACGATCTCGATTTCGTCCTGACCCACACCGACGGTTTCGATGAGGACCACGTCCTTGCCTGCCGCGTCGAGCACCAGCGCCGCGTCGCTCGTGGCGCGCGCGACGCCGCCGAGGTGGCCGCGGGTCGCCATGCTGCGGATAAACACGCCGGGATCGCCCGCGTGCGCCTGCATGCGAACCCGGTCGCCGAGCAGCGCACCGCCGGTGAACGGGCTCGTGGGGTCGATCGCGACGACGCCGACCGTACGGTTCGCCGCTCGCAGCTCCGACGTCATGCGATCGACGAGCGTGCTCTTGCCGGCGCCCGGCGGGCCCGTGACTCCCACGAGGTACGCCCGGCCCGTCCGCGCGAATATCTGCTGGATGAGCGCGGCGCCGGCCGGCCCCTCGTCCTCGATCAGGGAGATTGCCCGTGCGACCGCGCGTGGATCGCCGGCAAGCACACGCTCCGACAGGCTGGGCGCGGTCACCATCCCCCGGTCACTGGTTGAGGAGCTGGCGCGCGATGACCAGTCGCTGGATCTCGCTGGTCCCTTCGCCTATCGTGAGCAGCTTCACGTCGCGAAAGTACTTCTCCGCAGGATAGTCCTTCACGAATCCGTAGCCGCCGTGGATCTGCACGCAGTCGTCGGCAGCTTTGACCGCAATTTCACTGGCGAAGAGCTTCGCCATGGCGGATTCCCTCGTCATGCGCTGGCCGCGGTCCTTCATGTACGCGGCGCGATAGGTGAGCAGCCGCGCGGCCTCGATCCGTGTCGCGTTGTCGGCCAGCTTCCACTGGATCGCCTGGAAGGCGGCGATCGGCTGGCCGAACTGCCGTCGCTCCTTTGCGTATGTCCTCGCGGCTTCGTACGCGCCCTGCGCGAGCCCGACCGACAGCGCCGCAATCCCGATCCGGCCCGCGTCCAGCACCTGCAGGGTATTGATGAAGCCCTCTCCTTCGGCACCGAGCAGGTCCGCCGCGGGGATCCGGCAGTCCACGAAAATCACCTCGCTGGTGTCGCTCGCGCGCATGCCGAGCTTGTTCTCCTTCTTGCCCGCGCTCATGCCTGGCGCACCGTGCTCGACAATGAACGCCGAAATCCCCCGGTGGCCCTTCGCACGATCGGTGACCGCCACCACCACCATCACACCGCCGATGCTGCCATGGGTGATGAAGTTCTTGGAGCCGTTGAGGCGCCAGCCGTCGCCGTCCCGCACCGCCGTCGTCTTCATCCCCGACGCGTCGCTGCCGGCCCCCGCCTCGGTCAGGCCCCACGCTCCCAGCACCTGGCCGCGCACCAGGCGGGGCAGATACGTCGACTTCTGGGCCGCGGTACCGAACATCGCGATGTGGGACGAGCACAGCCCGTTGTGCGCGGCGACGGAGAGCGCAATCGCCGGGCACACCCGAGCGAGCTCCTCGATGCAGATGCAATAGTCGACGGCCGACATCCCGGAGCCGCCGAACTCTTCGGCGAACTGGATACCCATCAAGCCGAGGTGGGCGAGCCTGGGCAGCAGATCCATCGGGAAGTGCTGCGCCTCGTCCCACGCCATCACGTGGGGACGCATCTCGATTTCCGCGAACTCGCGAACCGAGGCGCGCAGCAGGTTCTGTTCGTCGGTCAGCCGAAAGTCCACGGGAAGAAATGTACTGCATTTCGCCGAAGACTCGCAGCTGAAGCTGCGCGCGACGAGCGGAGGACGGGAGAGTGTACGTAGCGCGGGGCTTCAGCCCGGCGGAGACCGTACGTAGCGCGGGGCTTCAGCCCCGCGTTATGCTGGGGAATGCCACGCGTCCCTGCGCTTCCTCACGCGCTGCTGCTCGCCGCCGCGCTGCTCGTTCCGGCCACCGCGTCCGCGGACGTGACGGCGTTCCTCGGGGCGAACCGGACACCGTCGACCCGCCCGGTCAAAGGCATTGCCGCCGGCATCGGACTCCTCATCGTCGGTTTCGAGGTCGAATACGCGGACACGAGTGAGGACGCGGCCAAGGTCGCTCCCCGACTGCGGACGTTCATGTTCAACGGCCTGGCCCAGACCCCGTTCCCGATTGCCGGGCTGCAGTTCTATGGGACAGCCGGCGGCGGGGTGTTCAGGGAGTCGGTCGGATCGTTCTCGGAGACGAATGTGGGGATCAACGTCGGCGGGGGCGTGAAGATGTCGCTGGCCGGCCCGCTGCGACTGAGGCTGGACTACCGGGTCTACACCCTGCGAGGCACGCCGCTGTACTCGCGCCCGCAGCGGTTCTATGCGGGACTGAATCTCAAATTCTAGCTCCCAGCTGCCAGCGTCCAGTTCCCAGTGACAACACTGGAACTGGAAACTGGAAGCTGGAAACTGGAAACCTGCGTCGATCAGCTGCCGAGCGGCGTCAGGCTCAGCTTGCTGAGGCCGGCGGCAAATGCGGCCGCGTAGCGCTTCCACATGTCCGCTGTCTCAGGCGCACGCAGCTGGTCTGGGGTCATGGTCTTCTGCAGCATCGCGAAGAGCTCGTACTCCGAGCTCGGCACGGCCGGGTCCATCGTCACCACATACAGCACGTTCTGCGCGAACGGTTCGGTCGACTTATAGACCTTCAGGCCGGCCGCCTGCTGTTTGAGCGCGGCATCCTGAGTGGTGGCCAGGCCGGTCTTCAGCTTGCCCATCATTTCCTCGAAGACCGCCGTCTGGTCCGGCTTGATCTGAACCAAAAGCAGGCCGGCAGGCGTCGTGAACGCCAGCTTCGGCGCCGCTGGTGCGGGCGCGTCCGCCGGCTGCCCCGCGGCAGGCGGCTGGCCCGCGGCGGGCTGCTGGGCAGCGGGCGTCGCTGCCTGGGCCAGGCACAACGCGGGGGCGAACGCCGCAGCGAGTGCAAAATTCATCGTGACGAAGGGGCGACGCATTCAATCTCCTCCTTAAATCCACAGCCACCGGCTCCGGATCCCACAGCCAACGGGCCTGGTTCCACAGCCACGAGACAAGCGCACACTTTACCGTACAGTCCGTCGACCTGCCTAGAGAAGCCGGCCATGGAGCACAGCCCGGCCCCGGAACGGGCTAGACGAAGGCCGCCATGACTTCGTTTGCCAGAAGCATGCCTTCGCGGGTCAGCCGGAGGACACCCGGCGTGTGCACGACCAGCCCCGCATCGACGAACGGCTGCAAGGCCCCCCCGTACTTCGCCCAGACGTCGGTGTCGTAGCGGGAGGCCACGCGCTCGAGGTCGATCCCGTCGTTCAGCCGAAGTCCCGTGAAGAGCGCTTCTTCCATCCGGACCTCGCGCCCGAGCTCGCGGCGGTCGATAGCCACGGACTCTCCGAACGCGACCCGCCGGACATAGTCCTCGGTGGACGCGACGTTCTTCCACCTCGCCCCGCCGAACGTCGAGTGCGCCCCGCAGCCAAAGCCGGCCCACTCGCCATCCTGCCAGTATTTGAGATTGTGACGCGACGCGAAGCCCGGCCGCGCGACGTTGGAGATCTCGTACTGCTGATACCCGGCCGCCTCCAGCCGCTCCATGCTCTGCAGGTACATCTCCGCGGCATCGTCGTCGGGAGCCAGCGACCACCCCACTCGCGCCATCTCTTCTTTCAGCGGCGCATTCGGGTAGAGCTCCAGCAGATACAGCGAGGCATGTGCGGGGCCGAGGTCGATCAGCGCGTCAACGCTCTCCAGCCAATCGCTCGCGCTTTGCTGTGGCAGCCACATCATCAGGTCGAGACTGATGTTGTCGAACGCCGCCGCGCGTGCTTCCGCGACGGCCTCACGGGCGCGTGCCACCGAATGCATCCGGCCCAGGCGCTTCAACTCCGGTTCGCGGAACGACTGCACGCCGTAGCTGATGCGATTGACGCCGGCTTCGCGGAATCCCTCCATTCGGCTGGCGGTTGACGTCTCGGGATTGGTCTCGAGCGTCACTTCGGCGTCGGCCGTCACGTCGAACGACTCACGGCATGCGCGAACGAGGCGCGCGATCTCGGCGGGTTCGAGGAGGGACGGCGTTCCACCCCCGAAGAAGATCGTGTCGGCGGGCTCGGGGGGCGATCCGTTCGAACGCCAGCCTCGAATCTCCTGCTCCAGCGCGGCGACGTACCTGTCCTTCAGCCCGGACTCGAACAGGCCGCGATTGAAGTTGCAGTAGTTGCAGATCGAGGCGCAGAAGGGAATGTGGAGGTACAGGCCGAGCATGGCGACCAGCTTACGAGCCGGCCTTCCCGCCCGACCAGCCGAGATCAGCCTTCCCGTCTCGGGGCTTGAGCTGCGCGCGCACCGGGCCCTTCGCACGCGTGGGAAGTGTCCGGCGGCCGCTGCCTGCGCGCTTCCACAGCATGACGAGGTCGTCCACGCCGCCATTGGGCGGGAGGTGACGATAGTCCGCCCCGTCGTATTCCAGGAACTCGCACATTTCGTGCAGGCGTGAATGGATGCGGAATCCGATGCGCACTTTCAGGCAGTCCGGATCGCTGTCGTCGGGGGTGTCTTCGTAATTCGACGTGAAGATGGTGTGCCGTCGCTCGTTGTAGCGGGTGTTGACGATCAAGTTCATCGTCTCTTCGACCCACTCGGACGTCTTCTCGGACCCGATATCGTCGAGCACGAGGATGTCGGCTTCCATGACGGGGCGGAGGATATCCATCTCCGCGGTGCGGACCAGGGGATTGTAGGTGCTGCGGATGACGCGCAGCAGGTCCCTCACGTCGTAGAACAGGCCGCGCGCGCCCTTGTCCAGGATCACGCTCCGGAGCACCGACACGGCGAGATGCGTCTTTCCGATTCCGGGCGGCCCGATGAGGCACAGGCTCTTGCGCGGCTCGGGAAACTGCTCGGCGAACCGCCGGGCCATCTTGACCGCGCCGAGCAGCTTCTCGTTCGGATAGGTGACGAACGTGTCCAGATCGCACCGCCGGTACCGAGGGGGAATTCGCGCCTCCTCGAGCAGCCGCGAGGTCAGGCCTGCCCGCCAGCAGTCGCAGCGGACGACCCGGCGCGCGCCGTCGACGTCAACAGGCTTCCATCCGGTATCGTCGCAGAGTTGGCAGGGCATGTGCGGGGAAGCACCGATTGTAACTCAGTTCAGATACGAACGGAGCTCTCCAGCGCGCTTCGATTTTCGTACCTTCTCTTTCGCGCGCGCCTCAATCTGCCGGATCCGCTCGCGCGTGAGGCCGAGCTTCTCGCCGACCTCCTGCAGCGTGCGCGGATCGCCGTCGCGATCGAGACCGTAGCGAAGTTCCAGCACTTCGCGCTCGCGTCCGTCGAGCTCACCGAGCGCATGGCGCACGCGCGCGTGGAGGCGGCGATGGATCAGCGCTTCCTCTGCCGGCGGAACGCTCACCTGTTCCAGCATGTCCCCGAGCTCCGGGGCATCGTCTCCCGTCGCGACCGGATCGTTCAGCGAGACGTCGCGGTCGCCGATTCTCAAGAGCGCCTCTACCTCTCCCTCCGAGAGGTCGAGCCCCTCGGCGATCTCACGGGCCGTCGGTGAACGCTGCAACTGTTCGGTGAGCGTCGCCACCTCGCGGCCGAACCGCGCGGCCACCGACGACAGCTTCTGGGGAAGGGTAAAGGCGCGGGTCTGTCCCGAGAGGGCGTGGGTCACGGCCTGGCGCACCCACCACACCGCGTAGGTGATGAACTTGACGTTGCGCGCGGGGTCGAAGCGCCGCGCGGCCTCCATGAGGCCGAGATTGCCTTCGTGAATCAGGTCGAGAAAGGGAACGCCCAGGCCGCGATAGCGCTTGACGTAGCTGACGACGAAGCGAAGATTGCCTTCGACCAGCCGGCGGAGAGCCGCCTCGTCGCCGTGCGTCTTGATCCGGACGGCGAGGTCGTGTTCCTCTTCGGCCGTCAGGCGCGGCAACCTGGCGATCCCGCGAAGATACGCCTGCAGCGCGCCACTTTCGTCGTCGCGACCGCGCACGCCTGATTCTACTGCGACTACGCTTTGCGGCTCGGCTCCTCGACCTCCTGCGGCTCGAGCGGACGCTCGGTCTGCGTCTGCGGCGCGGACGCGCGGACGAGGTCGGTGGGCGAGGACTTCACGAGCGCGGTGCTGAGCCGCTGCTCCCAGTCCCCGATGCCCCGCGAGAGCTCGTGCTTGACGTACTCGATGAACTCGTTGACCTCGAGCTGCATCGCCTCGATCTTGCGCCGCATGTTCAGGATGATCTCGACGCCGGCGAGATTCACGCCGAGGTCGCGGGTCAGCGACAGAATCGTTTCGAGCTGTTCGAGGTCTTCCTCTGAATAGAGCCGGGTGTTGCCCTCCGTCCGCGACGGCTTCAACAGGCCTTCACGCTCGTACAGCCGCAAGGTCTGCGGGTGGATGTTGTACTTCTGCGCGACCGCGCTGATCATGTAATACGCCTTGCCGGAGCGCTTCGCCGTCATACGTGCAAATCTCTTCTGACATCCTCGCCGTTCAGCCGTCCGAACTCGCGCATCAAGGCCTTGGACCGCTCGTCCACCGACGCAGGCAGCACGAGCTTCACTTCGACGATGAGGTCGCCGCGGCCCCCGGATGGGCCCGGCGCGCCGCGGTCGCCGATTCTGAACCGCTGGCCGGCCTGCGTGCCGGCAGGCACCTTCAGGCTCACGCGCCCGTCGAGCGTGGGGACGCTGATGCGTGCGCCCAGCATCGCTTCGTGCACCGCCACCGGCACCACGATGTGGAGGTTGTCCCCCTCGCGCCGCAGCACCGGGTGCGGCTGGACGTGCACATCGACGTACAGGTCACCGGTCCGGCCGCCGCGATGCCCGGCGTGGCCTCTTTCCGCCACGCGCAGCCGCGCACCATCGGCAACCCCGGGCGGGAGGGTGACCGGAACCGCTTCGCTGCGCACCGCGCGCCCATGCCCGCCGCAGACTTCACACCCCACGTCGCGCTGCCGTCCGGTCCCGCCGCAGGCCGCGCAGGCCTTGGCGAACACCATGTGGCCGCGCGCCCACCGCACCTTGCCCGTCGCCTGGCAGTGGGCGCAGCGCCCTTCGCGCATCCGGACCCGCCCCACGCCGTGGCACACCTGGCACTCCACCTGCCGCGTGACGATCACCTGCCGCTCGACGCCACGGATGGCATCCTCGAACGACACGCCGAGCGCCGCATGGAGATCGGCGCCGCGCTCCGCCTGCCCCCGCTCCGTGTCAGGCGGATGGAGCACTTCGGCAAAGAGCTCACTGAAGGTCGCCGCTTCGGCGCCGTGGGCCGCGAACGAAAAATCGAATCCGGCAAACTCGAACGCCGCCGGTTCGCCGAGCGCCGCCGTCCGGCCGCCCGCCGCGTCGTATTGCCGCCGCCGATCCGGATCGTTCAGCGTCTCGTACGCTTCCGCGATCCGGCCGAACATCGCCTCGGCCGCGCGGTCACCCGGGTTGATGCCCGGGTGATACCGCCGCGCCAGCCGCCGATACGCCCGCTTGATCTCGGCCGGGCTCGCGCCCGCGTCGAGGCCGAGAATGACGTAGTAGTCCACGCGTTATTTCTTCTCTTCTTCGACCACTTCCGCGTCGATGACGTCACCGGATGCCGATCCGCCGCCTGACGACGCGCCGGCCGCGCCGGGGTCCTGGGCGCCACCCGGGCTGCCGGCCGCCCCGGCGCTGGCGGCGCGATAGAGCACCTCCGCCACTTTGTGCTGGGCCGTGTTCAAGGCCTCCATCGTGCGCTTCATCTCCGCGACGTCGTTCTTCTCGATGGCCGCCTTGAGACCCGCGATGGCCGATTCCACCGGCGCCCTGTCCGACGCGGACACCTTGTCGCCCGCGTCCTTCAGCATCTTTTCCGCCTGATACGCCGCCTGATCCGCGTGGTTGCGCGTCTCGATCTCTTCCTTGCGCTTGCGGTCGTCCTCGGCGTGCGACTCGGCCTCCTTCATCATCTTGTCGACCTCCTCCTTCGAGAGGCCGCTCGACGACGTGATCGTGATCTTCTGCTCCTTCTGGGTGGCCATGTCCTTGGCCGACACGTTGACGATCCCGTTCGCATCGATATCGAACGTGACCTCGATCTGCGGCACTCCGCGCGGCGCCGGCGGCAGGCCGGACAGGTGGAACTTGCCGAGCGGGCGGTTGTCGCGCGCCATCGGGCGTTCTCCCTGGAGCACGTGCACCTCGACGCTCGTCTGGGTGTCCGCGGCGGTCGAGAAGGTTTCGCTCTTCCGCGTCGGGATCGTGGTGTTGCGCTGGATCAGCGGCGTCATCACCCCGCCGAGTGTCTCGATGCCCAGCGACAGCGGCGTCACGTCGAGCAGCAGGAGGTCCTTGACCTCACCCGCCAGTACGCCAGCCTGGATGGCCGCGCCGATCGCCACGACCTCGTCCGGATTCACGCCCTTGTGCGGGTCCTTGCCGAACAGCTCCTTGACGATGGCCTGCACGCGGGGGATGCGCGTCGACCCGCCCACCAGCACGACCTCGTCGATCTTCGACGAGTCCACCCCCGCGTCGGCGAGCGCCTGCTTCGTCGGTCCGACGGTCTTCTGCAGCAGGTCCTCGACGATCTGCTCGAACTTCGACCGCGTGAGCTTCATCGTGAGGTGCTTCGGCCCCGTCTGGTCCGCCGTGATGAACGGCAGGTTGATATCGGTCTCCAGGACCGTGGAGAGCTCCATCTTGGCCTTCTCCGCCGCCTCGCGCAGTCGCTGCAGCGCCATGCGGTCCTTCGAGAGGTCAATCCCCTCGGACTTCTTGAACTCGGTCACGATCCAGTCGATGATTCGCTGATCGAGGTTGTCGCCGCCGAGATGCGTGTCGCCATTGGTCGCCTTGACCTCGACGACCCCTTCTCCCACCTCCAGGATCGAGATGTCGAACGTGCCGCCGCCGAAATCGTAGACGGCAATCGTCTCGTCCTTCTTCTTGTCGAGCCCGTAAGCCAGCGCGGCGGCCGTCGGTTCGTTGACGATGCGCATGACCTCGAGGCCGGCGATCTGGCCGGCGTCCTTGGTGGCCTGGCGCTGCGCGTCATTGAAGTACGCCGGCACCGTGATGACCGCCTTGGTCACCGTCTGGCCGAGATACTCTTCCGCCGCCTGCTTGAGCTTCTGCAGGATCATGCCGGAGACCTCGGGCGGCGAAAATTCCTTGCCGGAGGCGCTGATCCGCACGTCGCCGTTCGAGGCCCGCACGACGGAGTACGGCACCATCTTCATTTCTTCGTTCACTTCGTCGAACCGGCGCCCCATGAACCGCTTGATCGAGAACACCGTATTTTCCGGGTTCGTGACCGCCTGGCGCTTCGCGACCTGACCGACGAGCCGCTCGCCGGACTTCGTGAATCCCACCACGGACGGCGTAATGCGGCTGCCCTCGGGATTGGTGATGACGACCGGTTCGCCGCCTTCCATCACGGCCACTACCGAGTTGGTCGTGCCCAGGTCGATGCCAATAATCTTGCTCATAACTTGTTTGTCCTCGCGTCCCGCCGCCGAGATGTGCGGCTACATCTTTATAACGCTGATAGTATAAAATCTGAGCACATGTAAGTCAAGCTGTGGCAGTGGAATTTCCGTAACCTAATGCGTATAATCCTCTTGCCACCCTGCCGACCGCGTCCCGGCGGCTCTGGCGTTCGGCACGCTCCCGCTCACGCAGGACGTCCGTCCGTCGGGTCGCCTGGTTGTGAGGTCTTTATGTCCTGCCGCGTTGTTCGCCTCGTCTGCGCGATCGCGCTCCTGGTCGCCGCGCCGGCGCGTGCGCAAACGGCGTCGGAGCCGCCTGCGCATGTGTCGTTCGTCGATGGCGGGGCCCTGCTCGAACGTGACGGCCAGCCCGACGCGTCACCCGAAAACATGCCGATCCTGGCCGGAGACCGCCTGCGGACCGAGTCCGGCCGGCTCGAGGTCCTTTTCGCCGACGGCAGCACGCTGCACCTCGACGCCTCGACGACCGTAGACTTCGAATCCGACGCGCTCGTCCGACTGCTCGCCGGCCGCGTCCGGCTCGCCATCCCAGGATCCCGCAACGAGGTGGAGTACCGCATCGACGCGCCGGCCGCCTCCGTGAGTATCGAGGCGCCGGGTGAGTACCGCGTCTCGGTGCAGAGAACGGCGCCGGAGCCGGAGGTCGAGCTCGAAGTGCTGCGCGGTTCGGCTGAGCTCGTCAACGACGAGGGGCGGACGCCGTTGCGGGCCGGTCAGCGCGCCACGGCGCGGGCGCACCTGGCGCCGTCCTACGCCTACGCCTTCAACTCGGCCTCGTGGGATGCATTCGATCGCTGGTCCGAGGCGCGGCGGGATCAGCGGCTCGGGGTCTCGACGCAGTACCTCCCACAGGAGATCCGTCCGTACGCCGCCTCGTTCGACCGCGACGGCGCCTGGCGCTACGAGACGTCGTACGGGTACGTCTGGTATCCCACGGTTTCCGTCGGCTGGCGTCCGTACCGCGACGGCCGCTGGGTGAGCCTCCGCCCCTACGGATGGACGTGGGTCGGTGCGGATGTATGGGACTGGCCGACCCACCACTACGGCCGATGGGGCCTCTCCGACAGCGCGTGGTTCTGGATTCCCGGCCGAGACTGGGCGCCCGCTTGGGTGTCCTGGGCCTATGCGCCGGGGTACGTCAGCTGGTGTCCGCTCGGATGGGACAACCGCGCGGTGGTGCAGATTGTGAGCGCGCCCGGTCGCGGGTACGAGCCTTGGCGCGCCTGGACCGCGGTGGCCGATCGGCATTTTGGGCGCGGCAACGTGCATGACGTTGGCGTGCGCCACGTCGATCCCGGGCCGCGCGGTTTCGTCGCACGCGAGAGCGCGCCGGAGGCCCGCGATTACGCGGTGCCCCGGTCGGCGGCGCCGATTCGGATTGCGGGCACCGGCGCTCCACGCCGCGCGGGGTCGCCGGTCTACACGAACCTGGAGCCAGGGGCCTCCCGGGTGGCCGGTGGGCCGTCTCGGACCGTGGTCGGCCCGTCGCGGAGCGCAGCCGGGATCCCGGAACGGAGTGCTGGCGAGCAGCGGGACCGTGCCTACGCGGTGCCGAGGGTAGCCGGTTCGAATGCCACCAGCCAGCCCGCCCCGCACGCGGCAGACGCCAGTTCGGCAACGCTCGGTCGTGACGGCGTGAGCGCGCCTGCCGCTCCGACGAACGGCGTCAGGCGGGACCGCTGGCCCGCTTCTCCGTCGATGCCTGGCACGGCGATTCGACGCGTCGATTCTCCGTCAGGGGAAACAGGACGCGCGCGAACGGACGAGGGCCGTCCCGGATCCCCGGTCGAGACGCCTCGGCCCTCCGGCGAACGCTCGCGGCCGGCTCCGTACGAGTATCCCCAGTACGGCGGAATGCCACGCGCCGTGCCCCGCGAGGGTCCCGCGTACCGGCCGGCGCCCGCACCTCCCGAGAACGGCTCGAGCAACGGCACCGCCGCGCACCCGCCTGTGCCGTCAACACACGACACGCGACCGCACGACGCCCCGCCAGCCTACGGAGGACCGGCTCCTGCCGACAGGCGCGCCCCGGAGCACCCGCCCGATAGCGTGGGGCATGCCGTCCCGCGACCGGAGTCGAGGGGAGACCATCCCGCGCCCGAGTCGCGGCCGAGCGGCGGAGTCGAGCGGCGCGCGCCTGCGGCGGATCGGCCGGCCGGCACCGCGTCAGGCGACGGCCGTCCGCGCTCCGGTGGCAGAGGCCGCTAGCCACGCCACGCTCAGAGGATCCATGGCCAAGTACGTCGTCCGCGTGGCCCGCAGCGCGGGCCTCATCGCGCTCTTCATCGTCGCCGCCCTGCTCGGCATCACCACGGGGGTCATCTTCGCCTATGCCGGTGATCTCCCGCAGATCTCGGCGCTTGACGACTACGCCCCGAGCACGATCTCGCGCGTCTACGGCTCGCGCGGGGAAATTGTCGGTGAGTTCGCCATCCAGCGGCGCGAGGTCATCCCGTACGAGGCCATTTCGCCGAAGCTGAAGCAGGCCATCATGGCCGCCGAGGACTCGGAGTTCGAGCAGCACTTCGGGCTGAGTATTCCCCGCATCGTGACCACGCTTCTCAAGGACATCCTCGAACGCCGCAAGGCCGCCGGCGCGAGCACGCTGACGCAGCAGCTCGCGCGCAAGCTGTTCCTGACGGACGAAAAGACCTGGGAGCGCAAGATCAAGGAGGCGCTCCTCGCCATCCAGATCGAAAAGCGGTACACGAAACACGAGATCTTCACGCTGTACTGCAACCAGATGTACTTCGGGCACGGCGTGTACGGCGTTCAGGCGGCATCGCAGTTGTACTTCGGCAAGCCCGCGAAGGACCTGACGCTCGAAGAGTCCGCGCTCATCGCGGGCATTCTCCAGGGCAACGTGCGGCAGAGCCCGTACGTGAACATGGACGCCGCGCTTCGGCGCCGGAACTATACGCTGGGCCGGATGGCGGAGGTCGGGTTCATCACGGCCGCCGAAGCGGAGGATGCGAAGAAACGACCGATCACCCTTCGCGGCGAGCCGACGGCGCCCCCGTCCGTGTCGCCGTACTTCCTGGAGGAGGTACGCAAGGAACTCGAGGGTCGCTACGGGGCCAAGCGGTTATACGAGAGCGGACTGTCGATTCAGACGGCGCTCGACGTCGATCTGCAGGAGGCGGCCAATCGCGCGCTCGACGAGGGACTGCGCCGCATCGATCGGCGACGAGGCTTCAGGAAGGCCCGTCGGAACGTCGTGGCCGAAGGGCACGCGATCGAGACCTTCCGGCACCCGCGCTGGGATCACCCGATGAAAGCGTCGGACATCGTCCCCGCCGTTGTGACGAGCGCGGACGGAGCGACGATGGAGCTTCGCGCCGGGGTCCTCCACGTCGTCGTGGACCGGAAGGGCTTCGCGTGGACCGGAAAGGCGTCCGCCACCCAGCTGGTGTCGCGGGGCGACCTGGTCGAAGCTCGCCTCGTCACGCTCGACGACACCGCCCATACGGCGACCGGCACCCTCGAGCAGCCCCCTCTCGTCGAAGGCGCGGTTTTGGCGATCGACAACCGGACAGGGCAAATCAAGACGATGGTGGGCGGCTTCAGTTTCGAGCGCAGCAAATTCAACCGTGCGACTCAGGCGTCCCGTCAGGTCGGCTCCGCATTCAAGCCGATCGTCTACACCGCGGCGATCGACCGCGGCTATACGCCCACGACGACGATCATGGACGTGCCGACGAGTTTTCCGGGCGCCGCCGGCTCCCCCACGTACACGCCGCTCAACTACGATCACAAGTTCGAGGGACCGATTACGCTGCGGCATGCGCTCGAGGAGTCCCGCAACGTGCCTGCCGTGCGCGTGATGGAACAGCTGGGGCCGCGGCAGGTGATCTCGTATGCGCGGCGGCTCGGCCTCGAGTCCCCGATACCGCCCTACCTTGCGGTGGCTCTCGGCGCGGCGGAGGCCACGCTGACGGAAATGACGAGCGCATATTCCGCGTTTCCGAACCAGGGCGTCCGCATGCGGCCCTATGCGATTCTCAAGGTCGCGGATCGTGAGGGCAATCTTCTCGAGGAGAACCGGCCGGAGCCGAAGGACGCGATCCGTTCGGACACGGCTTTCGTGATGACGAGCCTGCTGCGCGGTGTCGTGCAGCGCGGCACGGCCGCGAAGGCCGCGTCGCTCAACTGGCCAATCGGCGGCAAGACCGGCACGACCGACGATTACACGGACGCGTGGTTCATCGGCTTCGATCCGGATATCACCCTTGGCGTCTGGGTGGGGCTCGACCAGAAGAAGCCAATCGGGCACAACCAGACGGGCGCCGAGGCGGCCCTTCCGATCTGGATGGACATCATGAAAGCGTGGATCGGCGATCGCAAGGAGCCTCCGACCTTCGAGGCACCCGGCAACATCGTGTTCGTCTCGATCGACAAGGGGTCCGGGGAAGTCGCCGAGGCCGGCACGCCGGGCGCCATTTCGGAGGCGTTCATCGCCGGCACGCAGCCCGGGTCGATGAAGCAGTAGGTGCGGCGCGTCTGACTTTCAGTCCTCGTCCGCGACCGCCTGCCCGAGCGTCCCCGCGGCTTTCCGCATCAGGTACGTCTTGATGAAGCCGTCGATGTCGCCGTCGAGCACGCGGTTGACGTCGCCGACCTCCTCCTTCGTGCGGTGATCCTTGATCAGCTGATACGGGTGCAGCACGTAGCTGCGAATCTGGCTGCCGAACGCGATGTCCTTCTTCTCGCCGCCCAGCTGATCGAGCTTCGCCTGCTGCTCCTTCAACTTGAGATCGTAGAGCCGGGACTTCAACACCTTCATGGCCGAGTCGCGGTTGCGATGCTGCGATCGCTCGTTCTGGGACGACACGACGATGTTGGTCGGGAGGTGCGTGATCCTGACGGCCGAGTCCGTGACGTTGACGTGCTGGCCGCCCGCACCGCTCGAGCGGTACGTGTCGATCCGCAGGTCCTTCTCGTCAATCTCGACGTCGACGTCTTCGGGGAGCTCCGGCCAGACGAACACCGACGCGAACGACGTGTGCCGCCGCGACGCCTGGTCGAACGGCGATATGCGCACGAGCCGATGAACCCCGGCTTCGGCCAGCATCATCCCGTACGCGTAGTCGCCGACGATCGTCATCGTCGCGCCTTTGATGCCGGCTTCGTCTCCGGGCTGCAGATCGATGACGTCCCGTTTGAAGTTCCGGCGCTCCGTCCACCGCAGATACATCCGCAGCAGCATCTCGGCCCAGTCCTGCGACTCGGTCCCTCCGGCGCCCGGGTGGATCGTGACGATCGCGTTCTTGCGATCGTGCTCGCCGCCGAGCATCTTCTTTGTCTCACCGGCGTCCACCTGCGCCGACAACTCGTCGAGTCCGCGAACCAGCTCGTCGAGGACCGGCTCGCCGGCTTCGAGCCATTCGACGAGAACGGCGAGATCCTCCGTCCGGCGACGCAGGGACTCGGAGAGGTCACGATCCTCCTCGAGCCGACGCCGGCGCTGCAGGAGCTTCTGCGCGCCGGCCTGATCCTTCCAGAAATCCGGATCCGAGACGCGCTGCTCTATCGTCGCGAGTTCCTGTGCGGGGCGGGACGCGTCAAAGATAGCTCCGCAGATCGGCGGCGCGGCGCGCCAGCTCCTGATACCTGCGAAGCTGTTCATCCAGTTGTACGGCCATAGGTTTATCTTATCGTGCCGGCAGGACAGGATTCCAAAGTGCCAGCAGGGCGGGGCTTCAGCCCCGCCGGTTGAGTCCCTGCGGCTCGAGCTGCGCGCCCTGAGCAACGAACGTCGCGCTCAGCGGGCAGTCGTGGTACGACGCCGGCCCGTGGCAAGCAGCGCCGCGACGGTCAGCGCGAGCGACAGCCACGCCACGAGATCGCCGATGCGGTTGTAGACGGTCCGGTCCGTGAGAAATCGCAGGTCCTGTACGAGGACCGCGGCCTCGAACAGCTCGGTCTTCTGGAGGATGCGGCCGTAGGGATCGACGAACCCGCTGATCCCGGTGTTCGCGGATCTCGCAAGGTAGCGGCCCTGTTCGATCGCGCGCATCGACGCCTGCTCCCAATGCTGATAGGCGGCGGACGAGCGGCCATACCACGCATCGTTCGTGATGGTGGTCAACAGCTCGCTGCCATCACGGACGAACCGCCGAATCAGGTTCGGAAAGATCACTTCGTAACAGATGGCGGTGCTCGCCGTGTGTCGTCCGACAGGTAACAGCACGGGACCGGTGCCCGGGCTGAAGTCGGAGACCGCCTCGACGATCGGGCCGACGAAGAACAAGAGTGTCTTCAGGGGCACGTACTCCCCGAAAGGGACGAGCTGCATCTTGCGGTACACGGCTCCCGTGGACCCGTCGGGCTTCACGAGGAACGCCGAGTTGTAGTACCGCGACTGCGGGGCCTCGCGTGTGCCTCGTACCGGTTCGACCTGGTCGCTCCCGATGAGAAGCGTCGCACCGCTCTCGGCTGCGAGCCGTCGAACGGCTGCGCCGCCGACGAGGTCCTGTTCGAACGGGACCGGATATGAGGACTCGGGCCATATGACGAACGTGGCTCCCTGCGCCAGCGCCCTCCGCGTCATGCCGAGATAGAGATCGGTGATGGGGCCGCGCCGGGCGGGATCCCACTTCATCTCCTGGGCGACATTGCCTTGGAGCACACCCACACGCACGGGCTGCCCGTGCGTGAGCAGGACGGACGCCTGCAGCCGGGCGTGTCCCCACACCACGGCGCCCGACAGCACGACCGCGACGACCGCCGCAAATACCCAGCGCACGGGGCCTCGATCGAGGACCACGAGAGCCGCGGCCGTCGAGACCGCCGCCACCACGGCCGACAGTCCGTACACCCCGACGACCGATGCGATCTGCGCAACGGGCAAAACCGTCACCTGGCTGTAGCCGAGGAGAGTCCACGGGAACCCGACCCACACATAGTGCCGCCCCAGCTCGGTCGTGACCCACACCGCCGGTGCCAGGAGGAGTCCACGCGGGCCAAGCGCGCGGCAGAGCCGCGCGAGGATCAAGGCGAACGCAGCGGGAAACAGCGCCAAGTAGGCGACGAGCACACCCGCGACGAGCACGCCGACCGCCGGGCTCTGTCCGCCAAATGTCGAGACCGTGTCGGCGAGCCAGTACAACGTGCCCGCGAAATACACCGCGCCGGTGCTGAGCCCGAGGTAGAAAGCGCGGGACGAGGGCCGCCCCGCGGCGCGGGCGCTCGCGACGACGAGCGGCGTCAGGGCAATCCAGGCGAATGCCGGGTAGCCGAACTTCGGGAAGCTGAGGGCGAGCAGCGCGCCCGAGAGCAGGGCTAGCGCAAAATCCAGGACTGGAACTGTTCTTCCTTCTTGATCCGGACCGACACCTGCTCGGCCTCGGACCGATCGTGATACCGCCCGACCTGCACCTTGTAGAAAGGCTGCGGCGCGCCCGCCGCCGGGTTGACAAGGAAGGCGGGGTATCCCTTCGCCAGCAGCTTCTTCACGACGGAGTTCGCCACGGCCTGATCGCGCGTCGCAATGACCTGCACGAGCCAGATGCCCGGCATGGCCACGGAGGGCGCGGACGATGACGGCGGGGGGGGCGAGACCGGAGCCGGTGGCGGTGGCGGTGCCGCCGGCTTTGCCGCCGCGGGCGCGACTGAGTGCGGCCGTCCACCCGTGTCGTTCGGGATGACGGCGCTCGGAGGAGCCGACCGTGGTTCCTCGGCGGGGGCCTTCAACGTCTCCGCGGCAGGCGCCTGCTCGGTCAGGCGCTTGGTGTAATCCAGCTTGCCCGCCGGGCCATCGTCC
Organism: Acidobacteriota bacterium; assembly: GCA_031361295.1. Classification (GTDB taxonomy): domain Bacteria; phylum Acidobacteriota; class Vicinamibacteria; order Vicinamibacterales; family 2-12-FULL-66-21; genus JALZOC01. The sequence continues at coordinate 2,530 of JANMCN010000008.1, read as the reverse complement.
GCGGGCACGGGCGCCTCCAGCGCGGGAGGGCCCGATCCCGCCGCAGGCGACGGGGCAGGCTCCGACAAACTGACAGGTGTCGGCTCATCCGCCTTCGGATCGCGCGCGCCGCGACCGACGAGCACGCCGAACAGGAAGACCCCCACCACGACGCTCGTCGTGACGATGAACAGGAACACCAGCTGTTTCCCGCTCAGTTGGATTTCGTGGAAGCCGTCTTCGGCCGTGTCGTGTGAAAGCTCGGGCACGCCTTACGCCTTATTTCCGGCCGACGAGCACGTTCATCAGCTCAATCGGCAGCGGAAAGATGATGGTCGAGTTTTTCTCTGACGCGATTTCGGTGAGCGTCTGGAGGTATCGGAGCGTGATCGTGACTGGCTCCCTGGCAATGACGGTGGCCGCCATGGCCAGCTTTTCAGAGGCTTCCAGCTCGCCAGCCGCGTGGACGATTTTAGCACGCTTCTCCCGCTCGGCCTCCGCCTGCTTGGCCATTGCGCGCTGCATGTCCGGGGGCAGGTCGACCTGCTTCACCTCCACCGACGACACCTTCACACCCCACGGGTCCGTGTGCTGATCGAGGATCTGCTGCAGCTTGTGATTCAACTGCTCCCGCTGCGAGAGCAGGTCGTCGAGCTCAACCTGGCCGAGCACGCTCCGCAACGTCGTCTGGGCGAGCTGCGACGTGGCGTAGTGGTAACTCTCGACCTCGACAATGGCGCGGCGCGGTTCCATGACCCGGAAGTACACCACCGCGTTCACTTTGACGGACACGTTGTCGCGGGTGATCACGTCCTGTGGCGGCACGTCCATCACGATGGTCCGGAGACTCACCCGGACCATCCTGTCGAGCGGGGCGAAGACGAAAATGACGCCCGGCCCTTTCGGGTCCTTCAGAAGCTTGCCGAGCCTGAAGACCACCGCGCGTTCGTATTCATTCAGGATTTTGATTGAGCTCAGGAGATAGAAGACGAGAATCGCGACGACTATCAGGACGGGGGGAATCAGCACGGCGTGCCTCCGCGGGCATCATACTCTTCACTAGGGATTGGGGTTTCGTGATTCGTAGCGCAAGCCCGCGAGGCGTCCCTAACCCTCGGCGCTCGATTCGGCGCGCACACGCAGCACCAGTCCGGTCATGCCGGTGATGCGGACCTGTCGCCCCTCTTCGATGCGATCGTCGGCCGTGGCGCTCCAGATCTCCCCGTGCGCCCGGACGCTGCCTTGCCCGCCGGCCTCGATCGCGATCAGCACCTCTGCCGGTTCGCCGATCATCCCTGACGTGCCGGTGACCGGCAGCGACCGCTGGGATCGCACGCCGAGCCGCACGAGGAACAGCAGGACGCACGCAATGCCGAGCGTGATCGGGAGGATCAGCCGAAGCCCCACCTGCAACTCCGGCAGTGGTGAGTCGATGAGCATCATCGACCCGAAGAGCAGCGAGACAATGCCGCCGACCGCGAGCAGCCCGAAACTGGCGACTTTGACCTCCAGGACGAGAAGGGCGAGTCCGAAGAGGATGAGGAGCACGCCGGCATAGCCGACCGGCAGCACCTGGAACGCGAAAAACGCGAGCAGCAGGCAGATGCCGCCCGCGACGCCTGGCAGAACGGCGCCCGGGCTCCATAACTCGATCGTGAGGCCGAGGGTTCCGAGGGTCAGCAGGAGGTACGCCACTTGAGGATGCGCGACGCCGCTCAGCACACGCTGCGGCCAGGTCATCGGCACGAACGTCGTCGCTGCGCCCGCGGTGTGGAGGGTCTCGGTCCGGCCGTCGAACCGCGTCACGAGACGGCCGTCGAGCTTGCGGATGAGATCGGGGACGTCGTTGGCGATCAAATCGATCAGCGGCGGGGCGGCGGCAAGCGCTTCCTGCTCCGTGAACGACCGGCTTTCCGTGACCGCCTGTTCGACCAGCGCGATATTGCGCTTGCGCTGCGCGGCCAGGGTTCGCCCGTATGCGGCGACATCCGAGGCCATCTTCCTGGCCATCGTGTCGTCCACCTTCTCGCCGTTCCCTGCGACGGGATGGGCCGCGCCGATGTGCGTGCCGGGCGCCATCGCGGCGACGTCCGCCGCGATCGTAATCAGGAAACCCGCTGATGCGGCGCGATTGCCCGAGGGGCCGACAAAGACGGCCACGGGCGTCCGAGACCGGATGATGGCGTTGTTGATGGCACGGGTGGAATCGACGAGGCCTCCGGGCGTGCGGAGCGTGAAGACGACGAGCGCGGCGCCGGCTGCATCGGCCCGCCTGATCGTCTCCGTGACGTACTCGGCAACGACAGGGTGGATGATCCCGTCGATTTCCGCGGTATACACCGAACCGCCGCGCTGCGCCTGGCCCGAGACGAAGGCCCCTCCGGCAAGTAGCAGGGAAAGGCCCTGGACCAGCGCGATCGAGGCGGCAATCTTCCGCATGGGGTCTTCTTTCGCTGGCGGAGCTGAAGCTCCGCCCTACCTACGTTGCGACCCATCAATCGCAGGGCGGAGCTTCGGCTCCGCCGTCTGTCCGCCCTACCTGATCGACCCG
>JANMCN010000001.1:0-22068 GCA_031361295.1 Acidobacteriota bacterium | reverse complement strand
TTGTTGTTGTTGTAGAAGAGCATCATCGCCGTCTGTTCGTTCACCGCCCGCGCGAGGTCGGCCCGGCTCTCCACTTCGATCAGCTTCACGCCGCAGTTGCGCACGGCGCGCTCGTACCCGAATCGATGCGCTTTCTGGATGATGACTTCGCTCTTCATCCCCGACAGGTTCGGCAGATCGCCAATCTTCTGACGATCGGGGCCGGTGAGCACCGCGGCCGTGGCCAGCGTGAGGGCGGAAGCCGCGCCGGATGAGACCATCGCGGCCTCGGCGCGGACCAGGGCCGCGATGCGCTCTCCCACGCGATCGTGGAGTTCATCGAGCATCACGTAGTGCTTCGATGCGTAGTCGATCGCCGCCATCACCGGCGGCGGCATGAGCGACGCGGTCATGGCGGTATAGGTTCCCGCGGCGTTGATGAAGGGCCTGACGCCCAGTTCGCGAAAATAGTCACGCGCCGGTGCGGCTGCGTCGACAGACGGGGGCGTGGCGGCGACCGTTCCGCGGACGGCGGAGATTGCGGCCATCGATCCCAGAAAACGTCGCCGGCTCCACATGCGCTGCTCCTTCGGTTCATCGGCGACACGATCCAGGCGCCCGGCATCAATCGGGCCGTCCCGGACTTGTTGCGGCGTATGGGCGAGAGGATAGCGATCCGGACCGTGCGAGGCAAGGAGCGTGTTGGTTCGCGCCGACCTACTTCGCGGCGAGCTGCCCGAGGTAATGCGTCATGAACTCGTTGCGCTTCGGTTCGAGGCAGACCGTGACGGGATGGCCGGCGGCCTTGTCGACACGCAGATACCCTTCGGCGTCCACCCGGATTGGCATCGACTCACACCGGCCGAAGAAACGGCCGGGATGCTGCGCTTCCGCGAGCGCCATCTGATCGTGGAGGGTCATGCGGCTGTCCGGTCGTTCGGACCACAGCCGGAGCAGGGCCTCCAGGGCGACAACAAGGGGCGTGCCGGCTTTGCGCAGCGCCTCGCGTTCGCGATCCTCGAGCCGGATGTACGTCGTCGAATCGAGCGGCACAATCGTGACCGGCCAGGCGGCTGCATAAACCGCCTGCGCCTCCGGGATGGCCAGCTTGACGTTCCACTCGGCAACGGGCGCCGAGCTCCAGGCGTTCGGCCCAATCGAGCCGCTCATCAGAACGACGCGCTTCACCAGCGGGACGAGATCGGGGTGCAGTCGAACCAGATCCCCGATGTTCTGGAGCGGTCCGACGGCGATGAGCGTGAGCTGGCCAGGATTCCGCCGGATCAGGTCGGCAAGGAATTCAACAGCCGGCGCGGCAACCGGCTTGTACGCCTGGAAATCCTCCGCCCACATGAACTGATAGTCGATGCGATCGGCGGGCACCGCCGGGGTCTGCCGTCCGACCGCGACCGGGACGTCGGTGCGTCCGAGGCGATAGAGGAGCTTGGCGGCCAGCCTGGCGCGCCGCGGCGTGTCTGCGTCGGTGACGGTCACCCCCAGCAGATCGAAAGACGGGCTCTTCAGTGCATAGCCAAGGGCCCATCCATCGTCGATATCGGTCCCGATGTCGGTATCGAGTACGACCTTCATACGCGCCGGTTGCGCGGCCGCCGGCAGGCACGAGGCCGTCACCCAGACGAGCGCGAGCGCGATTCGAGTGGAGTGCGTCATGGTTCCTCTCTGGAATCTGCGGTGGCCGCCGGTTCAATGCTTGAAGCGCTGCTGGAATTGCCGCAGCTTCTCGACCGTCAACCCTGGAGTTCGCACGAAGTCGAGCACCTCGCGCTCTGCGGCGCGCACGCGTTCAGCTTCGTCGGCGACCTGGTGCGCGACGGCCGCAGGGATCACGAGCAGGCCGTTGATGTCGCCGTGCAGGAGGTCGCCGGGCTGCACCGCCATCCCGTCGAGCGTCACGGGGACGTTCACGTCGAGAATGAACGGATTTCCGTGCGACACGACGAAGCCCGGACAGAAGTACTGGAATCCGCCGAGCGCGCGGACTTCGAGCACATCCCTCAGGCCCCCGTCCGAGACGCATCCGACAGCGCCGAGCGCCTTCGCGGTCGTGGCCATCACTTCGCCCATGTGGCAGGACCGGCTGCGCTCCGGACCGAGGTCCTTGATCACGAGCACGGCGGGCTTCGGCGCGGCTTCTATCGCCGCCCACAGCGGCAGCAGCCCGCGACTCTCGCTCCGCACTTCGGTCGTCGTGTCGGCGGTGCACGTCACCGCGTATCCCACCATCGATCCCAGCTCGGGAAACGCGCACCGCAGCTCCCACCCGGCAAAACCCGTTACGCGGGGCCGGACGCCGAACACCTCGATCGCATTCGAGACGGTCGGACTGTCGATTCGGCGAATGACCTCGAGCTGTTCGGCGCTGAGTGGCACGCACGGCCTCCGGGATGATGACGCTCGGCGGGAGCATTGTAGTGAAAAACCGGATCTAGTAGAGAATGACGCGGCGTGCGCGCGTCGGCCCGCATCGGGTCTTCTGTCTGGAAGCTGAATGCCAATCATCCAGGTCCGCTACCTCGGGGGCATCGCCGCCGCGGCCCTCCTGCTCACGTCGGCGATGGGCACACGCCCGGCTGCTGAACAGCAGGCCGGCGCAGCATCCTTGCGCCGCGTGGACCCGCTATTCGTCGACCTCGCCGGCGCGGCGATTGTGACCCCGGCCGTGCTGAACGTGCAGGAGCGTACGGCAGTCCGCGTCCTGGTGGAAGAGATAGAGAAGCGGACGGCGATCCGGCTTCCCGTTTCCGCGCAGTGGCCGGCCGGCACCGTTCCGGCAATTGCCGTCGGACCAGTCTTGACCTCCTCGGACTGGGCGGCGGCCGGGCTGCGGAACCTGCCGGCCGCGCCAGCGCCCGGACGCGAGGGGTACCGGCTGGCGATCAACCCGGCCGCGCGGCAGGCGCCTACGGTCATCGTGCTGGGAGCGGACGCGCGCGGGATGCTCTTTGGCGTCGGCGGGCTGCTTCGCAATCTCGAGATGTCGCGTGGCACGCTGAAGGTCCCGTCTACGCTCGCACTGGTCACGACTCCGCGGGTCGCGCTCCGCGGCCATCAGCTCGGCTACCGCCCCAAGACGAACACCTACGACGCCTGGGACGTGCCCCTGTGGGAGCAGTACATCCGCGATCTCGCCATTTTCGGGACGAATGCGATCGAGCTGATTCCGCCGCGGTCCGACGACGACGCCGACAGCCCCCACTTCACGCTGCCGCCGATGGACATGATGGTGGAGATGTCCCGCATCGCGGACGAGTACGGCCTCGACGTCTGGGTCTGGTACCCGGCGATGGATCACGATTACGGCGACCCCAGGCAGGTGGACGCAGCGGTCGCCGAGTGGGCCGCGGTGCTGTCCCGGCTCCCGCGCGTCGATGCCGTGTTCGTGCCCGGCGGCGATCCCGGGCACACGCAGCCGAAGCATTTGATGGCGATGCTCGAGCGACAGACCGCGAGCCTGCACACGTACCACCCTGCGGCAGAGATGTGGGTGTCGCCCCAGGGATTCACCAGGGCGTGGATGGACGAATTCTACGGCATCCTGAAGACCGAGCCGGCCTGGCTGACGGGCGTCGTCTTCGGGCCGCAGGTGCGCGACAGCCTGCCCGTGCTCCGCGCGAACGTCCCGAAGCGCTATCGGATCCGCCACTATCCCGACATCACCCACAGCCTCCGCAGCCAGTACCCCGTGCAGGACTGGGATGTCGCCCATGCCCTCACGTCGCAGCGCGAGCAGATCAATCCGCGTCCGGAGGATCAGGCCGTCATCTTCCGGTCGCTGATGCCGTACGCAGCGGACTTCATCACCTACTCGGAAGGGTCGAATGACGACGTGAACAAGATGGTCTGGAGCGGCCTGGGCTGGGATCCGGATGCCGCCGTGCTGCAGACGCTGCGTGAGTACAGCCGGTACTTCATCGGCCCCCGCTACACCGACCGCTTCGCGCAGGGCCTCCTGGCGCTCGAGCGGAACTGGCGCGGACCTCTTGCGTCCAATGCCTCCGTGGTCGCCACGCTCGATGCATTCCAGGTCATGGAGCGCGACGCCGCCCCTCGCGAGCTCCGCAACTGGCGTTTCCAGCAGGCCTTGTATCGCGCGTACTACGACGCCTACGTTCGCAGTCGTCTGCTGCAGGAGACCGCGGTTCAGGAGCGGGCCCTCCGCGTGCTGGGTTCGGCGACGGTGGGCACCTCGAAGGCCGCGCTCGCCGAGGCCATTCGCATCCTGCACGAGCCGCTGGAAAGGCCGTCCCCGGAGTGGCGCCTGCGGGTCTACACACTTGCGGAGGCGCTCTTCCAGAGCATCAGGCAGCAGTTGAGTGTCTCGCGGTACCGCGCGATCGCGGTGGGACGTGGCGCAACGCTCGACAGCGTCGAGACACCCTTGAACGATGCGGGATGGCTGCTGCCGCGCCTGGCCGACGCCGCCGCGCTCGTGAGGGACGACGAGCGTCTTGCGGCGATCGACCACGTCGTCCGGTGGACGGATCCGGGGCCCGGCGGTTTCTACGACGACCTCGGAAACCCGTCGCTGCAGCCGCACCTGGTGCGGGCGATCCCGTTCGAGCAGGACCCCCAACGCTTCACCTCTGCGCAGACGGGGTTCGGCTATCGTGCCGACTGGCGGCTGTCGTGGATGACGCATGCGGAGTCTTTCTGGGACACTCCTGTCGAGATGCGATACACCAACCTCGACGCCACCGCCCACTACCGGGTGCGGGTGGTATACGCCGGCGACGCGTTCGGACCCGGCATCCTCATTCGGCTGGTCGCGAACGGCGCGTACGAGGTGCACCCCCCGATGGCCAAGCCCTCACCGGTCGCACCGGTGGAATTCGATGTGCCGATGGCCGCGACGCGAGGAGGACAGCTGACGTTAACCTTCAGCGGCCCTCCCGGCATCGGCGGCGCCGGACGCGGCAACCAGATCGCCGAGGTCTGGCTGATGAGGAGGCGGTAGATGGACGCGGCGTGGGAGAGCCTCCTCCGGCAGCGTCTGCGCGGCTCGCAGCCGGTGTTCGGGTGCACCATCACGACGGGCAGCCTCGACATCGCGGTTCGGGCTGCGACGGCGGGCTTCCATTTCCTGTGGCTCGAGCTCGAGCACTCGCCGCTGTCTCTCGAAACGGTTCGGAACATCGTGCTCGCGACCCGGGATCTGCCCGCGATACCCATCGCGCGCGTCCCGGTTGCCGAGACGTGGTCCGCCAAGCGGGTGCTCGACGCGGGGGTGCACGGCGTGGTCTTTCCGTTCGTCAGCACGCCCGCGCTCGCGCTGCAGGCGGCGGCCGCCTGTCGCTACCCGCCGGTCGGGCGCCGCGGATCCGGAGCCAGCCTGGCGGCGGCGTCGTGGCCCGAGCCGGACGCGTACGCGGACTCGGCGGATCGCAACGTCCTGGTCGTCGTGATCATCGAGGAGGAGTCAGCGCTGGCGCATGCGGACGAGATCGCGGCCACGCCCGGCGTGGACGTCGTGTTCGCGGGCACCGGCGACCTGTCGTTCTCGCTGGGGTTGCGCGGAGACCAGCGTCATCCGCTCGTCCAGGAATCCGCCGCGCTCATTCTCGCGGCGGCCAGGCGGCACCGCAAGATCGCCGGTAGACCAGCGGGCTCGTTCGAGGAGACACAGCGCTACATCGAGCAGGGTTTCCTGTTCTTCCAGGCGCCATCCGAACTCGCCCTGTTCGAAGGCGGGGCGCATCAGTTTCTCGGCCCGCACGGTCTCCGCCCCGCCCGCAGGCAGCACACGTCGTACTGAGCCGAGCCATGGCCACATCCGCCGCTTCCCGTCCACCGGTCGGGACGAACTACAAATGGTCGGTCGTCGGGATGCTGTGGCTCATCTCGTTCTTCAACTACGCAGACCGCCAGGCGATTTTCTCGGTGTTCCCGCTGCTCGAGCGCGAGATGGGCCTGACGCCGGTGCAACTCGGCCTCCTCGGATCCTCATTTGCCTGGGTATACGGGCTCGGCGCGCCGTTTGCCGGCATGGTCGTGGACCGGATTCGCCGGCGCACCGCGATCCTGGGAGGGCTGCAGGCCTGGAGTCTCATCTGCGTCGCGACGATGACATCCAGAACGTTCCGGCACCTCTTTTTCTGGCGCGCCGCCGAGGGGCTTGGAGAGACCTTCTACTTCCCCGCGTCCATGTCGCTCATCAGTGACTATCACGGTCGGGACACCCGCTCGCGCGCAATGGGCCTCCACCAGACGAGTGTGTATGTCGGGACGATCGGCGGAGGCTTCTTCGCCGGCCTCATCGGGCAGTACTACGGCTGGCGGCTGTCGTTCGTCGTCTTCGGGGGCCTGGGCATTCTGCTCGGGTTCGTGCTCCGGCGCTTTCTCGTCGAGCCGGTGCGAGGCGCCACGGACGTCGCGGAGGCCATCGGGGCCGATGTCGCGACGCCCGTCTCCGGCGGGCTCTCCCTGACGCAGTTCGTCCGCCTGCTGGCACGAACGCCCACGCTGCTCTGCCTGATGGGGGCGTTCATGTGCGCGAACTTCGTGGCCGTCGTGCTGTTGTCCTGGATGCCGAAGTTCCTGTATGACAAGTTCCACATGGGGCTCGCGATGGCCGGGCTGACGGCCACGATTTTCGTGCAGCTCGCGAGCATGGCGGGCGCCCCGGTCGGAGGATGGCTCGCCGACAGGTGGCGCCGGCGCACGCCCCGGGGAAGGCTGGCGGTGCAGCTGATCGGCGTGCTCGGCGGCGCGCCCTTCGTCGCGCTCTGCGGACTGACGCCGTCGGTCGGCACCGTGATGTTCGCCCTGACGGCGTGGGGCTTCTTCAAAGGTCTGTACGACGCGAACATCTTCGCGTCCGTGTTCGACGTGGTGCGGCCCGAGGCACGCGGCACTGCCGCCGGGTTCATGAATGCGGTGGGATGGCTCGCCGGAGGCGGCAGCGCGCCGCTCGTCATCGGTGTCATCGCCACGCGCCAGAGCCTCGGGCTGGCGATTGCCCTCGCGTCGTCCGTCTACATCCTGGCGGGGCTGCTCCTTCTTGGCGGGCTGCTGTTCTTCGTCAGGCGTGATGCGGCGAACATGCGGGTCGACCTCGCGGGGCCACGGAGCGCGTGAGCCAGGCTCAGGACTTCGGGGTGAAGATGGCGCGGCCGCTACGACGGCTTGCGATCCGCCAGGCCGGCGCGCCGCAGCCACCCGGGAAACCACGCCTCGAAGTCGGCGATCTGCTGCTGGCGACGTGCCGTGATCGGCAGCGGAAGGGGTCCCGTCTGAAAGCCGCGTGCGGCGAGGGCGATTCGGATGCCCCAGGGGGTTGGAAACGGCGCGAGACGCTCGATGACCTCGTCGAGCAAGGCCTGGAGTCGCGCGGCCTCGGCCGTCCGCCCCTCGACGAAGCTCCGGTAGAGAGCCACGACGAGCTCCGGGCAGAACCCGGCGACGCCCGAGATGCCACCATCCCACCCGGCCTCGAGACCTGCGTGCAGCAGGCGATCGTCGCCCACCAGGAGCGACCACGGCTGGGCGGTTCGCGCGGTCCCGAACGTGGCCAGGTTTTCGCGCTCGCCGCTGCTGTCTTTCAGCCCCGCGATGAAGTTTCCCGTGCGCAGGAGATGCATCATCGTCTCCGGAGCCAGTCCGTTCGTGAAGCCGGGGAGGTTGTAGAGCAGGCAGGGCGCACCGAGCGCATCCGTCACCTCGCGGGAAAACGCCTCGAGGTCCTGCTGCTCGTATCGAAAGAACATCGGCATGGGCAGCAGGAGCGCACGAGCGCCTGCGTCGAGGGACGCGCATCCCAGCTCGAGGACGTGGCGCACCGACGGGGCGCCGATGCCCACGAGCAGCGCAGACGCCGCGGGCACGCGTCTCGCCGCCCTCTCGATCAGGATTTGTCGATCGGCGGTCTCGAAGTGCGGATACTCCCCCGTCGCGCCGCCGATGCAGACGCCGGATACGCCGGCCTCCAGCAGGAACGCGACGACGCGATCGAAGGCGTTCAGATCGAGCCGGCCATCGTCATGCACAGGCGTGACGACGGCTGCGAAGAGTCCGGCCAATGACGGATGCGACAGAGACATCGGCCGACGAGTACATCGCAGGCGCCGTGGCGCGTCAATCAAATTGCGCCCAGGAAGCCCGTCTGATGATCAGTCGATCGACGGATCGCGGCGACACGTGGAGCGCCTGCGTCAGTGGCGCCGGATGCCGGAGGCGCCTCCCGCGCAAAGGCGATCGAGCACCCGGACGTCAACGGGGCGTGGATAATGGGCATGAAGCCGTCGCACTGACGGCCGGCGGTATCGGCTGTGACCGGTCGGCTGATTGGTGGCGATAGCTGAGTTCTATCGAGACCTCTGGCGACAGAGTCTGAGCGCCGAAGTTTGTGGCTCAGGGACGGAGCGGCTAAAGGCTGACGACTGAGAGCTGAAGAGGAGCCCGTGCTCGAGCACTTACAACACCGCAAGATCCGCGTCGGCGTCCTCGATTTCGGCGACGGCCGTCATTATCTGCAGCGCCCTCTGGAACCCGTGAACCGGCAGTTCCGGGAGCTGCTCGTGCGGCGGCTCGAATCCGCCGGGTTCGAAGTCTTGACGGGCGACGAGGTGATCTGGCAGAACGACATTGCGGTCCGGAACGGCCGGCGGATGGCGGAGATGGACGTCGTCGTCTTCAACTTCTCCGTCTGGGCCTGGCCGCAGTACGCGCGGGTGGCGGCGCAGTTCTGTCCGCAGCCGATCGTGATGTTCTCGAACGTGAATCCGCAGTACCCGGGCCTCGTCGGGATGCTTGCAAACTCCGGTTCGCTCGACCAGGCGGGCATTCCCTTCACGAAGAGTTTCGGGAATATCGACGACGACGAGGTGTTCGCGCACCTTCGTTCCCAGATTCTGGCGGTCGCGGCAGCACGGCGCCTGCGGGGCCTGACCTACTGCCTCGTCGGAGGCCGCTCGCTCGGGATCGATACGACCGTCATCGATCCCGCACAGTGGATGAAACAGTTTGGCATCGACGTCGATCACGTGGACCAGTTCGAGCTCGTCCGCCGCGCGGAACAGGAGCTCGCCACCGGAAACCGGGTGGCTCCCGCGGTCGCATATCTCAACAGGACCGTGGGTCGCATTCACTGGACCGCGCCAGACGCCGAGTTCCGCCTGACTGAGGATCTGCTGCGACGGCAGCTCGGCCTGTACTACGCCGCGCTGGATCTGATCGACGAGTTCAAGTACGACTTCTGCGGAATCAAGGGCCAGCGCGAGCTGACGGAGCACTTTGCGACCGCGGACGTCGCGGAAGCCTTCCTGAACGATCCCTACGGACCGGACGGCGAGGCCAAGCCGTCAATCGTCTGTGCGACGGAGGCCGACTCGGATGCGGCGCTGACGATGCAGATTTTCAAGCATCTGTCGGGCGGGCCGGTGCTCTTCGCTGACGTGCGGCACTATCACGCCGACCTGGGCGTCTGGGATCTGTGCAACAGCGGCCAGCACGCCACCTATTTTGCGGGCCGCAGCATGGACCCGGCCGTGAATCTCGCGCTGACCGAGTTCCGGCCGCAAGGCTTCTACTTCCCCGCTGGCGGCGCCGCGGTGTACCACATTGCCGCGCCGGGCCGCGTCACGCTTGCGCGCCTCACGCGGCACGATGGCCGGTACCTGATGAATGTGGTGCCGGCCGAGTTCGTGGATTTCGGCCGTCGCAATCATGAGATCGCGGCAATCAGCCAGGACAACTGGCCGCACGCGTTCGCCCGGTTCGAATGCCGCGTGGAGACGTTCATCGAGCATTTTCACTGCAACCACATCCACGGCGTCTACGGCGACTACGTGAGTGAGCTCGAGCAGCTCTGCAGGATCCTGGACCTTGACTGTCGCGTCCTGCGCTGAATCACGGGCGAACCTTCAGTGACTGCGTTCTCGATTGGCGTCGATTTCGGCACCGAATCCGTCCGCGCGCTGGTCGTGAACGCGGGTACCGGAGAGACCGTCGGGACGGCGGTGGAGCCGTATGGGGATGGGGTCATCGACGACTTGCTGCCCGGGACCGGGGAGCGGCTGCCGCCGGATTGGGCGCTTCAGAATCCGACCGACTGGCTCACCGGCCTCGAGCGAACGGTCGCGTCTGCCGTGTCGCGCGCGCGCATCGACGCGCGCGAGGTCGTCGGGATCGGGATCGACTTCACCTCCTGCACCGTCCTGCCCACCAGCGCCGACGGAACGCCCCTATGCCAGCTGGACTCGTTCAGGGCGGAGCGGCACGCCTGGCCGAAGCTCTGGAAGCATCACGGCGCGCAGCGGCAGGCCGATCGGATTACCGCGATTGCCGCGGAACGCCGCGAACCGTGGCTGCCACGGTACGGTGGACGGATCTCGTCGGAGTGGCTGCTGCCGAAGGCGCTGGAAGTCGCGGAAGACGCGCCGCACGTCTACTCGGCGGCGGCGCGGTTCATCGAAGCCGCGGACTGGGTGGTCTGGCGGCTGACGGGCGTGCTCGCCCGCAACGCATGCGCCGCGGGATACAAGGGCACGTGGCACAAGCGGGAGGGGCATCCCTCTCGCGACTACATGGACGCCGTGAGGCCGGGGTTCCAGGATCTGTTCACGGCCAAGGCGTCGGCTCCTGTCGTCTCGCCCGGCACCGCCGTCGGGACGCTGACGCCTGAGTGGAGCCGCCGTCTCGGGCTGTCGCAGCGCGTGGTCGTGGCCGCGCCGATCATCGACGCACACGCGGCGGTGCTCGGCGGCGGCGTGGCGGCGCCGGGCACCTTCGTCATGATGATGGGCACGTCCACGTGCCACCTGCTCATGGCCGATGCCGAGCGGCCGGTGGAAGGCATGGCGGGGGTCGTCGAGGACGGCATCGTCCCCGGGTACTTCGCGTACGAATCCGGGCAGGCAGCGGTCGGCGACCTGTTCGCGTGGTTCGCCAGTCACGCGGTGCCTCCGGCGTACCACGCGGCGGCCGCTGAACAGGGCCTCTCGATCCAGGAGTGGCTCACCGGAAAGGCGAAGGGTCTCGGGCCGGGGCACAGCGGGCTGCTCGTCCTCGACTGGTGGCAGGGCAATCGCTCGACGCTGGGCCGTTCGGATCTGAGCGGCCTCGTCGTGGGCGCCACGCTCAGCACGCGGGCCGAGGAAGTCTTCCACGCGCTGATTGAAGCGACGGCGTTCGGCACGCGCGCCATCATCGACTCCTACACGGACCAGCGCCTCGCGGTGTCGTCCATCGTGGCCGGCGGGGGCCTCACCCGCAACGCCATGCTGATGCAGATTTACGCCGACGTCACGGGAAGGTCGATCGCCGTCGCGGGAGCGCCCCAGGCGTCCGCACTCGGGGCGGCGATGCTCGGGGCCGCAGCCGCAGGAACTGGCGGAGGCGGACCCGACCCGCTTCGAACCGTTGCGCTCAGCATGGCCCCCCCGGCGACGCACGTGTATGACCCGATCCGCGCGAACCAAATCCAGTACGACCTGTTGTACCGCGAGTACACGCGACTGTACGACCACTTCGGCCGGGGCGGCACCGACGTGATGAAGGTTCTGAGGAGCCTGCGACGGCGAAGCGAAAAGAGCGGCTGACGTTCGAAGCTGAAGTTCGACAGCCGCGGTTCGAAGGCGGAAAGCGGTCTAAGCGGTCCTCGACACCTTGGGGGTCCTGACCGGTTTCGGGACCGGCGCCTCTGCGTCACTCCACTTGTGGGCCCACTCCACGATCGCGTCGATCGCGGAGGCGAGCGCGCGGCCCTTCCGCGTCAGCGCGTACTCCACGCGAACCGGCGTCTCGGGGATCACGGTGCGCTCCACGATACCTTCGAGCTCAAGCTCCTGGAGCCGATCGCTGAGCATGCGGTCGGTAATCTCGGGAATCGCATCGCGCAGGACCGCAAAGCGGCAGCGCGACTTCAGCAGCACGAAAATAATCGCCCCGGTCCATCGGCGGCCGATGAGCTCGCTTGCCCTGTGGAACCGGGCGCAGAGGGCGGGCGGATGGGGCTGATGCTTCATCTCGAGGTCTTCAGAATACCCCGCGTAGAACATTTTCGCAAGTAGCTGCTTGACATATAGGTGCTATCTTTTATATAGTATATTCGTTCCGCGCGGCCGCTGGGGCCGCCTCTTTTCAGGAGTGAAGTACATGGATGCAGGTTTGCTGGTAGCCCGGGTCGTCGTCGGTCTCCTCATGGCGGCCCACGGATCGCAAAAATTGTTCGGTTGGTTCGGCGGCTACGGCCTGACCGGGACCGCCGGGTTCTTCGAAGCGCTGGGGTTCCGTCCGGGACGCCTCTTCGCCACCGCGGCCGCAGTGAGCGAGATCGGCAGCGGGGTGTTGCTCGCCGCCGGCCTGTTCGAGCCGTTCGCCGCGGCCGTGATGGTGTCGGTGATGATCGTGGCCGCCGTGAGCGTCCACTGGCAACACGGTCTCTTCGCGACCGCGAACGGAATCGAACTCCCGCTCATCTACGGGGTGACGGCGGCGGCGCTCGCGCTGACCGGCCCGGGGGCGTATTCGCTGGACGCCGTGCTTGGCCTCGCGTCGCTGTGGACCCCGGGTGTGGTCCTGGCGGCCCTTGCGCTCGGCGTTCTCGCCGGCATCGGCAATCTGTCGGTTCGGAAGGCTGCACCCGTCCAGGCGGCTGTCTGAGTGGTCGGTCCGGCTCGGTGGGAGAGCACGGCCGCCGTGCTCTCCACATCGGTCCTTACGTGTCCGGCTGCCCTTCGGCCTCGAACAGCCGGCGCACGTCCGCCCAGGAGCTGACGCGGGGATAGCGCGATTCGGCCGAGTTGTGCGGCGCCGAGAAGAGCACCGGACGGCCCTTGAATCTGGCGAAATGCCGGGGACGATCGTCGATGAGGTAGTCCGCGTCGATGATGCTCTTGTCGCCGCAGAACACGAAGTGCGACGAGGGGATGAACGGGAAGTGCCGCAGGAGCCACCGATACTTCGCGTCGAACGACAACGGCACGTCCATCGCCGCCGACACGATGAACACCTCGAATCGCTCCGTCAGCTCCCGAATCACTTCCACGCAGTCGGGCAGCAGCTCCAGCTCTTCGAAAAAAGACGCGTCGAACATCGACACCGCCGCGTCGCGATGTTCGGGCGGCACACAGTCCTCCAGGTGGCGGCCGTTCAGATCCTCGATCCGGACGTGTGCGTCGAATGCGGCGTTGTAGCGCCGGACGTGCTCCGCCAGCGCATCGGCCATGACCTCGTCCATGTCGATCGCGATCCGCAGTCGCCGATTCACGTCGCTCCCGCCGCTACTCCTGCGCGCCACCGCGCTCGAACTTCCACCCGACATCTCAGCTCCTCATCAAAACGTCCATCGTCGAACGTGCAACGCACCCCTGCATCCCTGCACCCCGCGCGGCCCGTCAAGCCGCAGCCCGCCCCTCACCGTACGGGAGCGGGAGCGGAGCCGATCCCGGACGTGAACGTCCGTGTCACGACCTGGGCATCCGCTCCGAGCGGTCCCCGGTCCTGCCCCTTCATATAGAAATGAACCGCTCCCGCGTCGCCTGCGCGGACGATGAACGTTCGTCCCGCGGGGAGCGGAATGCTCGCATTGGCCTCGACCTCGCGCTCGACGGCCCGGGTGCCATCGACCAGCACGCGGAGCCACACCCGCCGAAGCGTCCGGATCTCGGCCGGAGGGGCTGGCGCGGGCGCCGCGGCGGCGGGCGGTGACGCCGCCTTGGCGGCGGCCGTCTCGGGTGGCGCGACAGGGGCTGGCGCTTCAGCCGGTGCCGGTGCCGGCTCGGGTGCCGCGGCAGGAGGGAGTGAAGAGACCGGCGACGACATGGATCGTGTCAGGAGCACTGCGGCCACGAGCAGGACACCCGCTGCGCCCAGAATCAGCGGAAGGCGACTGCGGGTGGTCCCGATGGTCGCGGGGCTGACATCAGACGTCCCGTCGTCGAACGTGACGGACCGGGGCGCTTCGGAAAAAAAACTCGGGGGCACGGCTATCGCCGGAGGCGGGGCCCAGGGGGCCATGATGGGCTCCGCCGGAGGTATGGCGGCTGGCACGACCGGCGCAACGACAGGGATCTGGGGCACCGGGACCGACGCGGGCGGCGCAGGTCCCACATCGACAGGACGCGGTGACGACAGCGGCGACTGGTTCGCGACGTCTGGAGAGATGGGTACGAACGCCCGAACCTGGTCGGCGGGAGCGGGACCGGACTGGCCGGCAACCGGGCGGAACCCCCCGACGAACTCCTCGAACTCTCCCTCGGCCTGCTCGCGCTTGCGCCGATATTCCTGGATGGAGCGTTGCAGCCGCTCGAGCTCCTCGAGCGCGGCGCGGTCGTCGAAGGGGACTCTCGCAGTCTTCTCAGGAGGCATGTGTGTAGTTGAACTGTGGAGTACCTCGGGGGTCAAGCTCAAGGACTAACTCGTCGAGCTCGTGCCTACTCAGCCAGCAGTTCGTGAAAACGGCCCATCCAATACGGCAACAGGAAGTACGCGCCGTCGTCCTCGGAGCGCCCGCCGAAACCGCCGTCGAGCAGATAGGGGTTCCCGTTCCATTTCCAAATGGGCAGTTCGTCGTACGGCAGCACGACGAGCGCCTGCGGATGCTGGAAACGGTCGGCCAGGGGGTCCAGGGGCACGTCCGCGCGATTCGAGTTCCTCACCGACCACTGGATGAGATCCATCGGGATCTCCTGCAGCGTGCGGACCGCTTCGGCACGATCGAAGTCCTTCGCTCCGGTGCCCGCCGCGTAAATCAGGTTCCAGAGCGGATTTCTCTCCGGTCGCTCGATCTGCCAGCTGCGTTCCAGGCTCTGCCTGTATATCTGGAGGAGCGCGGGATTCGTTTCGTAACGCAGCAGCGGATAGAACGAGAGGAACGCCAGCTCGTCGTCTGAATGGTTGATGTGGCCCGGCACCATCACCTTCTGGTTGCGCGTAAGCAGGTGATACTTGTGCGTCCCGACGAGGTCTGCGTATGCGGCCCGGTACCGCTCCCGGTATTGCGCATCTGCCGTCATGTGCTCGGCCACACGCAGATGCGACAGCATGTGGAGCGCGCGCAAACCGGTTTCGTCAGGATCCGTCCAGATGGCCGTCGGTCCCCACCATCCCCACCGGGTCGGCTTGTCTGCAAGTCCCAGCAGCCTGTACTCGTGGTCGAGGATGTGATTCGTGATCCGATCGATGACTGCGCGCAGCGCAGGCTTCTCTCCCTCCTCGGCGGCGAGGTCGTAATAGACCGGGTACACGAAAAAGTGACCGACGATTTCGTCGGAGCTCGTATTCCCTTTCCAGCGCCACTGCCCGTCGGGCGAGTCGTGCCATTCGCCGTCTGCCGGCTGCTCCTCTTCACCGACTTTGAGAAAGGAACGCGCGGGGAACCCCGGGATCCCGGTGACGGCCTCGAGCCGGATGAGCGCGTCCATCCCTCGCTTGGCATTCGCACGCGCACCGGCATCGCCGGTCACCTTGAACCGGAAGCATTCGGCGGCGACGTACATCGCGGTCCACAGACCGTCGTTGTCGTTCGCGATCATCTGATTCGTCGACAGGTCGCCCGGCACGCGGAGCCGCGAATCAGCGGTGAGACCCCAGCGGGTGTGCCGGGACTGCACGCGATCGACAAACGCCCTCGATTTCTCCGACAGCGTCATGGGCACGTACGAGATTCGCGAATACCCTGCGGGCGTCTCGAGCCAGGTCGTCTCTCCGTCGAGACCGATGCCCGTCACGTGGTCGTCCGGCAGCCAACGCCGCCCGGCAAAGTATTCGCGGCCCCGGTAACCGGGGCCGAGCCGGATGGCGCCTTCACGCGTGCCGATCCAGGTGCTCGACGCCGAACCGGCCATCACGGTGAACTCGGTGACCGGCAAGGGCACGTATGCCCGGCGCAGCGCCCCTTCCTGCGCGGAATCCACGCTGCGCTCGACACGCACCCTACCGGCAGTCGCACGTGCAAATTCATCGGCTGTGTAGAACGCCCGTTCCTTCTGACGATAGGTCTGGGCCGATGCCTGACCGGCGCCCACGGCCATGGCGGAGCATGACCACATCAAGAGCGGGCACACGGCGCGCCGCACCAGCGTGGTCCATGGCATTCGAGGTCTGCCGGCCACCTGCGGACGCGGCAAAGGACCGGCCGCGATCCGCGTACGGGGCCGCAACAGAGGTTCCAGCGCGTCGCACTCCAGACGGATCACGCGAGCAGCTTGCCCACGATCTTGCCGTGGACGTCGGTGAGGCGGAAGTCACGCCCCTGGAAACGGTAGGTCAGTTTCTCGTGATCGACGCCGAGCAGCCGCAGCATCGTGGCGTGGAGGTCGTGCACATCGACGGGATCTTCGACCACGTTGTACCCCAGCTCGTCGGTGCTCCCGACTGTCACGCCCGGACGAATCCCCCCGCCCGCGAGCCACATCGTGAATGCCCGCGGATGGTGATCCCTTCCCAGGAATTTCGAGCCGTTCCTCGCCTCGTTCATCGGCGTGCGGCCGAACTCCCCTCCCCAGACCACGAGCGTGTCCTCGAGGAGCCCACGCTGCTTCAAGTCCGTGAGGAGCCCATACACCGGCCGATCCGTCTGGCGGCACAGCCGCGGCAGCTTTTCGACGATGTCCTCGCCAAAGGAGGCGCCGTGGGTGTCCCAGCCGCGGTGATACAGCTGGACGAAGCGCACGCCTCGCTCGATCAGGCGGCGGGCGAGAAGACAGTTGTTCGCGAACGAGGCCTTCCCCGGCTCGGTGCCATACAGCTCGTGGATCGAGGCCGGCTCCTTCGACAGGTCGGTCAGCTCGGGGACGCTCGTCTGCATCCGGTACGCGAGCTCGTACGCCGCGATGCGCGTCTGGATTTCCGGGTCTCCCACGTCCATCGCGTGCTGCCGGTTGAGATCGTTGATCGCGCCGATCGATCGTCCGCGCACGTCGCCGTTGACGCCCTCGGGATTCGACGCGAACAGGACCGGCTCCCCGCTGGACCTGAACTCGACCCCCTGGTGCGTCGTCGGAAGAAAACCGCTCCCCCAGCACGACTTGCCGCCATCCGGGTTGTTCTCGCCCGACAGCAGGACGATGAAGGCGGGCAGGTCGCTGTTCTCACTCCCGAGGCCGTAACTCAACCAGGAGCCGAGGCTCGGCCGGCCAATCACCTGGTGGCCGGTGTTCATGAAAATCTGCGCCGGCGCGTGATTGAACTGCGTCGTCTGCATCGAGCGGACGATCGCGATGTCGTCCGCCAGCTTCGCCAGGTTCGGCAGCAGCTCCGAGATTTCCGCCCCCGACTGTCCGTATTTCCGGAACTGGAAAGGCGAGCCGAGGAGCTTGGGCGTTCCCTTGATGAACGCGAACCGCTCTCCCTTGATGAACTCCTCGGGAATATCCTGGCCGTCGTGTTTGGTCAGCACCGGCTTCGGATCGAAGAGATCGATCTGCGACGGTGCGCCGGCCATGAAGAGGTAAATGACCCGTTTGACCTTCGGTGCGAACTGCAGCGCGTGGGTCGGGGCCGCGCCCCCCTGGGTGTTGGCGAGAACGACACGATCCATCAGCGACGCGAGCGCCAGGCCGCCGATCCCGAAAGATGCCTGCTCGAAGAAATGACGCCTGGTGATCTGGTGCAGGCGGGCCGTGCGATCCACTGGGCGCTTCATTCCTTGGTCACCGCTTCGTCCAGGTTCAGGAGCACGTTCGCGACGAGGGTCCACGCGGACAGGTCGGCAGGATCTTCGTCGCCGCCCGGAGCGACCAGCGCCGCCGCGTCCCGTCGGGCGCGGTAGTGCTCGAGCTCCTGTTCGTACGTCGCGACGAGGCGTGCGACTTCGGCCGCGGTCGCGTCGCGCGACAGCACCAGTTTGACTCCGAACGCCGCCCGGGGCGCCGGACCTCCGGGGACCGCCGCCATCCTCCTGGCCAGCGCTCGTGCCGCGTCGAACGAGGCGGGGTCGTTGAGCAGCGTGAGCGCCTGAAGGGGCGTGTTGGTGCGGACACGACGGACCGTGCACAGCTCGCGGCTCGTCGCGTCGAAAGTCGTGAACGCGGGATAGGGCGATGTGCGTCGCCAGAACGTGTAGAGGCTGCGTCGGTACCGATCCTCTCCGGCGCTCGTCGTCCACTTGTCGGAGCTGTATGGCTGGTTCCAGATGCCGTCGGGCTGCAGCGGGAAGACGCTCGGCCCGTGCATCTTCGGACTGAGCAGACCGCTCGCCGCCAGCGCGACGTCACGAATCATCTCCGCTTCCATGCGCACGCGCGGACCGCGCGCGAGGAGTCGGTTGTACGGGTCGCGGTCGGCGAGCTGGGGCGCCACGGTCGACGACTGCCGGTAGGTTGCCGAGAGCGCCATCTCGCGGATGAGCGCCTTCTGACTCCAGTGCTGGGCCACGAGCTCGGTCGCCAGCCAGTCGAGGAGCTCCGGGTGGGACGGCGGGCTGCCCTGCGATCCGAAATCCTCGCTGGTTTCCACGAGTCCGCGCCCGAACATCTGTTCCCAGAGTCGATTGACCGTCACGCGCGCCACCAGCGGATTGGCGGGATCGACCAGCCACCGCGCGAGCCCCAGCCGGTTGGCCGGCTGGTCGTCGCGCATCGGATGCAGCGCGGCTGGTGTCCGCGCGTAGACGCGCTCGCCTTTGGCGGCGAAGCTCCCGCGAATCCGCACCTCGAACGACGGCCGTTCGAAGCTGGCGCGTTCGCCCATCACCAGCGTCGATGGAATCTCGAGCGCCGCAAGAGCCTTGCGCGCCGCCGCCAGGGCGTCGCGCGTCGGCTTCAGCAGGAGGCTGGACGCCCGGAACGCCGCCGCGAGCTCCTCGGCTTGCGCGGCGGTGCGCTCACCGGTGGGCACGTCAAGCAGCCGGCGCAGCCGCGGCGCGAGCTCCGCTCCCTCGAGGGGATTCGAACCGTTCGTCACGGACACGCGAAACCGCCCGATCCCCTGCCCGATCGTCCCGTCCAGGTGATCGATCGTCAGCGTCAGCCGCGTGCCTCCGGCAACGCCGAACGGCGCAGCCGCCGCGAGGACGGCATGTCGCGGCAGCCGCTCGGTGTCGCGCATCGCGTTGATGGCCCACGCCGCCCGCGCGCGCTCGCGCGTGCCGGCATGTGCGGCGAGCAGGTCGCGTGGCTCGAACGGCGTCGCCGAATCGTCGACCTTGATCGTCTCGAATCGCACGGAGTCCTGCGGCGCGCGAGCCGTTGCCGCCGACGCGATCCCGAGGTCGAAGCCCGTCACACGGAAGTGGCCGTACGCGTCCCGGCCGGGGCCTCCCCTGGGCAGCGAGGGATCGGGCAGGGCGTCGAGGCGCACCGCGGTAATCCCCTGCACAGTGGTCGAAGCCGTCAGGGTGTACGACGTGAGCGGCGGGTTCGCGCCCGAGGCCAGGACCGAGCCATCCGGCAGGACCGTCAGCACCACGCCGTTCGTGGCAGTCACGCCTTCAGGGGTGAGCCGCGTCCACCCCGCGTCCCCGGAGCGCATCGAGGCTTCCCAGCGGTCCTGCGCCTCGCGAACGGCCGGCGTGACTGTCTTCAGCTCCTGCTCGAGACGGTCTATCTCCCCCTGCTGCGTCTTTCGGGCGGTCTCCTGTTCGGCGCTTGCCAGCTCGAGCGTCGGCTCGAAGAACCGGGTGCCGTCGCCAAATGTCCGGCTGTCGTAGGCGGAACTGGCGAAGAAGGCGAGCATCCGGTAATAGTCCTTCTGGCTGAACGGGTCGTACTTGTGGTTGTGGCACTGCGCGCACCCGAGCGTCGTGCCCAGCCAGACGGTGGAGGTGGTGTTCACGCGATCGACCAGCACCTCGTACCTGGACTCCTCGGGATCGACGCCCCCTTCCTCGTTCGACATGGCATTGCGGTGAAAGCCGCTCGCGATTTTCTGATCCACAGTCGCATCGGGCAGCATGTCGCCGGCAATCTGCTCGACCGTGAACCTGTCGAACGGCAGGTCCTTGTTGAGCGCGTCGATCACCCAGTCCCGGTACTTCCAGATCGCCCGTCGGTTGTCCTTCTCGTAGCCGTTCGTGTCCGCGTAGCGCGCCAGATCCAGCCACGGCCTGGCCCAGCGTTCTCCGTAGTGCGGAGACGCGAGAAGCCGATCGACGGCGCGATCGTACGCGTCCCGCGACCCGTCCGCCAGGAACGCGTCGAGCTCGGCGGGGGTCGGGGGCAGCCCCGTGAGATCGAGCGTGACCCGCCTCAGGAGCGTGGCCCTCGCCGCCTCGGGCCCTGGAGCGAGCTTCTCCTGCTCGAGACGCGCGAGCACGAACTGATCGATCGGGTTACGAACCCAGGCCGCGGTTTTCACGGCTGGCGGTTCGGGGCGGGAGGGCTTGATGTAAGCCCAGTGCTCCTCGACCTTCTCCGCGACGTCCTGCGCTGACGGAAGCGGAGCCGCGCCCGCCTGCAGCGGACCTCCGTCCGTGACGACGCGCGCGCCCTGATCGATCCAGGCGCGCAGCCGCGCAATCGCTTCGGGGGGGAGCGGGTCGGCGTCGAGCGGCATGCGATCGTCGCCGTCCAGCCCGAGGACACGGTGCATCAACAGACTGTCGGCGCTCTTCCCCGGCGCGATGATCGGCCCCGACTCCCCGCCCTTGCGGATCGAGTCCGGCGAGTGCAGCCGCAGCCGCGCCCGGGCTTTCTTGGGCCCGTGGCACTCGTAACAGTACGTCTTGAAGATGGGCTGGATGTCGCGGGCGAAATCGACGGGCTGCGCCGTCGCAGCGGGAACGGACGGGGACTGCGCGCGGACGAACACCGATCCGCCCAGCAGAGCGGCCGCGCCGACGATCACGACGGCTCGCTTCAATGTGGTCATTCCGGGACGCCTCGGTGGCTCTGAGTCTGGCGTGGGGAGTGTGTCACCGCCGGCCGTCAGGATCAAGGCGCGGCGTGAGGGGTGCGATAATCTGCCCGTCCCGATGCCGAAACCGTTGACGCTCCCCCGGATCGTGCGCAGGCGCTCGGCGCTGCACGGCTATGGGGTGTTCGCGGCCGAGCCCATCAACAAGAACCGGCGCATCATCGACTATGCCGGCGAGCTCGTCCGCAACGATCGCACGGCGGCGCGGGAAGAGCAACACCTCGCGGCGGGGTGCATCTGGGTCTTCCGGGTGAATCGCCGGTGGAGCCGCGACGCCAGCGTGAACGGCAACATCGCGCGCTTCATCAACCACGCCTGCCGCCCGAATTGCTGGTTCGAGGTCGTCGACACGACGATCTGGATTCGGGCCTCGCGCTTCATCGCGGCGGACGAAGAGCTGACGTACGACTATGCCACCGTCGGCGACCACACCATCCCGTGCCGTTGCCGCCCCGGGTGTACCACAAAGCTGTGACTACTCGTGGCGAGCGCCGGAATCGGGTCAATCCGGCTGGCGCGGTGCGCGGGGATGAGCCCCGCGGCGGCGGGCCCCGCTCCTCATCCTCGCGCGATGGGTGCCGTGCCCGTCGCCAGAGCCTCGTGGACGAGCGCGAGCAGTCCAATGCACGCCGTGTCGCTGCGCAGCGTGCGCGTCCCGATGCCGGCCTGCTGAAAGCCGTGGGCACCGAGCAGATCGAGCTCGAAGTCCGTCCAGCCGCCTTCCGGACCGATGGCCAGCAGCACGCGCGTCGCCGTCTGCTCACGCACGGTCCGGAACACTGACCCGGCCGCACCGGGTTGCGCCAGCACGCGCAGCCCATGCTCGAAGAGTCCGTCGAGTTCGTCCTCGACGAGGATCCTGAGCTGCCGGCGAATCGTGACGGCCGGTAACCGCGTGTCGCGCGCCTGCTGGAGCCCCTCGATCAGAAGCGGCCGGTAGCACGCCTCGGTCAGGACGTGCGAGTCGAAGTAGTTGCGTTCGACGCCCGCGGCGTTGGTCAGAATCACCCGGCCCACGCCAAGCGCGGCAAGCTGGGCCCAGAGGCGTCGCATCACTTTCGGCCGCGGAACCGCGAGGAGCAGGTCCACCGCTGGCACCACCGGCAGTGGCGCCCGCCGCTCGAACCGGCACCGCAATTCCACCATCCCGTCGCGCACGGCCGTGACGGTACCCTCGCCGATCCCTCCGTCGATCACCCCGACCCGGACGTGGTCCCCGGCACGGCTGCCGAGCACGCGCGCGATGTGATCGGCGCGCAGATCCGTGAGCCGTACTGC
>JANMCN010000248.1:0-11790 GCA_031361295.1 Acidobacteriota bacterium | reverse complement strand
CGACCGAGTCACCCTTCTTGAGCACTTCGCTCGGGTGCTTGATGCGCTTGCTCCACGACATGTCGCTGATGTGGATGAGGCCGTCGAAGTCGTCCTCGACTTCCACGAACGCGCCGAACTCGGTGAGGTTCCGGACCTTGCCCGTGATGGTCGTGCCGATCGGATACTTCTCCGAGAGCTCGTGCCACGGGTTGCTCTCCACCTGCTTCAGGCCGAGCGAAATGCGGCGCGCGCCCGGGTCCACGCCGAGCACCATCGCCTCGACCGAATCCCCCACGTTGAGGATCTTCGACGGGTGCTTGACGCGCTTGCTCCAGGACATCTCGCTCACGTGGATGAGCCCTTCGACGCCGGGCTCGAGCTCCACGAACGCGCCGTAATCCGTCAGGCTCACGACCTTGCCGCTCATCCGCGCGCCGACCGGATAGCGCTCGATGACGTTCGACCACGGATCGTTCATCAGCTGCTTGTGGCCGAGCGACACGCGTTCGGTCGCCGGGTCGTACTTCAGCACGATGACGTCGATCTCGTCATTGACCTTGAAGAGCTCCGACGGGTGCGACACGCGCCCCCACGACATGTCCGTGATGTGGAGCAGCCCGTCGATCCCGCCCAGGTCGATGAACGCGCCGTAATCGGTGATGTTCTTGACGACGCCGCGGAGGACCTTGCCTTCGGCGAGCGTGTCGAGCGTGTGCTTCTTCTTCTCGGCGTTCTCCTCTTCGAGGAGCACCTTGCGCGAGAGCACGATGTTGCCGCGCTTCTTGTTCACCTTGATCACGCGCATCCGCAATTCCTGGCCGCGCAGCGCGTCGAGGTTGCGGACGGGGCGCACGTCGATCTGCGAACCCGGCAGGAACGCACGGACGCCGATGTCCACGGCGAGCCCGCCCTTGATGCGCTCGATGACGCGGCCGATGACGACCTTCTTGTCGGCGTACGCCTTTTCGACCTCGTCCCAGATCTTCATCTTCTCGGCTTTTTCGCGCGAGAGGACGACGTAGCCTTCCCGGTCTTCGGTGCGCTCGAGCAGCACGTCCACCGTGTCGCCGGGCTGCACGGAAATCTGCCCGGTCTCGTCGATGAACTCGTCGACCGGAATGATCCCTTCCGACTTGTACCCGACGTCGACGATGACCTCGGACGCGGTGACTTTCAGGACGGTGCCCTTGACGACCTCGCCTTCCGCGATGTTGCGGAAGCTGGTATCGTAAAGGTCAAGGAGGCGTGCGTATTCCTGCGGATCGACATCATCCATCTGGGAGAAACCCGATGTCTTGAGATCAGCCGTTCCGGTGCCACCTCCTTTGGGATTGTTGAGCGTCGAATTTTCAGTTGCCATGCTAAACAGAGTCCTCCTCGATCGTACTGCCGGGATCTCAGCTCCGGCGGGCTGTTGGATTGCTTCGCATTTTGGATTGCGATAAGCACTAGAATATACATCACTTAGAGACGCTCCGTCAATCGGCGCCGAACGGCAAACCAACCCCGCGATCCATCAGGAGACAAGAGCTCACATGGCGAAGAAAAGCGGAAAGCGCAAAGCCCAGAGGCGGACGGCGTCCACGAAACGCACCGGGGCCGGGGCCCGGGCGGCAAAGCGCAGCCGGCCGGGCGCGAAACGCTCCGCCGCCGCCAAACGGACCTCCACCGCCAGGCGGAAGACCGCGCGCAAGACCTCAGCCGCGAAGAGCAGGCCCGCCAGGAAAAAGGCCGCCAAGCCTGCCGGGCGCGGCGCCCGCCAGGGCGGCGGGGCCAGGAAGAAGTCCCGGTCCGTCGCGGCCAAGCCCAGAACCCCCGCGAAGTCCGCGGCGAAGCGGCCCTCCAGCGCCCGGCCCCGCGAAGGCGGTACCGGACGCGAAAGTCAGCTGGCGCAGACACCGGAAACCGGACGGAGCGTCAAGGGACCGACCAACCCGTTCCCCACGAAGCGCTCGACCGGCACCGCCGCGGGCGCGGGGGGCACCCGTCAGGCTCCGGGGCTGGAACGGGCGCGTCGGCACCTACGCGAAGTCGATGAAACGGTCGCCAGCCCCCCCTCCAGCCTCGAGCTCGACCGCGGCGCCTCCGCGGCCCGCACCGGACGACAGGAGATGCGCGAGGCGCGGCGGAATCACCCCGAGGTGAGCCCCGAGATCACGGCGGGAGACGTCGACGCCGACTGGGCCGGCGCCTACGATGCCGGCGACGAAGCGCCCGGGGGGGACAACCCAACGCCGGATCAGGACCGGGTGGACGACATTGGTAAGGCGCTCGGGGTCGAGTACGAGGACAACGAAGAGCTCAAGGCGTCGGACAAGATCGCCGCGCGCGACAAGAAGCGCTGGGAACTCGATCCCGCGTCGTCCGACGATTATCAGGACAGGGACTGAGCGCGCAGGCGGCCAGCGAACGCCGGGCGTGACGACGCGGAGCTGAAGCTCCGCGCTACGACCGGGCGCGGCTTCAGCCGCGCGTCGGTGTCGCGTTCACCCCCGCGTCGCCGCACCCACGACGTCCATCACTCGCTCGACCACGTCGTCGATGCTCAGGCCGGTGGTGTCGATGACGACGGCGTCGTCCGCCTGCTTGAGGGGGGATGCGGCACGCGTCCGGTCGCTCCGATCGCGCTCCGCGAGCGCGGTCGCCACGTCCAGCATCGCGGCCGCGCCGCGCCCGGCACTGTGAGAGGGATCGCTGGCGCGGCGCCGGGCGCGCTCCTCCGGTGACGCGTCGAGAAAGATCTTCACGTCGGCGGCAGGAAACACGACCGTGCCGATGTCGCGTCCTTCCATCACCACGCCGCCGCCTTCGCCGAGCGCACGCTGCCTCGCGATGAGGGCGTCGCGCACCGGCGCCTGGCGCGCGACGACGGCAGCCGCCATGTCGATCTCGGGCGTGCGAATCGCCGACGCGACATCGTGACCGTCAATCCGGATGCGACCGTCCCCTACGTCGAACGTGGCGTGCGCGGCAAGCGCCGCCATCGCGGCTTCGTCAGAAAGGTCGGTGCGGTCGTGGAGCGCTTTCCAGGCGAGCGCCCGGTACATCGCGCCCGTATCGACGTGACGATAGCGCAGGCGTGAAGCGACGGCGCGCGCGATCGTGCCCTTGCCGGCGCCCGAGGGGCCGTCGATCGCGATGATGCGCGGCGCCCCGGAGCCGTCGTCGCCGCGGGCCGGCGTCTCCTCCCGGCCCTGGGCACGCTGCCTGGCAGTGGTGGGATCGGTCACCCCTCATTATCGCGCAAACTTATTTATTCCTGCGCGGCGCCGTCCGCTTCGCCTGGCGCTTCGGCGAGTCCGCACCTGCGGGGACCGGAACCGCCGCCAGTCTCTTGAGCGAGGCGATTTCCTTCTCCGAGAGCTCGCGGAACTCCCCCGGCCGGATCTTGTCGTCGGTGATCGAACCGATTCGAACCCGCCGCAGCCGGACGACCGGATGGCCGATCGCGTCGCACATGTTCCGGACCTGCCGGTTGCGCCCTTCCCGGATGACGATCGACAGCACCGCCTGATCGCCGTCGTCGCCTTCGACCACCTTCTTGAGCGCGATCTCGGCAGGTGCCGTCTTGCGGCGATCGAGCACGACGCCCTTCGCGATGCGATCGAGCGCATGCTGGTCGGGCACTCCGCGGACGCGCGCTTCGTACTCGCGAGGCACGCCGTGGCTCGGGTGCGTCAGGTGGGCCGCAAGATCGCCGTCGCTCGTCAGCAGGATCAGGCCCTCTGATTCGTAGTCGAGGCGGCCGACCGGGTAGACGTACTCGCGCACGCCTCCCTTCGTCAGCAGATCGATGACGGTCGGCCGGCGTTGGGGGTCCGACCGGCTGGTGATGTAGCCCCTCGGCTTGTACATCAGGATGTACAGCCGCCGCTGCGCGGTCTTGACCCGCCGGCCGTCCACGCGGATGTCGTCGGTGTCGGCGTCCGCCTTCGACCCGAGCGCCGTCACCGTCGCGCCGTTGACGGACACACGCCCTTCGGTGATGTACGTTTCGGCTGCGCGACGCGACGCGATTCCGGCGGAGGAGAGAATCTTCTGAAGTCGTGCTTGCATTCGTGGTCCCGACGTGGATTCTAGCGGAGCTGACGCGCGGCGGACCAGCGGAGCTCGAGCGCCGCTCTACGTACGTCCGATGTGCAACGTGGTACGTGCAACGTGCAACGTGCAACGTGCAACGTCGCACGTTAATGGACCGTCTTGTCCACCGGCGTCTCTCGAACGGGGGCGGGCTCGTCGGTCGCGCCGTCGAACGGCAGCGGGGTCGTTGTCGCGCTGCCCTCCGCGAGCGCCGGGGGCAGCTCGAACCCGAGCGCGTCCGACATCTCTTCCACCTTCGGCAGGTCCGCGAGATCGTTCAGGCCGAAGCGGTCGAGAAACTCGCGAGTGGTCGCGTACATGAACGGACGCCCCACCACCTGCTTGCGCCCGACGGTCTTGATCAGGCGCCGCTCGACCAGCGTCGACAGCACGCCGCCGCTGCTGCTGACGCCACGAATCTCCGCAATCTCCGGCGCCGTGATGGGCTGCTTGTAGGCAATCACCGCGAGTGTTTCGAGCGCCTGGACGGACAGCTTCTGCGACGTGCGTTCGTGGAAGAGCTTGCGCACCCACTCGTGCAGCTCCGGGCGCGTCACGACCTGGTAGCCGCCGGCGACCTCGACGATCTGGAGCCCCCCGGGGCGGTCGTAGTCGGCCCTCAGGGCCGCGAGCGCGGCCTCCACGTCCTCTTTCGGCTCCCCTTCGAGCAGCTTGTACAGCGTCTTGGGAGTGAGCGGTTCGGGGGACGCGAATATCAGGGCCTCGACGATCGGCTTCAGTGCATCAGACACGGTAGTCCTCGCAGGTTGTTGCGTAGCGCGGAACGTCCGCTCCGCGTCGGTTGCGCGCAAAACGCCCAGTACCCGGCGTCACTCCTCCGGCTCCAACATTTTTCCGACCGGAGCGAGCTCTTCTGCCGCGCCATCCGCCTGCTGCTCCGCCCGATGGGCCGCGACCTCCGCGGCGTGGCGCGTTTCCGGATCGAGCAGCGGCTTCGGCGCATCCGCCGGCCGCGCGCGCTTGTAGACGCGAATCGGCCCCATCGCTCCGGACTGGAACACGCGGATCAGCTTCAGCCGGATCATCTCGAGCATCGCCAGGAACGTCACGACGATCCCGGCGCGCGTCTGCACGTCGCCGAAGAGATCTTCGAACCCGCAGGCGTCGGTCTCCGAGAGCCTCGCCATCAGCTGCTCGATGCGATCTTCGATCGGTATCTGCTCGCCGGGCAGATACAGCTTCGGACGGTGCCGGGCGCGCTCCACCACGGTCCGGAAGGCGGAAATCAGGCTGAAGAGATCGACCTCGATCTCGGGTTCCGGCGCCTCCCCGGCGATTTCGGCGATCGGGCCGTCGGGGCGGGTCCATTGGGCGCTGCGCAGCGTTTCGCGCTCGTGGAGGAGCTCGGCTGCTGCCTTGAACTTCTGATGCTCCAGCAGCCTCCGGACGAGCACCTCGCGCGGATCCTCGTCCGGATCCTCCTGTGCGGGATCGATCCGGGGCAGGAGCATCCGCGACTTGATGTGAATGAGCGTGGCGGCCATCACGAGAAATTCCCCCGCGACGTCCAGGTTCAGGTCCTGCATCAGGTCGATGTACTCGAGATACTGCTCGGTGACCTTCAGGATGGGGATGTCGTAGATGCTGACCTCGTGCCGCCTGATGAGATGCAGCAGGAGATCCAGCGGCCCCTCGAAGTTGTCGAGGCGCACAGGGTAGGCCTCGAGAATGGATTCGAAGTCCTGCGATTCCATCAGCGGTAATCCAGCCTGGTAGCGGCGCGTACGCGGGCCATGGTGTCCTGCGCGATGGTGCGCGCCTTTCGTGATCCCTCGTGGAGGATCTCCTTGAGCCTCGACGGGTTGGCCTCGAGCTCCGCGCGCCGGGTCCGCATCGGCTCGAGATGCGCGTTCAACGCCCTGGCGAGCTTCGTCTTCACCTCCACGTCCCCCACTTTCCCCGCGCGGTAGCGGTCCTTCAAGTCATCCACTTCCGCCCGGTCCGGGTTGAAGGCGTCGTGATACTGGAACACCGGATTGCCTTCCACGGTCCCGGGAATGTCCGCCCGCACACGTTTGGGATCCGTATACATCTGCATCACCTTCTTGCGCACCGTCTCCCCATCGTCCGACAGGTTGATGGTGTTGCCGTAGCTCTTCGACATCTTCCGGTTGTCGAGGCCCGGCAGCCGCGGGAAGGTCGTCAGCAGGGGCTGTGGTTCGACGAACAGGTCGCCGTAGAACTTGTGGAAGCGGCGGACGATCTCGCGGCTCAGCTCCAGATGCGGAACCTGATCCTCGCCGACGGGGACGTACGACGCGTTGTACATGACGATATCCGCCGTCTGGAGGAGCGGGTATGCGAGGAACCCCACCGTGGACAAGTCCTTTTCCGACAGCTGTTCCACCTGTTCCTTGTACGTCGGCACCCGTTCGAGCCACGGGATCGGCACCGTCATCGACAACAGCAGGAAGAGCTCGGCGTGCTCGGGCACGAGCGACTGGATGAAGAGCGTGCTGCGCTCCGGATCGAGACCTGCCGCGATCCAGTCGGCCGCCATGTCGTAGGCGCTCCCGACGATCTCTGACGTGTCGGCGTAATCGCTCGTCAGCGCATGCCAGTCGGCGACGAAGTAGAAACAGTCGTACTTGGCCTGCAGGGCCGCCCAATTGTCGAGCGCCCCCACGAGGTGACCCAGATGGAGCTTTCCGGTCGGACGCATGCCCGAGACAACGCGAGGAATCATCAGGAAAGTATGAAGTTTGAAGTTTGAGTCCGAACTCTGACAGCGTCCAACGCGACTCCACATACGCCGGGCGAAAAATATCGCGCGAAGTCATGAGGTCGAAAGAGTGCTCAAGAATACGGCAAAAGTACAGCCGTAACAAGCACTTAAGCTGTTCATCCCTGCTGGGTGAAATGGGCGAGCACGGCGTCGGCGCACCTGGCGCCGACGATCGTCACCAGCTCTTCTCGCGTGGCACGACGGACGCCGGCAAGGCTGCCGAAAGTGGTGAGGAGTGCCCGGCGGCGACCGGGGCCGATCCCGCCGATGCCATCCAGTTCGGATTGCAGATCTCGCTTCGTCCGCGACAGCCTGTGGAACGTGATGGCGAAGCGGTGCGCCTCGTCGCGGATGCGCTGGATGAGCAGCAGCGACGGACTGTCGTGCGGAAGCGCGATCGCTTCTTCGACGTCGCGCGTGAAGAGCAGCTCCTCCTTCTTGGCAATGCCGGTCGCCACCAGGTTCCCGAGCCCGAGCTCCTGCAGCGCGGCGTAGGCCGACGACAGCTGGCCCTTGCCGCCGTCTATCAAGATGAGATCGGGGAAGGGACCGCCGGCTTCGAGGAGCTTCCGGTAGCGGCGCAGGACCACTTCGTGCATCGCGGCGAAGTCGTTGAGAAAGCGCGAGCCCGGTGCCGGAGTCCTGGCGTCCGGGACGTCCGAGGCCAGTCGCTGGAGCTCGGCGGGGCTGTGGACGTCCCCGTCCGAGGCCGGCTTGCCCGCGCTCACGCGGGCGAGCGCGTTTCCGCGAATGCGGAACTTCCGGTACTCGGACCGCTTCATCCGTCCGTCTTCGCACACCACCATCGACGCGACGGTTTCGCTGCCCTGAATCGTGGAGATGTCGAAGCACTCGATCCGGCGGGGTGCGGCCCGCAGGCCGAGCACCACGCGGAGCGTTTCCAGGGCATCGTAGTTGGCGGCCACGTTGCCGTTGAACCGCGCCTGGTATGCGACCTCCGCATTGCGCGACGCCAGGTCGAGCAGGCCGCGCTTCTCGCCGCGCTTCGGGACGACAAGACGGACACGACGGCCGGCTTCTCCGGAGAGCCACCCCTCGATCACGTCGGCGTCTGGCGGGGCGAGCGCGATCGGGATGTGCACCTCCGGCGCGGCCGTCCGCTCGGCGTAGAACTGCTGGATGGCCGCCTGCAGCACGTCGCAGTCGGTCACGCCTGCCGGCGCCGGAGTTCCGGCGCACGACCGGTCGTCCGACGAGCGCACGCGGTCAGAGACCAGCGGCGCGTCGGCGACGGCGCGGGCGCCCGGCCGCGCATCGTCGGGCGCCGCGTCGGTGACGAGCTCGATCCGCTCCACCACCCGGCCGCGGCGCATCTGGAAGACCTGCACGACGGCGCCGGCCGGCCCGACTTTCAGGCCGAACGCGTCGCGATCGCCGAGCTCCGGGCTGGCCATCTTCTGCTGGCGCGCCTGGAGGGTCTCGATGGTCCGAATGGCGTCCCGAAGCTGCGCCGCGCGCTCGAACTGTTCCGAGCCCGCCGCGTCCGCCATGCGATCCCGGAGCGTGATCAGCAGCTCCTCGTTCCGCCCCTCCAGGAACATCTTCGTGTGCTCCACGGCCACGCGGTACTCGTCTTCGGAGCAGAGCTCCCGGACGCAGGGTGCGACGCACCGCTTGATGTCGAACTCGAGGCAGGGCCGCGGCCTGTCGCCGGTGATCACCTCGTTGCACGACCGCAGCCCGAACAGCTTGTGCGTCAGCGACATCGTCCGTCTCGCCAGCGACGCGGGCATGAAAGGGCCGGCATAGAGATGGTCGTCGCGCTCCACCTTGCGCGCCACGAGGACGCGCGGGTAGTCCTCGCCCGTCGTGAGCTGCAGGTACGGGTAGGTCTTGTCGTCGCGGAGCAGGATGTTGTACTTCGGCGCCCGCTGCTTGATGAGATTGTTCTCGAGCGCGAGGGCCTCGACGACCGAATCCGTGACGATGACCTCGAGCCGCTGCGCCTCGTCGAGCAGGGCGTCGATCCGCGGGCTGGTGCCGTGCGCCCCCAGGTAGCTCCGCACGCGGTCCCGCAGCACGCTGGCCTTCCCGACGTACAGGGTCTCCCCCTGCCCGTTGTAGTACAGGTAGACGCCAGGTTGTTCCGGCAGGCGGGCGATCTGGCCCTTGAGATCACCGATCGGCATGCATTACACTGCGCGTTTCGCGTGTTTACGAACCTCTGATTATACCGCCGCGATCCGCGGGTTGAGAATCCCCGTCACTTTATGAAGCACCTTCAGTCATGACGCTAACCGGGCTCATCGGCCGCGTCTGCATGTTCCCCCTGCAGCTGATCATCAGCACGTGCGTGGCGCTGCGGATCCACCCGAACATCCTGACGTTCGTCGGGCTGCTCATCAACGTGGCCGCGGCGGTGGCGCTCGGCCGGGGGCGCTTCGTGCTCGCGGGGTTCATCATGGGCGTGGCGAACATTTTCGATTTCATCGACGGGAAGGTCGCGCATCAGCTGAACGCCATCAGCGTCTTCGGAGGGTTCTGGGATTCGGTCATCGACCGGTTCTCCGACATCGCGCTCTTCGTCGGGCTCATCTACCTGTATTCCCGCCTGGGACGCACCGATTACGTCATGATCACCGCGCTCGCCATGATGTTCGCGATCATGACGAGCTACACCAGGGCACGGGCGGAGTCTTTGATCGCCAAATGCAAGGTCGGGTTCATGGAACGTCCCGAGCGGATCGTGCTCTTTCTGATCGGGGCGTTCACGAACCGCATGGCGGCGGTGATGTGGGTCATCGGCGTGCTCTCGGTCTTCACCGTGGCGGACCGGATCATCTACACGTACCGTGCCCTGCAGGCGCATCCGCAGAAGGTGGTGGCATGAAGAGGGCCGCCACGCTGCCTGGACGCATTCTGTGGAACGCGTTTTTCTGGACCTACGAACGCGCCACCTGGCAATACGACCTCATGGTGATCGCCATCCTCGCCTTCGTCTGGCTCACCCCTCCCGGCTGGCTGCACGATCCGACCGCATCAGGCGAAGGCCCGATCGGCTGGCTCAAGACCGTGCTGGCGCGACAGTAGGTCGCTCGTCTTTGGGCCTCGGGATTCGGGCCCGGGATCAGGCGCTTGGAGTTCCGGGAGCTGACGGTCCAGCGCGCACTCAGACATCGTCCCGCTCGTCGCGCATGCCGAGATCCAGCGGCTTCCCGGTGAAATGAATGGCGTGTGCGGCGATCTTGTCACGGAGCAGGCGGCGGGCGGCGCCGTAGTGGATGTGGGGAACGGCCAGTTGCCGCGCAAAGGCCCGCATCCGGTAGATCAGGACGAGCGTGACCTGTTCGGCGTGGCCTTCCCGCCACGAAAGCCCGCCAATCCGTGAGTACGGGATGAAGCCGGCATCGGCCCAGATCCCGTCCTGATAGAACCCGCGGCCAATCTTCAGGCTGAGCGGCACGGCGTATCCGTAGTAGATGAGCATCATCGTTTCTCCGAACACCTGGACCGGATGCAGCCGCAGCACGACCAGTTTGTAGACGATGAGCACGCTGAGCGTCGCCCCCAGGCCGAGGAGGAGACGGTAGAAGGGAGGCCTCCGACCAGGCCAGATGAGCAGCGCCGACGAACGCAGCCGGCGAAAGCGGAGGTACTGGAGGAGCAGCCGGACATCGGCCAGCAGAAATCCCACGCCAAGCACGAACAGCAGCTGCGGGAGCGCGCTCACGCCCCTATTTTAGCCGCGCGGCCCGCCCCGAATCCCCAATCCCCTATTGCCCCAGCGTCGGGTCGAAACAGTGGCGGCACCGCGCCTCGTACGTGCCCTGTGCGCCGACGAGCACGCGCTCGCTGCTCGCGACCAGCCGCTGCGTGTGGTTGGCGGGCGATCCGCAGACCATGCAGATCGCCAGCGTCTTCGTGATGTACTCGGCGATTGCGAGCAGCTGCGGCATGGGCTCGAACGGCTTCCCCAGGTAGTCCTGGTCGAGCCCCGCCACGATGACACGCCTCCCCTGGTCGGCGAGCGCGCTGCACACCGCGGGCAGCTCACCGTCGAAGAACTGGCCTTCGTCGATGCCCACCACCTCGGTGTCCGGCAGCACCTGGTCGAGCAGCTCGCGCGACGACGACAGGTTGACCGACGGGATCCGCATATCGCTGTGCGAGATGATGTGATCGTCGGCGAACCGGTTGTCGAACTTCGGCTTGAAGATCTGGACCTTGCGCCTGGCAATCTGCGCACGGCGGAGCCGGCGAATCAGCTCTTCACTCTTGCCGCTGAACATGCTGCCGGTGATCACTTCGATCCAGCCGGCATTCGGGCGTGGCCGCGATTCGTCCATAGGGGGGCGTCACGTTCAACGTGCAACGTTCAAAGTGCAACTCGTGCGACGTGCGACGTGCGCCGTGCGACGTTCAACGTGCAACGTGCAACGTGCAACGTGCAAAGTGCAAGTCGTGCGACGTGCGATGGCGGTCAGGCGCGGGAGAGGTACTCGCCGGTATCGGTGCTCACGCGGACCTTGTCGCCGGTGTTCACGAACGGCGGCACGTTCACCACGAGCCCTGTTTCGAGTCTCGCGGGCTTGATCTGATTGCTCGCAGTCGCCCCTTTGATCCCGGGCGCGGTGTCCTCGACGACCAGGTCGACGGTCGGCGGCAGCTCGATGCCTACGGGTTCCTCGCCGTAGAACTCCACCTTGATGAGCGCGTCGGGAATCAGGTAGTCGACCGACTCGCCGAGCGCCTCGGCGTCGATGTGCAGCTGCTCGAACGACGTCGTGTCCATGAAGTGGAACGACTCGCCGTCCTTGTACAGATACTGCATCTCTCGCTCGTCGAGGACCGCGCGATCGAGCGTGTCTTCAGACCGCAGCTTCTGATCCGAGAGCGATCCGTTGCGGATGTTGCGGAACTTGATGCGGACGATCCCCCGCAGGTTGCCCGGGGTGACGTGCTGGAGCTCGAGCACGCGGAACAGATCCGCGTTGATCTTGACGAGCATCCCCTTTTTGAGT
>JANMCN010000131.1:0-21393 GCA_031361295.1 Acidobacteriota bacterium | reverse complement strand
CGGCGCGCGCAATGCGTTCAACGTCCTGCTGTTCCACACGTGCCTCCGGCCCGGAGTGTCTTCCTCACTGACGCGGTACCGGATTCTGCGCCATCTCAGCCGTCGCGTCAACAGTGGGAAGAGGTGCGTGGCCCCGGGGCGCGGCGCGGCTTGACAGCCCGGCTGGAATCCTACAATGTAGGTACATCATGGCGGACAACCTGGGGGCCTTCGAACAGGCCGTGCTGATGGCGATCGTCCGGCTGGATGATCAGTCCTACGGCCGGGCCATTCTGCGCGAGGTGCAGGAACGGCTCGAACGCCAGGTCGCCGCGGGCGCCGTGCACGCCACGCTCGAGCGGCTGGAGCGGAAGGGGCTTCTGCGATCCCGGCTTGGATCGGGCACGCCGATCCGGGGCGGACGGCCGCGGCGGTTCTATCGGCTGCAGCCGAGCGGCCTGCGCGCGCTGAACGACGCACGGGCCGCCGTCGAGGCGTTGTGGCGCGGCCTTCGGTGGCCGCTGAAAGGTCAGGCATAAGCCCATGAGCGCAACACCCCCCGCGTGGGCTGAACGCCTGCTGCGAGCGTTCCTGGGTTCCGGCGCGTTCGACAGTGTGTCGGGCGATCTGCTCGAGGAGTATCGAGACACCGTCCATCCGCGCCTCGGCCAGCAGGAGGCGGACGCCTGGTATATCCGCCAGGTCCTGGGATTCGCCTGGCGGGACGCGCGCGTCTGGGCCCTGCTGTTCGGTGCGGCGTTCGTCCTGAGGACGGCGCTCGACTGGCGTGTGCCGCCGATCGATTTTCATACCCGATCCACGGTGTCGACCGCCTTCGGCACGGCGATCCTGGCGGCCGCGGGCCTCCGGGCGTCGTGGCGTTCCGGTTCGTGCCTTGCCGGCACCATCGCGGGCGTCGTCACCACGGCGGCGGCAGCGCTCCTCAGCCTCCTCGGGGCCGGCGCGCTGCTGGCCGTCTGGCACGATACGCAGACGATGGAGGCGATTCGCGGGAGCGGGGGCCTCGGCGAAGTCTTCTTCCTGCCTGTGCTGATGATGCTGCCCGGTGTGGTCGTCGGGACGGCGGCCGGCGTGGCCGGTGCCGCGCTGCGCAAGATCCACTCGCGGTCCTGAGCCCGCCGACCGATCGCACCGGGTCGCCTGACGCGGGGTGTATCAGCTGGCGGATGCCGCGCTGACCTGGCCGGTGCCGTCGAAGGTGGACGGACCGTTGGAAGACTTCGAGCGGGTGCTTTCCGGGATGGCCGGGTGCCACGCGCCTGACACAACAAAAGCGGCCACAACAGGCCGCTTTTCGATTGTTGGGGTGGATGACGGGGATCGAACCCGCGACATCCGGAACCACAATCCGGCGCTCTACCACTGAGCTACACCCACCACGGAGGCTGAACGACGCGCGTCGCGTCGGGACGCGCGGGTCCGACCGAGTCACGCAGCAGGCAAGTTTAGCATCGCGACGTACAGGGGGGCAAATTTCAGCGGAGGTCGGCGGACCTCTTCTGGGCCTTGCGCTTGGCCGCGCACTGGGCGAGCGCGTCGGGCAGTTCGGCCAGCCCTCCGCCCTGCACGCGAACGGCGGTGGGGTACACGTGGGCCGCCTTGCTGGTCTTGGCGTCGTACATCAACTGGTCGGCCCGGTGGATCAATTCCGCCGCGAGCTTGCGCGCGACGCCGCGGCGCTCGGCGACCGGACCCAGGTGCAGACAGACGACGCCGACGTCCACGCGCACCGGCCGCGCCGCGAGCCGGCGATCGTCGCGGCTCCAGTCGTGCCCCTCGACCGCTTCCTTGAACCGATCCGCGATGTCGACGGCTTCGACGCATCCCGGCAGGTCAGGAATGAGGAAGCAGAATTCGTCTCCGCCAAACCGCGCATGGAGGTCGCGTGAATCCCCGCTGCGCTCGAGCGCGAGGTAGTCCTCGGATCGAATCTGGTCCGACAGGATTCTCGCCACCCGCTCGATGATCTTGTCGCCGACCGCGTGCCCGAGCGTGTCGTTGTACGACTTGAAACTGTTGATGTCCACGACGCCGACACCGCACCAGCGCACGCGCTGTTCGACGGCGAGGAACGATTCGACGCGTTCCATGAACCAGTCGAAATTGAGCAGCTTCGTCTTGGGGTCGCGGTGCGATTTTTCCGTCAGCCCCGCGACGACCTCTTCGAAGTAGCGGGCAATATTGCTGACGGTGACGTCCTTCTCGGTCAGCTGGCGCTGAAGCCGCGCCATCTTCTCCGCGAACCCCTCGGACATCGCGCGGATGGCTTCGTGCTTCGATTCCTCGACCAGCTGGCGCTGGCTGGCGACCACCGTGTCGATGGCACGAAAGAGCTCCGCCTCCTGTTGCTCGTCGAGGCCGAGATGTTCCCGCACCCAGGCCCGGAGGTCCGCCGTGCTGCGAGGCGAGGCGGCCGCGCCTCGAGCCTCACCATCGTCGGCCGGGAAAAGCTGGGCCATAGACATCAGACGCTGAGCTCACCATCAAGGGATGTGCCGTCCCACTGGGTTCCGTGGCGGGGACGGCCACCGTGTTCTTCACTCGATAAATCGACAGGAAAAACAGCGATCCCGGCACAGGGTCGTAGTTGAGCTCGTCCGTTCATGACGGTTTCGTCAGTGTCCCGACAGGCGCAAGTCGGAATTTACATTCATTGTTTCGGAAAACCCCACGGCGGACGCACGCCGCCGC
This sequence comes from Acidobacteriota bacterium, assembly GCA_031361295.1. Taxonomy (GTDB): domain Bacteria; phylum Acidobacteriota; class Vicinamibacteria; order Vicinamibacterales; family 2-12-FULL-66-21; genus JALZOC01. Next base: position 18,702 of record JANMCN010000131.1, on the reverse strand, counting down.
GCGCTCACCGCCGCCTTTCAGCAGTGCATCCCGGAAGCCCGTCGAAGTGGAGCCCCTCGCCCAGGTCGTCCGCTCGCTGGAACAGGCGAGACGGCAGGGCTGTCGGATTTCAGCCTTCAACCATCAAACTTCAGCCTTTCTTTTCGCGGACTCGACCGCCCGTTCAGCCGCTTCCGCGCGTGCGTCGGCGGCAGCTCTCGTGCGTGCGGCCTCTTCGGCGGCGGCTTCCGCCTCATCGAACTCGCGTTGGGCGGCGGCGAGCGCCTCGCGGGCATGCTCCAGCTCACGCGCGGCTTTTTCGGCGTCACGCGTGGCCCGGGCGGCTTCGAACTCCTCGCGCCTGGCGGTGTGCTCCGCGTCGCGTAATTCTCGCGCGGCCCTGGCGGCGGCCTCGCGTGCGCGGGCGAGCGCCCTGGGGTCCGGTGGTTTTGTCGGCGTGTGTGTCGTCTTGCGACGGAAGGCTGCCGACCCCGATGGCGGAGTCGCGCGAGATCGCGCTGGTCGGAGGGCGGCGGGGGCCGGCGGGGCAGAGGGCTTCGTCGGGCGACCTGCCGGTCCGTGCCCGATGGACAGGCCGGCCAACATCTCGAAACCACCGGGCTGCAACGTGCCGCTGAGACGTCCGGGCGCGTCGACCCCGGGCAGCGCGCGGAGCGTGGTCCCGATCGCCCGGCGCGCGGCGTCGGTCGGCGGGTGGCCCTTCGCGGCGAGCGTCGAGAGTGCCGTCTTCAACGCCTGATCAACCGCGGTGTCGTGAGCCTTGCCGGCGGCACGGAGATCCCCGGCGCGGCCCGCCAGGATCGCCTGGTGGGTCTGGCGCAGCTCTTTCGCCGCGCTGATGAGGGCATCGTACACGTCGCGGTGCATCCAGTAGATCTGGTTGACTGCCCAGGCCGCGATTGGCGGCTTGGCCAGACGTTTCACCTCCGGGGCGTCGGCCCCCGCGGTCTTGGCCAGCGCGTTGCGCGCGGCCGTGAACTCGTCCGGTCCGAGCTGGTACAGGCGATCGATCTCGGACTCGATTTTACGGGCCGCCATTTCCGCTTCATTATGAATCGACCTGCGCACCCGGCCCACAGGTGATCCACAATTTCACGTGCCCGAGTTCCATGCTGAACCCTACGTGTACCTCGCCGGGCTGTCTCACAAGTCCGCGCTGATTGCCTGGGGCGCGTTCTACTTCAAGGCGCGCTCCGACGGACGCGCCAAGCTCGTGGACGACGAGGATCTGCAGTGGGTGCATCCCCCGCGCTGCGAGTCGATCGGCGCGCGATCGGCGCCGTATGGCCCCGCACGCGTGGAGGTGCGGGATGCCGCCGGCACGCTCGTGGCGGAGGCGGCGACGAACACCTGCAACCACTGCGCGATCTCGGGGCTGCGTCCGAACACCCGCTACACCTACACGGTGACCGTCAAGCACGAGGTGTGGGGCAGCGGCGTCCGATGGGACTGGGATCCCGGCATCCAGGGGCTCGTCCAGCGCGATCGCACATACCGCCACGAGTTCAGGACACTGCCCGATCCCGAGGCGCCCCTCGACGCCCCTTTCTCCTTCATCGTCATCGGCGATTTCGGCACGGGCATGAAGAAGCCGTCGAGTTCGACGCGCCGTCAGCTCGAAGTCGCGCAGGCGCTCGAGCGGGCGGTGGACGCGCATGACGTGCGGATCGTGCTGACGACCGGCGACAACATCTACGCGTCGAAGCGGTTCCTCCTGTGGACCGCAGATTCCGGCGACGAGGACGACGACTGGTTCTTCACGTACTTTCAGCCGTACCGGTACGTGCTGAACCGGATTCCGTGGTGCCCGTCGATCGGGAACCACGACACGCGAGAGACCGAAGAGCACGACGATCGCGAACAGGTCATGGACAATTTCTATCTTCGCGAGCGCTTGGCCGGCGAGGAGGCCGCGGGGCGCGCGTCGGTCAGCCCGGGGCTCTTCTATCGCTTTCGGGCGTCGTCCGACATCGAATTCGTGTGCTTCGACACCTCGAAAGAGGACTTCTTCCGTCGGGGACGGCTGTTCGAATACCCGAAGCACTGGGAATTCATCCAGCGCGCGTTCCCGCCGCGGGAGAAAGGCGGCGTGCGGTGGCGGATTCCGTTCGGTCATCACCCGCCGTTCTGCGCGGGGCCTCAGCACGGCAACACGGACCGCATGGAGCCGCTCATCGGGCTTTTCGAAGCGAGCGGCGTCCGCGCCTGCTTCAGCGGGCACGAGCACAACTTCCAGCACTCCAGCTGGAACGGCATCGAGTACTTCGTCTCGGGAGCCGGCAGCAAGATCCGGCGGCGATCGCCGCGGTGGTTCGAGGCTGCGCATACCGCGACGTGGTCAGGGGAATGCCACTTCCTGCTCGTGACGATCGACGGGACGGCGATGACCGTGCGTGCCATCGGCGAGAGCGGCGACGGCCCGCTCGCGGACATTCAGCGGCGCACTCCAGGCGGCGAAGTGGTCGAAGGACCCATAGTCGTCACGGCGGCGCCGTGACGACTTACGTAAGGGCCGACAGGGGCCGTAACGATCGCTGGCGCGGATCGCCACAATCCCGGCTAGATCGGCGTGTGACTGGAAGTAAACTCGGGCATACTGTTTGCGGGTCCTCCACATTGTGAACGGCACCGGTCCGTTCTGATTCCGAAGGAGAAGGCTGTATGTCACGCACGTGCAAGGCGGCAGTCCTGCTGGCTGCCGCAGTAGGACTCTGGCAGGTGTCGGCCGGCGCGAATGGTTCGCCGTCACCCGCGCCTTCGACAGGTGCCATTTCGTCGGACATGGTGGCGATGACGCCCGAGCAGCGCGCCATCGAAGCGTTCAAGAGCGGCGACGGCCATCGGCTCAAGGGTCGCAAACTCGAAGACGAGAGTGCCACGAAGAAGGGCGCGGACGTCGAGAAGAGCATCGTCAAGGCCCGGGGAGAGTTCGAGAAATCGCTGAAGGACTTCCGGAAAGCCGCGGAGCTCAATCCCCAGTTGTTCCAGGCCTACAACGGGATGGGTTACGGCTACCGCAAGACCGGCGATTACGCCAAAGCGTTGGAGATGTACGACCGGGCCATCAAGATGGCGCCGGGCTTCTATCCGGAGGCCGTGGAATACCGCGCGGAGGCGTATCTGTCGTTGAACCGCCTCGACGATGCCCGGAAAGCGTATCTGGAACTGTTCGCCGCGGACCGGAAGCAGGCGGACGCGCTCATGGCCGCGATGAAAAACTGGGTGACGGCCCGCCGCGCGAGCCCGTCGGGGGTTGACGCCGCGGCGATCGACACCTTCGAGAAGTGGGTGACCGAACGCGACGGCCTGGCGACGCAGACGCGGCTGATGTCGATCAGCGGGCATCACGCCGGGTGGTAAGAGCGATCGCCGAGACGTAGGCGTCAGAGGGTGCGTCGTGATCCACAGGCGCTGCAGTCTCGTCGCGATCGCGCTGTGGGTGGCCGCGTGTTCACGCGCGGCGCCCGCTCCACCTTCGTCCCGTGCCGCCACCGCGGCCGCCGCCCCCGCCGGATCGACGGGCTCTCCTGCGGCTTCGACGTCCGTGCGCTATGCCTGGCGCCTGCCCCGGGGGCTTCCTACCCCGAGAGTTCCCGCCGACAATGCGATGAGCGACCAGAAGGTCCGCCTGGGCCGCCGGTTGTTTTACGATAGTCGGCTGTCCGGCAATGGCACGTTCTCGTGCGCCTCCTGTCACCGGCAGGCGCGCGCCTTCACGGACGGCCGCGCGCACGCGCTGGGATCGACCGGCCAGGCCCATCCGCGCAGCGCCATGTCGCTGACCAACGTCGCCTACAACTCGTCTTACGGGTGGGCCGATGGCCGCATCCGGACGCTCGAAGCGCAGATGGCGGTGCCGATGTTCAACGAGCACCCGATCGAGATGGGGCTCAAGGGCAACGAGGCCGCGATCGTCTCGCGGTATGCCGGCAACCTGGCCGACGCGGCCCTGTTCGCGACGGCGTTTCCGTCGGATCCCCATCCGGTCTCGCTGGCGAACGTGGTGAGAGCCATCGCGTCGTTCGAACGCACGCTGACGTCCGCGGGCTCCCCGTTCGATCGCTATCTCTATCGGGACGAACGCCACGCCCTGTCGCCCCAGGCCATCAGAGGGATGGGGCTTTTCTTCTCGGATCGCCTCCGATGCGGCCAGTGCCACAGCGGATTCAATCTCTCCGGACCGACGCAGCATGAGGCGGACGTCACGAGCCCTGTGTTCCACAACACGGGGCTGTACAACGTGGACGGCCGCGGATCGTATCCCGCAAGCGATCGCGGGCTCTTCGACACCACGCATCGGCGGTCGGACATGGGCCGGTTCCGCGCGCCGACGCTCCGCAACATCGCCGTCACCGCGCCGTACATGCACGACGGGAGCGTGCCGACGCTCGAGGCCGCCGTTGCGCATTATCAATCCGGCGGCCTCGCCAGTCCGTTCAAGAGCGCCCGCATCCGCCCTTTCCGCATCACCGCAGAGGAAACGCGGGAACTGATCGCGTTCCTGGATGCCCTTACGGACACGGAGTTCCTCACGAATCCCGATCTGGGAAAGCCCTGATTGGGGATTGGGGATTAGGGATCGGGGACCAGCCGAAAGCTGAGCGCGGATGGCTGCGCCCGGGAGACGGCGCGGGCGCGCGGTCTCCCGGACGGGACGGCTAGCGCTTCGTGTCGGTGATCGGTGTGATGGTGACCTTCCGGTACGTGATCTTGTCGTGATCGCCCTGGATCATGATCGGGCCGGGTTCGAGTTCGTTCGCGTCGAGGGCTCCGCCGGTGACGGCCTCGAGCGTCGCGTTGTCCTGCACCTTCTTCCCGTTCAGCACCACTGTGACCTTGTTGCCGACGATGGTGGCGTCCATGGCCTGCCATTCGCCGACGGGCCTGCTGGCGTTGACGAGCGGCGCATGCCACGCGTAGACGGCCATGTGGCTGTGGACGTCGGGGTCCTTGCCGTAGTCGTCCAGCACCTGCAGTTCATAGCGGCCGCGGACGTAGATGCCGCTGTTGCTGTGCTCCGCGACCTTGTACTCGGCGTGGATCGTGAAGTCCTGGAACTTCTGTTTCGAGACGAGATTGTTCGCGGGCGGGGCGTTGGTCATCACGCCCTCGACAACCGACCAGCCCATCGGCTTCGTCTTGTCCTGCACGTCCCAGGTGTCCATCGACGTGCCGTTGAAGAGTTCGACCGGTGTGCCGAGCGTGTGCGTGGCATTCGCGTCGTAGGAGCCCCACTTGGGCGGTCGCGTGCCGGTGAACGCCACGGTGCGTGCGCTCATCTTGACAGAGCCCGTGAGCTTGTCTCCCTCGGCTTTTGCCCGGAACTCGGGCGCGGTGCCGCCCGCCGTGGGGGCCGCGGTCTGCCACACGAGCTCGCCGTTGTCGATCTTGATCGAGGGAAGCTTGACCGGGCTGCCGCCGCGGTTGAGGAACATGCCGGTCAGCTGTCCGGCGTCCTCCTTGACTTCGAGCCAGTAGACGCCGGTGTTATCGCCCGCAGGCGTGATGTTCCAGCGACCCAGGTACGGATTGTTCTGTGCCCCGGCGGTCGTGATGGACAGGACCGCGAGCGCTGCGGCGGAGGCCGCGCGCGCGGCGAATTGACGCGTGTTCATGTGTGATGATCCTCATGCTCGACTCGAGCCTGCATGCGCCTGGCGCACGGTCTTGGCGCGAGCGCGATGCTATTACGTTCGCGCCGGCAGTTCAAGCCGCGCGCTCCCATTTCGGCTACAATCGCCGGACGGACGGCCTTATGCAGATACTCCAGAACCGGCAGATTTACGACGTGTGCGTCATCGGATCCGGCGCCGGCGGCGGCATGGCCGCGAAGGTGCTGACGGAAGCCGGCGCCAACGTCGTCATGCTCGAAGCGGGACCGATGTGGGATCCCGTCGCGGACTCGAAGATGTTCGCGTGGCCCTACGACACGCCGCGCCGCGGGGCCGCCATTCCCGAGCGGCAGTTCGGCGAGTTCGACGCGGCCCTCGGCGGCTGGACGCTCGAGGGCGAGCCGTACACCAACGCGCCGGGCGACACGTGGGACTGGTTCCGCTCGCGCATGATTGGCGGGCGCACGAACCACTGGGGCCGCATCTCCCTCCGGTTCGGCCCGTACGATTTCCAGCGCAAGACGCTCGACGGCCTGGGCGATGACTGGCCCATCACGTACGACGACATGAAGCCGTACTACGACAAGGTGGACCGGCTGATCGGCATCTTCGGTTCGATGGAGAACCTGCCGAACGAGCCGAACGGCATCTTCCAGCCGCCGCCCAAGCCGCGCTGCTACGAGCTCCTGATCAAGGAGGCCGCCGAGAAACTGGACATTCCGGTGATTCCGTCGCGGCTCTCGATCCTGACGCAGCCACTCAACGGCCGGCCCGCGTGCCACTACTGCTCCCAGTGCGGACGCGGCTGCCGCACGCACTCGAATTTTTCGTCCCCCTCGGTGCTGCTCCCGCCCGCGCTCGCCACGGGGCGGCTCAAGATCATCACGGACGCGATGGCCCGCGAGGTCACGGTCGATCAGGCCGGGCGCGCCGACGGGGTCATCTACATCGACAAGAAAACATCCCGCGACAACCGCGTCCGCGCGAAAATCGTCGTGCTGGCGGCGAGCGCGTGCGAGTCGGCGCGCATCCTCCTGAACTCGACATCCTCGAAATTCCCCCAGGGCCTTGCCAACTCCAGCGGCGTCGTCGGCAAGTACCTCACCGACTCGACCGGGCTCGGCGTGACCGGCTTCATCCCCCGGCTGATGGACGGCATTCCGCACAACGAGGATGGCACAGGCGGGATGCACCTCTTCATGCCCTGGTGGGGCGACAACTCGAAGCTGGATTTCCCGCGGGGCTACCACATCGAGATCGGCGGCGGACGACGGATGCCTTCGGCCGGTTTCGGCGGCGGGATTCACCAGTTCAACGGGATCGACAGCGCGGGCCGTCCGATGGCGTTCGGCGGCTACGGCAAGCAGTTGAAGCAGGACTATCGCCGGCTGTACGGCGCGACGGTCAGTTTCGCCGGCCGTGGAGAGATGATTCCGAACAAGGACAGCTATCTCGATATCGATCCGTCGGTGGTCGACAAGTGGGGCATTCCCGTGCCGCGCTTCCACTTCAAGTGGAGCGACTACGAGATCAACCAGGCGAAGCACATGCAGGAGACGTTCCGGGCGATCATCCACGAGATGGGCGGAACGCCCATCGGCGAAATGCCCTCCCGGGCGCAGGGCTTCGGGATCGCGGCTGGCGGCCGGATCATCCACGAACTCGGCGTGACGCGGATGGGCAACGATCCGTCGACCTCCGTGCTCAACAGTCACTGTCAGGCGCACGACGTCAAGAACCTGTTTGTCGCCGACGGCGGCCCGTTCGTGACCCAGCCGGACAAGAACTGCACGTGGACGATCCTCGCGCTGTCGATGCGGACGTCGGAGTACATCGCGCAGCAGCGAAACGCGGGCACGGTCTGAACACCGGGCGCACCCGTTCACCACACGATTCGACGCGGGACATCATATGAACGACATCGATCGCCGCACGTGGCTGAAGCTCATCTCCGCGGCCCCCGTGGCCGCCGGGTTTGTCTGGACCGACGTCGAGGCGCGGCAGGCGCACCAGCATGCGCAGGCGGCTCGCGCGACGGCGCGGGCCTCGCGCGTCGAGTTCAAGCCGGCGTTCTTCACGGCCCACGAATATGCCACCGTGCGGATCCTCGTCGATCTCATCCTGCCCAAGGACGAGCGATCCGGCAGCGCCACGGAGGTCGGCGTGCCGGAGTTCATGGACTTCATGATGGCGGATCAGCCGGCGCGGCAAACCGCGATGCGCGGCGGGCTCGCGTGGATCGATCGCGAGTGCCTCGGCCGGCACGACCGCCCGTTCGTCAGCTGCAGCCCGGCGCAGCAGACCGCTCTCCTCGATGCGATTGCGTGGCCGTCCAAGGGCGCGCGCGAGCTCTCGCCCGGCATCAGCTTCTTCAGCAGCTTCCGTGACCTGACGGCCAGCGGGTTCTGGACGACGAAAGTCGGCATGGACGACCTGCAGTACCTCGGAAACGTCGCGGTCGCCGAGTGGACGGGATGCCCGGAGGAGGTCCTCAGGAAAATCGGCCTCACGCCGCCGGCATGACGGCTGACGGCATGCGCGCGACGCGCACCTTTCTCGCGTCGTTTCTGGTCCTCTTCCTCGAGATTGCCCTGATCCGCTGGATGCCGGCGTACATCCGGCTGTTGTCCTATTTCTCGAACTTCATCCTGCTCGCGAGCTTCCTCGGGATCGGCATCGGCTGCATCCTCGCGCCGGCGCGGGCCCGCCTGTTCAACTGGTTCCCGGCGGTCCAGGCGGCGGTGATCGCGGCCGTCTACTTCTTCCGGCTCGAGGTGTCGGTGCCGACGGCCGGGAGCATCTACTTCACCAGCGGGACGACGGCGAAGGTCGTGCTCGTCGAGAGCACGATGCTCCTGCCCGTCCTGTTCGTGATCGTGGCGGCGCTCTTTGCGACTCTCGCGCAGCGGATGGGGCGTGAAATGGCGCAGCTGCCGCCGCTCGAGGCCTACACGATCAATCTCGCCGGCAGCCTCGCGGGCGTCGTGACGCTCGGCGTGATCTCGTGGCTCGAGCTGCCGCCGCCGGTGTGGTTCGGGCTGGCGTTCGCCGCGGCCCTCCCGCTGCTGTGCACGTCGGACATGCCCCCCCTTGCGTCGCAGGCGGGCGCGTCCGCCTCCCCCTCGGCGCCCCGGCCGAGCGGCCCTCGGTCGATGCTGCTCGTGGCGGTCAACGTGGCGCTCCTGGCCGGGTCCCTGGCGCTGATTTTCGTGATGGCGCGCGGCGCGATCTGGTCGCCGTACTACAAGATCACCGTCAGCCAGTCAGGGCCCGACACCGTCGTCGAGGTGAACAACATCTTCCACCAGTCGATGGCGCCGGTGGAACAGAAGGAATATTTCTACCAGTGGCCCTACAGCGTCTTCGGCGACACGTTCCAGGATGTGCTGATTCTCGGCGCGGGCTCGGGGACCGACGTCGCCGCGGCGCTGCGCCACGGCGTCAGGCACGTGGACGCGGTGGAGATCGATCCGGCCATCATCCGTCTCGGCCGGGCCCACCATCCGGATCATCCGTACTCCGATCCCCGCGTCACGGTGATCAACGACGATGCCCGCCACTACCTCCGGACGACGAGCAAGACGTACGACCTCGTGGTGTTCGCGCTGATTGATTCGCTGACGATGCAGTCGAGCTTTTCCGGCGTGCGGCTGGAAAGCTACATGTTCACCGTCGAGTCGTTCCGCGACGTGCGCAGCCGGCTGAAGCCGGACGGCGTGCTCGTGGTGTACAACTACTTTCGCGAGCGCTGGCTCGTCGATCGCCTGGCGAACACTGCGGCCGAAGCCTTCGGCCAGGAGCCGCGCGTCCACGTCCATGAGGCCCGTGCGTTTCTCGGCGTGCTGATGGCGGGCCCCCGGCTGGCGCAGCTCACCGCGCCGCCGAGGATCCCCGACCAGGTATCGGCCTTCAACCAGTCGCACGCGCCGAGCCCCGCGCGGATGCACGAGCGCGATCCCTCGATCGAGCCTGCGTCGGACGACTGGCCGTTCCTGTACATGCGCGATCGCCACATCCCCCAGCACTACGTGATCGCACTGGGGGTCGTCCTGATGGTCTCCACCATGGCGGTGCTCGCGGCCCTGCGCCTTCTCGGATCCAGCGCAGCCGGGGCCGGCGGCTGGTCGTGGCAGTTCTTCCTGCTCGGCGCCGGGTTCATGCTGCTCGAGACGAAATCGATCATCCAGTTCGCGCTGCTGTGGGGGTCTACCTGGGTGGTGGCCTCGCTCGCGATCGCCTCGGTCCTGTCGATGGCGCTGGTCGCGAACGCCGTCGTCGCACGGAGGACCATCACGCGCCACTGGCTCGTGGGCGGCGTGCTGGTCGCCCTGCTGGCGCTGAACTTCTTCGTCCCGATCGGCCGCGTCACGTTCGACAGCCGCGCGGCGGAGTCGGTCTTCTACGCCGTCCTCGTCTTCAGTCCCATCCTCTGCGCCGGGCTGCTGTTCGGGTCCGCCATTGCGCGCTCGACGGACCTGACGCGCGACTACGGCATCAATCTGCTCGGCGCGATGGTCGGGGGCGTGGGTGAGTATCTCTCGCTCGTCACCGGCTTCCGGGCACTGCTCATCGTCATCGCGATCTGCTACGTAGGGGCCGTCGCCGCACGCTCACGCGAGCATGGCGCACGACGTCTCTCCGGCACGTAGCGCCCCGCGTGCCGCACCCGCGCTACGTACGCCGCGCTACACGTGCGCCTTCGAGTGTGCGGCTGCGGAGGTGTGAGTCGGGGGATGGAAGAAGAGCGCCAGCGAGACGGCTCCGACGAGCGAGAGGCCGCACCCGACGAGGAACATGCTCCTGAAGTCCACGATGCCCCCGTGGTTGAAGGTCTGTTCGATCAGGACCGGCCCGACGGAGTTGGCGACGAGCGGGCCGAATCCCAGAATCATCAGGTTGAACAGCCCCTGCGCGCTCGCGCGGGCATCCTTCGGGAAGAACTCGTCCACGAAGATGTAGACCGTGGCGAAGAAGAAGGCGTAGCACATGCCGTGGAGCACGTTGACGAGGATGATGAGTCCCATGTGTTCCGGGAGGAACGCGTAAACGGCGAACCGGACCGTGTACCCGAGGATCCCGATGATCATCGTGGTGCGCCAGCCGAGCCGCTTCAGCGTCATCCCGAGCGCCGCCATCGTCAGGATCTCGGCAACCTGCCCGATGCTCATGACGGGCATGATCCAGTTGCCCGCGATGCCGACGCCGCCGACGTCCCTGGCCGCGCCGAAGAAGCGCGCCGCCCAGTTGAAGAAGAGGTTGTGCACGGTGGCGTCGATGAGCGTCACGACCCACAGCACGAGGATGAAGGGGCGTGCCAGTAGCTTCATCGCCTCGAGCCAGGCGAACTTGGGGGCGCCCGCCTCGGCCGGCTTCGGCGGGGTGTGCGGGAGTGTCAGGCTGAACGCCGCGAGGAGGAGCGACGCGGCGCCGGCGACGATGAACGTCCAGGTCGTTCCCGCCTGGAGCGCCGGTCCGGTCAACCCTGACGCCAGCACGGTCCCGATCCAGTCCACGATGCCCTGAGGATTGGCCGCGTGGACCTTGTCCCAGTCCACGAGGATGAACGTGAACGGCCATGCCGCGAGAATCCATCCAATCGTGCCCCCCATCCGCACGATGCCGAACTCCTTCTGGGCATCCTTCATCTGTGCGAACGCGATTGAATTCGTGATCGAGATCGTCGGGACGTACAGGAGGCAGTGGACCATCATCGCGCCGAAGAACGGCCAGAACGACCGGGTGAACGCGAGTGACAGAATCGCCAGGCCGCCGATGAGATGGCTGCCGGCCAGGAAGCGTTCCGCGGCGAAAGTGCGGTCCGCGAACTGATTGCTGAAGAACATGCCGACGATGGCGGCAATCGGGAAGGCGTTCAGCACCCAGCTCTGCTGCGCCGGGCTGAAGCCGAGACTCGGCAGGTAGGCGAATATCAAGGGAAACCACGCTCCCCAGATGAAGAACTCGAGGACCATCATCACGAAGAGCTTCAGGCGAATGGACTTGTTCATAAGGGGGTCACGTTCAACGGGCAACGTTCAACGTGCAACGCGTGCAGCGTGCGCAAGGTTCGAGGTGCCATGTGCGACCCGTGCGTTGTGCACGCGCCGCGTGGTTACGTGAGCTTCCATCCGGAACGATAGTCGCGGGCCAGGAACTGGTTCGGGTCGATGGTGCGGTTGCCGTTCCTGACCGCGTTCGTGACGCGACCCGTCTCGCCATCGTAGTAGATCTTCCCTCCGGCGCGCAGCGACACGACGCCGAGGAGCATCACTTCTGTCAGACGCGTGGCGTATTCGAACGGACTGGAAATCGCGGCCTTGCCCGTGATGGCTTCGATCCAGTTCATCTCGTGCTCCTCGTGCGCCACGCGCGCGAGCGTCGTCTTCGGGGCGCCGTAGGACTCGTGGAGCGACTGCGGCAGGAGCCGCGGGTTCAGGCCGTACGTCTCCTGCAGCATCCTGCCCTTGCTGCCTATGTACAGGATGCCCCCTTCGCCGTTCAGCCTCTCGTCGCCAATCTCCTCGGGCCTGGGCGGGTTGAAGCCGCCGTCGTACCAGGTCAGCCGCACCGGCGGCAGGCTGCCGCGCGCGGCGAAGTCATAGTAGGTCTTCGTCGCTTCCGGGTAGCAGACGCCGTTGAACGGCGTGGAGAGCGTCTCGACGGCGGTCGGCATCCCGAGGTTCAGCGACCAGAACGGATGATCGATGAGGTGCGCCCCCATATCGCCGAGCGCGCCCTGGCCCCAGTCCACCCAGCCGCGCCAGCTTCCCGGGTGATAAATGGGGTGATAGTCGACCGCCGGCGCCACGCCGAGGAACAGGTCCCACGCCATGCCACCCGGCAGCGGGTACTTGCCGGCGAGCGCCGCGGCGAATCGGGCTTCCACGCCGGGTCCGTTCCAGGCGAGCGGCCGCTGCGGGTTCTGAGGCGGCAGGGGAGCGGGACGCGGAACCCCTTGCGGCCAGTAGCCCAGAGGGCGATTGGTCCAGACATGCACCTCCCGGATATCGCCAATCGCTCCGCCGGTGATGTATTCGTAGCCAAGCCGCGCGCCGTCCGTCGAGTGCCCCTGGTTGCCCATCTGGGTCACGACGCCCGTCGTCTTCGCCTTCTGCGCGAGGTGCCGGGCTTCCTGCACGGACCAGCACAGCGGCTTCTGCACGTACACATGCTTGCCGAGGTCCATCGCCGCCGAGGCGATGGCGGCGTGCATATGGTCGGGCGTGGCCACGACGACCGCGTCGATGTCCTTCTGCTTCTCGAGCATCACCCGGTAGTCCATGTGGCGCTGCGCCCTGGGGAGCTGGACGTCGAGGAACCGGGTGAGGTTCTGGAGCGTGTCCTGCGGCGCGCGGCGCGCATTCGCCTCGAGTTGGGCCTTCGTGCGCTCACGTCCGGGAGCCGGAGGCGACGTCGCCGCCTGCAGCCGCGTCTGGTCAGCCTTGTACGTCGCGAAGCGGTTGTCGACGAGCCCCGGATCCACATCGCAGATGGCCACGATGTTCTGGCTCATCAGATTCCGGGTGTTCGACCCCCCCATGCCGCCGATGCCGACGGTCGCGATGTTGACGGTGTCGCTCGGAGCCTGGAACCCGCGGCCGAGGACGTGACGCGGGACGATGGTGAGCCCGGCCCCCGTCGCGGCGGCCGTCCGCACGAAGGTTCTGCGCGAGACTCCGTCGTCTGTCTTCTCCGTCTCGTCGTCTTCGTGCCGGGTCATCGGGCTCCTTCACGTGCAACGTGCAAGGTTCAACGTGCAACACGTGCAACGTGCAAGGCTCAACGTGCAAGGTTCAACGTGCAAGGTTCAACGTGCAAACACGTGCGACGGGCATCGGGACACGTTGCACGTGGCACGTTGCACGTGTTTCAGGTCAGCTTCCATCCCGAGCGGTACTCGCGGGCGAGGAACTGGTTCGGATCGACGGTGCTGTTGCCGTTCTTCACCGAGTTCGTGACGCGTCCGGCCGCGCCGTCGTACACGATCTTGCCGCCGGCCCGCAACGAAACGACGCCGAGCAGCATGACTTCGATCAGGCGCGCGGCGTAATCGAAGGGACTCGAGATGTCCGCCTTGCCCTTGATGGCTTCGACCCAGTTGACCTCGTGCTCCTCGTGGGCGATGCGGGCCAGCTTCGCTTTCGGCGTGCCGTACGACTCGTGCAGCGACCCCGGCAGCAGCCGCGGGTTGAGACCGTACGTGTCCTGCAGCATCTTGCCCTTGGTGCCGATGTAGAGGATGCCCCCCTCGCCGTTCAGCTTCTCCTCGCCGATCTCCTCCGGCTTGGGAGGATTGAACCCGCCGTCGTACCACGTCAGCTTGACGGCCGGCATGCCGCCGCGCTCGGCGAACTGGTAGTAGGTCGTCGTGGCGCTCGGATAGCACACGCCGTTGAACGGCGTGGAGATGGTTTCGATCTGCGTCGGCATCCCGAGATTGAGCCCCCAGAACGGGTGGTCGATGAGGTGGGCGCCCATGTCGCCGAGCGCACCCTGGCCCCAGTCGACCCATCCGCGCCAGTTGAACGGGTGGTAGATCGGGTGGTATTCGACCTCGGGCGCGACCCCAAGGAACAGATCCCAGGAGAGTCCGTCAGGTACGGGATAGTTGCCGGCCAGCGCGGCGGCGAGCCGGGCTTCGACGCCGGCGCCGTTCCAGCGAAGTGGGCGCTGGGGGGTCTCGGGCGGCAGCGGCGCGGGGCGCGGCACGCCCTGCGGCCAGTACCCGAGCGGACGGTTCGTCCAGACGTGGACCTCGCGGATGTCGCCGATCGCGCCGGCGGCCAGGTACTCCTGCCCGGTCCGGGCGCCGTCGGTCGAGTGTCCCTGGTTGCCCATCTGGCTCACGACCTTCGTCGTCTTTGCCTTCTGCGCCAGATGACGCGCCTCCTGGACGGACCAGCAGAGGGGCTTCTGGACGTAGACGTGCTTGCCGAGATCCATCGCCGCGGACGCGATGACCGCGTGCATGTGATCAGGCGTGGCGACGACGACGCCGTCGATGTCTTTCTGCTTGTCGAGCATCTCGCGGTAGTCCTTGTACCGCTTGAGCTTCGGCATCTGCTGATCGACGAACTTCCGGGTATTCTCGGAGACGTTCGTCGCAGGCCGCCGCGCGTTCGCCTCCAGCTGCGCCTTGGACGGATTGGCTTTGCGCTGCTGGCCCGAGCCGCCCGTGCCGGGGGCGCCGGCCGCGGCCTTGGCGCGCGCGAGCGCGCTGTCGAGCAGCGTATAGTCCACGTCGCAGATGGCGACGATGTTCTCGCTCATCAGGTTGCGCGTGTTGGTGAATCCCTGGCCGTTGATGCCGACGGTGGCGATGTTCAGCGTATCGCTCGGGGCCTGAAAGCCGCGGCCGAGCACGTGGCGCGGCACAATCGTGAGCGCAGCGCCCGTCGCAGCGACCGTCGTCACAAATTTCCGCCTGCTGATGCCGGGCGTGTCTTCCTGCTCTTCGCTCATGATCTCCCCCTTGGAGCCGTTATCAACACACGGACATTCGCACGTCCGGCCTGCGTGGGTCAAGCGTGGGCCGACGTATGCTTCCAGTGATGCCGAGCGCCGATTGGCGACCCCCGCACGTCATCGAGAGGCTGGCTGACGGCGTGGGCTGCGCGCGTTCCGCGGTGGGCAGCCGCATCTCCCGGCGCCTGGGTCTGAGCGGCGTCATGCTCGTCGTCGGGGTGTGCGCCCTCGGGTCTGCGCCCGCTCCTGATCGAGGGGATCCGGATCTTCAGACCGTTCTACGCCGCGCGGCTGACTACGTTCGGGGCTATCACGAGACGCTCAGCGCGATCGTCGCGGAGGAACGCTACGTGCAGCGCTCGCGGCCCCACCGCGCGCCTTCGCTTCCCGGTCCGGAGACGGAGGCGCACGAACGCCGGCTGCGGTCCGACTTCGTCATCGTGCCGGGCGTCGGCGCCGGCAGTCCGTGGCTCGGCGTCCGCGAAGTGCTGGAGGTCGACGGCCGTCCGATCGAGGGAGAGCACGGGCGCCTCGAGGCGCTGCTGCGCGACACGCGGGCGGACACGGCCGGTCGTCTGCGGGCCCTCGCCGACGCCCAGGCGCAGTACAACCTCGGCGACCTGTATCGCACGATCAACGTGCCGACGCTTGCGCTCGACTTTCTTCTTCCCGACCGCCAGGATCGCTTCCGCTTCAAGCGATCCGGGACCGCCGAGCTCCACGGGGCCAGCGTCTGGACGGTGACATACCAGGAGCGGGCCCGGCCCACGCTCATCCGGACCCCCGAGGGGCGCGACGTCGTGTCTGCCGGCGTGTTCTGGATCGCTCCGGAAACAGGGGCGGTGGTCCGGACCGAACTGCGCGCCGGCGAAAATCTCGGGCGCCGTCTCCGCTCGGTCATCCTCGTCAGCTATGCCCGCCACGATCGATTCGACATGCTCCTGCCAGACGACATGAACGAGCTGTACGTCACGCCCCGCTCACAGATCGAGGGGCATGCCACATACGGCCGCTTCCGCCGCTTCGAGACGGAGGTCCGTATCAAGTAGTTGCCAGTTGCCAGTCGTCAGTTTCCAGTTTCCAGTTCCCAGACTTCAGCATTCAGATTTGCGTCCGCCTCCCGCCAGTCCTTTCGCCGGATGCCGGAAGCCACACGTCCCAACGCCCCCGAATCCCGAATCCTCCCCGCTGTCACAGTCTTGTCACGAACCTGCCGCAGCCTCGCCATGGTACGTCCGTTCTATAAGCCAAAGCGGCGCGGGACGATGCGTTGGCATCCGGGCACACTCGGATCCGCCTGCCGAGATCGGATCCGCTTCAGCGGAGGTTCCAGTGGATCAGCGAACGGGGACGCGCGTGATGCAGGCGGCGTTGGCCTTTCCGCTTGCCTGCCTGGTGGGCTTCGGAGGGAGCGTGCTCGCACGAACGTTCCGGGTTGCCGGGTCAGAACCCTTGTCCCCCTCGAGTGTCTCGCGTCCGTCGCGCGACGGCCGTTCCGATCGTCATCTTCCCGCGGAGCGAGACCCGCCGGCGCGTCCGACTGCGCTGCGGGGGACCCGGGTGCCGACGGCGTAGACGCCGCGCCGTGGCTCAATCGACGGAGGGCAGCACCAGCTCGAACGTGGCCCCTCCTTCAGGGGCGTTCGCAGCGGTCACCGCGCCGGCGTGGCGTTCGACGATGGCGCGGACGATCGACAGGCCGAGGCCGCTGCCCGAGGGCACGGTCGTGCCCGATCGTGCCGCATCCACCTTGTAGAACCGGTCGAAGATCCGGGCCAGATGCTCCGGGGGGATGCCCGCCCCGGTGTCGCGCACGACGATGCGGACCGAATCGTCGGCATGCGAGGCCTGCAGCACGACGCGTCCGCCGGCGGGCGTGTGCCGGATGGCGTTGCTCGCCAGGTTCTGCAGCGCCTGCTCCAGCCGCGGGGCATCGCCGCGGATGCGGGGCGTGCCCGGAGCGATCTGCTGTTCGAGCACGACTCCGCGGTCCCGCATCGACGGCAGGTGCCGGTCCGACACGCGCGCGAACAGATCGACCACCGACACCGGCTCCATGCGCAGCGTGTCGCCGCCCCCTTCGAGACGCGCCAGGTCCAGCAAGTCGCCGATGATCGCCTCGAGCTTGTGCGTTTCCTCCTCGACGATGGCGAGATAGCGACGCCGGGTCGTGTCGTCCAGCGGCACGTCGGGCATGCCGAGCGTCTCGACGTAACCGCGGATGGCGGAGAGCGGCGTCATCAGCTCATGCGACACGTCGGCGAGCAGCTGACGGCGGGCGCGATCGGACTCGGTGAGCGCCGCGGCCCGGCTCTCGAGATCTGCCGCCATCCTGTTGAATGTCCTCGCGAGCGAGCCGACCTCGTCGCCACCCCCTTCCGTGGCGCGGACCTCGGGCCGCCCTTCGCCCAGTGCGCGTGCGGCCTGTTCGAGCGTGCGGAGCCGCTTGTGCGCGGGGCGGAAGATCAGCAGCGCCGTCAGGGTGGCGCCCACCCCCAGCAGCCCGAGCCCGAACCAGGTGAGGGTCGGGCCGAGCTCCTTCAGCGCGACGGAGACGGGTGGTGGTGTCGCCGGAACGGCCACCAGCCCGAGCTGCGCTCCTCCCACGACGATCGGCGCGACTTCGAGCGGCACGCGGGGCCCTCCGCCCCGGCGGCCGAACGCTTCCCGTGGCGTCGCGCCGCCGCGCATGCGGGCCTCGAGGACGCGGGACAGTTCGAACGGCAGCGCCGTCGGCCGGTTCGACCCTCGGCGGCCGTCGAGCAGCATCACCAGAAAGGGCTGATAGATGTGCGAGAAGCGGGTCCTGGCGAACTGCTCCACGTCGAGGTCGGGGTGCTCCTCCAGCTCGGTGGACACTTCGGCCGCCACCAGGCCGGCGAGCTGGGTGGGCGTCCGGGCGGAAGAGCCCACGAAGCGGTCGGTCAGCCAGAGAAACAGGACGCCCTGCGCGAGCAGGAGGATCGCCAGCAGCGCGATGAAGCCGAACGCGATCCGCCAGTAGAGGCTCCGAAACCAGACCGGGTCCGACATCAGGAAACGTCGGCGAACTTGTAGCCCGTCCCCCAGACCGTGAGCACGAACAGCGGCTCGGCCGGATCCTCTTCAATCTTGCGCCGCACGCGCTTCACCAGCGTGTCGACGCTGCGCTCGGTGATGTGCGTGTCGTCGCCCCACACCTTCTGCATCAGCGCGTCGCGGCTGAACACGATGCCCTTGTTGCTCGCAAGCAGGTACAGGAGGTCGAACTCGTGCGCGGTGAGCTCGATTTCGCGATCGTTGATGCGCGCATGCCGGCGGGCCGGATCCACGACGAGCGGACCCGCGTGGGCGGCGGCGCGGCCGCCGGCGGCCCTGGACGGGCGGCGCCGCAGCAGCGCCCGGACGCGGGCGACGAACTCGCGCACGCCGAACGGCTTCGTCAGGTAGTCGTCTGCCCCGCTCTCCAGCCCGAGCACCTTGTCAGCCTCTTCGCGGCGCGCCGTCAGCATCAGGATCGGCACGTCGCCGTTCATCGACTCGCGGCGGACGGCGCGGCACACGGTGACGCCGTCGAGCTCCGGCAGCATGACGTCGAGGATCAGCAGGTCGAAGGGATCAGCCTTCGCCAGGCGGAGGCCTTCCG
>JANMCN010000110.1:0-1984 GCA_031361295.1 Acidobacteriota bacterium | reverse complement strand
GTTCGAGCAGCGCATCGGCCGGCGCATCCTCGCGAACAAGGCGGCGAGCGGGACGGCGATCATCGAGGAGCTCGGGGAGGCCCACATGCGGACCGGCAGTCCGATTGTGTATACGTCGGCGGATAGCGTGTTCCAGGTCGCGGCCCACGAAGACGTCGTGCCGCTGGCCGACCTCTACCGATGGTGCGAGATGGCGTTCGAGATCGTCGGGGTCGGCCTCGGGGTGGGTCGGGTGATCGCGCGTCCGTTCGTGGGCGTCGCCGGCGCCTTCCAACGTACCGCGAACCGCCGCGACTTCGCGCTCACGCCGTTCGCGCCGACGCTGCTCGACCGGCTCACGGATGCCGGAGAGCCGGTCGTGGCGATCGGTAAAATCGAGGATCTGTTCGCCGGGCGCGGCATCACGGCGGCCGTCCACACATCGAGCGATGAGCAGGGCATGGACGAAGTGGCTCGGGCGATGCAGACGACTGCCAGCGGTCTGATTTTCGCGAACCTTGTTGACTTCGACACGTTGTACGGACACCGGAACGACCCCGCGGGTTACGCGGCGAATCTCGAGCGATTCGACAGGCGTCTCGGCGAGTTGCTGCCCCAGCTCGCGCCCGCGGACCTGCTGGTGGTGACGGCGGATCACGGGAACGATCCCACGACGCCGAGTACCGACCACGCCCGCGAGTACGTGCCCGTATTCGTCGCCGGCGCCGCACTGCGGCGGGGCACGGACATCGGCACCCGGCAGTCCTTCGCCGACGTGGGACAGACGCTGGCAGAGGTCTTCGGCGTCGGCCCGCTCGGCCACGGCACGAGCTTCCTTTCCGAGGTTCTTCGTTGACGTGCATGACTCCTGCGCCCGATACGTACGGAGCGCGGGGCTTCAGCCCCGCGATGAGAACGGGCGTCGCGTGACCAACATTCGTCAACAGCTGGAGGATCGCGAGCGAGCGATGCTGGCGCCGCAGGCGGCCAAGAGCGGCGACTCGCGCGGGCGTCTGCGGGAGGAGCCTCCCGATCCGATTCGGCCCGCCTTTCAGCGCGATCGCGACCGCGTCATCCACTGCAAGGCGTTCCGTCGTCTCAAGCACAAGACCCAGGTGTTTTTTGCGCCGACGGGGGACCACTATCGGACGAGGCTGACGCACACGCTCGAGGTGTCGCAGATCGCGAGGAGCATCGCCAAGGTCCTGCAGCTGAACGAGGACCTCACGGAGGCCATCGCGCTCGGCCACGATCTCGGGCACACGCCATTCGGGCATGCGGGCGAGCGCGTGCTGAACGACCTGATTCCGGGCGGGTTCAATCACTATGAGCAGAGCCTTCGAATCGTGGACGTGCTGGAGAACGATCGCGCCGGCCTGAACCTGACGTGGGAGGTCCGTGACGGGATCGCGCGGCACTCGAAAGGGAAAAGCGGCATGCCGGTCGGCGCCGCGCCGGAGCATCGGGCCAGCACCATCGAAGGGCAGATTGCCAGGGTCGCCGACATCATCGCGTACGTGAATCACGACATCGACGATGCCGTGAGGGCAGGGTTGTTGCGGGAGGAGGACCTGCCGCGTTCCCACGTCGCCGTCCTTGGCGCGAGCGGTCCCGAGCGGATCGGCCGGATGGTGACCGATGTCGTCGTCCAGAGCCTCGACGGTGGCCTTACCGAAATCCGCATGAGCGATGCCATCCTCGAGGCGACCGTCGGCCTGCGGAGCTTTCTGTTCGAGGCCGTGTACGAGAACGAACTCGCGACCGCGGAGTTCCGCAAGGCCGGCGGTATTCTCGGCGGCTTGTGGGAAAAGGTGCGCGAATCCCCCGTCGGGTTCCTTGACCGGCGCACGATCGACGAAGAGGGGCTCGACGCCGCCGCCCGCGACTTCCTCGCAGGCATGACCGATCGGTACACCATCAGCCTCTACGAGCAGCTGTTCATCCCCAAGTCCTGGGCATAGCTCCAAACCCAGGAGTCCGTCAGTTTGGGGTATAATGACGGGTT
>JANMCN010000050.1:0-20511 GCA_031361295.1 Acidobacteriota bacterium | reverse complement strand
CGCGCCGGCTGGCGTTCGAAATGATGAGATGCGCGTACTCGTGAAAAACAACGCGGAGGCCGTCGGTGGCGGCTTCGGCATTGATCGCGATGTAGCTCACATCAGGCCGGCCCAGGAAGAGGCCGCTCAACTCGATCGGCTTCCCGTTGAACTTCGGCTTGAACGGCGTGAACGCTCGATCGGACGAAAAGACCATGACGACCGTGGGCGCGGCCGTGCCGGTCACCCCGTGTGTCAGAACCCGTCCAAGTGTCTCGCGGAACGTTTCGAATCTGACGGCGATGTCCTGCAGCGCGCCCACACTCACGTCGCCGACGACGACGAAGTTGGAGCTGTCGACCCGGTGCCAGTCGGCCGCCCGCAAAATCGGAGCGCATGCCAGCAGGGACAACACCGCCCCGAATGCGACGATTCGAACCCGGGTGCGATCGAACGGCATTGGGATCTCCTTGCCACGGGCTCGCGAACGACGCTTGCCCCTGCGGTCGACCGTCGCGTTATCTTGCCACGACTCCGAGGCCTGTCGGGCTGCGATCGAGCGCGACCAGACAGCCGCCCCGGCGACCGACGTGGGCCAGGCAGAGGGACGGCGGTCCGCGCCCGCCGTCCCTCCACTGTCAGCGCAGCACGTTCGCGGTTTCCTCTGCGAGGATCGCGTGACCGGCCTTGGTCGGATGAATGCCGTCCCAGAAGAGAAATTCATCCACGGGCTTACACGTAAACGGCGCGATGTTCGGCGTCACGCACGCCGTCGTCACGGCGGTCATCGAGTACGCCTCGGGGTGCGCGAGGATCGCGTTCAGGATTCCATAGACATCGAGCCGGGCGAAATTGACCCCGGGGAGCGCTGAAAGCTGCGCCAGAATCGCAGTGAGGTTCTGGTTGAACTGCCGCGTCAGGAAGCCGCCGAGTCCAGCGGCTGCCGGACCGAGCGTGCGCAGCGCCGGGGTGAGCGCCACGTTGGGCGGCGCCCACACGAGGAACTCCCGCGCGCCTGCCGCGTACAGTCTCTGGATGTTGAGGGCGATTGAGGCGAGCGCCCGTTCGAGAATCGGCGCGCCGTAGCCGCCGGTCGCGTAGACGGCGAAGGCGTCGCGGATGTCGTTTCCGCCCATCTCGATGACGTAGAGCGCCGTCGACGGCGCCGCGCCGCCCGCACGCGCGAGATAAGTGTCCACCTGGCGGGTCAGGTTGAAATTGACGCCGTCGTCGTAGGCCCGTGCCGCACCCACGGCGAAGTTGGTCGCCGATGCATCGCTCGGCCCGAGCGCGGGGCCGACGCTGCCCGCCATGCCGATCGACCGCCCGTACTGCTCGATCCAGGTGGCGCCGTTGCTGAAGTGATGGCCGCCCCTGGCGTACGGGGCACTCGGGATCAGGAGCGGGTTCAGCATGTAGTCAGGCGGGGTGCTCTGGTCGCCGACCAGCGCAAACGCATTGCCCGGATCCGACAGGCTGGTGCCGAAGACGACAATGCCCGAGAACCGGGATTGCGCGGCCGCCCATCCAGGTGCGCCGAGCACGAATGCGAGGCCAACGAGTGTCCAGCGTGTGATTCGCGTGCGATCGGTCTTGACCATGGGCTCCCTCCGGGTTTCTGAAGCAGCACGTTCGCTTCGGTGGATGCACGCCGTCGGCTGCGGAACGTCGGCACGGGACCCATATTGGGTGGGCGTGGGCCGGGAAGTCGTGAGCGCCGGATACGAACTTGTGAACAAAGACTGAGCGTGTCGGACGCTTGCAATCCAGTCCGGCGGCCGGTATGGTTTGCGGGGATCCAGCCCTTCATCGGAGGACACTCGATGGCGCAGGCGGTGTGGCCGTTGACCGAGCGGAAATTCGGGGAAACCACCCGGCGCGACCGGTGGTGGGTGCAGCCGCTGGTCGTTTTTCTCGCCCTCTCGACGTTCCTCGTCTATTCCACCTGGGCGGCGTTCCAGGGCACTCACTTCGAATATGGGCCTTATCTCTCCCCTTTTTATTCACCGCTGCTGTTCGGCGCCAGCGGTCACGCGTGGTTCGGGCCAAAGCCCGTCTGGTGGCCGGGGGCCCTCCCTTTTTCGGCGGCGCTCCTGATCCTGTGGGCGCCCGGAGGATTCAGGTTCACCTGCTATTACTATCGCGGCGCCTACTACAAGGCGTTCTGGGCTGATCCGCCCTCGTGCACCGTCGGCGAGCCTCGGAAGACGTATCGCGGAGAGCGGTCGTTTCCACTGGTGCTCCAGAACGTGCACCGATATTTTCTGTATCTCGGACTGATCCTGATCTGCATCCTGACGGTCGACGCCATCAAGGCGTTCTGGTTCACCGATGCCGCCGGTGCGGGGCACCTCGGCATCGGCGTCGGCAGCCTCGTGCTCACCGTCAACGCGGTACTGCTTGGGAGCTACACCCTGAGCTGCCATTCCCTGCGCCATCTGATCGGCGGGTACCGCGATGTGATCTCGTCCTCACCACTGCGCTCGGGGTGCTACTCCTGCGTCTCGACGCTGAACAGCCGTCACCAGCTGTTCGCGTGGCTGAGCCTTTGCTCGGTGGGCTTCGCGGACCTCTACGTACGTCTCTGCTCGATGGGAGTGTGGACGGATTACCGCATTCTCTGACTCGCCTGTCATTGGCCTCCCGGCGGGAAGAGGCCCCTGCCGCCGCGCGAACAGGAACACACGGATACCGAGCGTGATGGACTACGAAACTCACGAATATGACGTGCTCGTCATAGGCGCCGGCGGCGCCGGGCTGCGTGCCGCGATCGAGGCGTCAGCCGCAGGAGCCCGGGTCGGTCTTCTGTGCAAGTCTCTGCTCGGCAAGGCGCACACGGTCATGGCCGAAGGGGGTGTCGCCGCGGCGCTGGCCAACGTCGACGACCGGGACAGCTGGAAGGTCCACTTCGCGGACACCATGCGGGGGGGGCAGTACGTCAACAACTGGCGGATGGCGGAGCTGCACGCGAAGGAGGCGCCCGACCGCGTCAGGGAGCTCGAGGCGTGGGGCGCGGTGTTCGATCGAACCGCCGACGGAAAGATCCTCCAGCGCAATTTCGGAGGCCACCGGTATCCCCGCCTCGCGCACGTCGGCGATCGCACCGGGCTCGAATTGATCCGGACGCTGCAGGACCAGGGTGTCCATCGCGGTCTCGACGTGCACATGGAGTTCACCGTTGTCGGGCTCCTGACGAGCGACGGGCGGGCGGCCGGAGCCGTCGGCTACGAACGGGAACGCGGGAGATTCAAGGTGTTCGGCGCCGCGGCCGTCATTGTCGCGACCGGGGGCGCCGGGCGTGCCTACAAGATCACGAGCAACAGCTGGGAAGGCACCGGCGACGGTCATTCGCTGGCGTACCATGCAGGCGCCGAGCTGATGGACATGGAGTTCATCCAGTTCCACCCGACGGGCATGATCTGGCCACCAAGCGTGCAGGGGATCCTCGTCACTGAGGGGGTGCGCGGAGAAGGCGGCATCCTGCTGAACAACGAGGGGCGGCGCTTCATGTTCGACTCGATCCCTGAGCCGTACCGCAACCAGACGGCGGACACCGAGGACGAGGGCTGGCGGTACACGCAGGGCGACAAGAACGCGCGCCGCCCCCCGGAACTGCTGACGCGCGACCACGTCGCGCGCTGCATCATGCACGAGGTGAAGGCCGGCCGCGGCAGTCCTCGCGGCGGCGTCTTCCTCGACATTTCGTGGATCAGGAAGCGAGTGCCGAACGCGGAGGACATCATCCGGCGGAAGCTGCCGAGCATGTATCACCAGTTCAAGCAGCTCGCCGATATCGACATCACGAAGGAGCCGATGGAGGTGGGCCCGACCACGCACTACATCATGGGCGGTGTGCGAGTGGACCCCGACAGCCAGATGTCGACCGTGCCCGGGCTGTTTGCGGCCGGCGAGTGCGCGGCGGGGATCAACGGCGCGAACCGGCTTGGCGGGAACTCGCTGTCGGACCTGCTCGTGTTCGGGAAGCGCGCGGGCGAGTACGCGGCGAAGTTCGCGCGCGAGAACCCGGCGGCCCGCATCGATCAGGATCAGGTCCGCGCCGGGACCGAGGAGGCCGTTCGGCCGTTCGAGAACAAGGGCGCCGAGAACCCCTATGCGGTGCAGGCGGCGCTTCAGGAAATGATGCAGGCGCTCGTCGGGATCGTCCGCACCGACTCCGAAATGCAACAGGCGCTGGCGGATCTGGCGGGTCTCAGGGCGCGCGCCGCGGTGGCGGCGGTGACCGGGCATCGCGAGTACAACCCGGGCTGGCACACGGCCATCGACCTGCGGCACCTGCTGACCGTCTCGGAGGCGATCGCGCGGTCCGCGCTCGAGCGCAAGGAGAGCCGCGGCGGACATTTCCGCGAGGACTTTCCCGAGAAAGTCGCCGAGTTCGCGACGTGCAACTTCGTGACGCGCAAGGGACCCGACGGATCGATGGAGGTGCGGCGGGTCGCGATTCCGGACATGCCCGCCGACCTGACGCGGGTCATCGACGAACAGAGGTGAGGCAGGGCTGCGGCCCGGGCGGGGGATTCGATGTCCAAGGCGACGTTCAAGGTCTGGCGATCCGACGGCGAGCGCGCGGGCGCGTACCGGGACTACGCCGTCGAAACGGTGCCCGGCATGGTGGTGCTCGACGCGATCCACCAGATCCAGGCCACGCAGGCACCGGACCTGGCCGTCCGCTGGAACTGCAAGGCCGGCAAGTGCGGGTCGTGCTCAGCGGAAATCAACGGCAGCCCGAAGCTGATGTGCATGACGCGCCTCAGCAGCCTGCCGATGGAGGAGCCCGTCACCGTCGAGCCCATGCGGACGTTCCCCCTGATCAAGGATCTCGTCACGGACGTGTCGTGGAACTACCGCGTGAAGAAGGCGATCGCGCCCTTCCAGGCGAGGCCGGCAGACGCGGCGGACGGCACGTGGCGCGTACAGCAGGAGGACATCGATCGGGTCCAGGAATTCCGGAAATGCATCGAGTGCTTTCTCTGCCAGGACGTGTGCCACATCCTGCGCGATCACCGGATGCACGACGAATTCATCGGCCCGAGATTCCTGACGTACGCCGCAGCGCTCGAGATGAACCCGATTGACGCGGGTGATCGGGTTGGCGCCCTCAAGGACCAGCACGGGATCGGGTTGTGCAACATCACGCGCTGCTGCACCAAGGTCTGCCCCGAGCACATCGCGATCACCGAGAATGCAATCATCCCGCTGAAGGAGCGCGTGGTCGATCAGTTCTATGATCCGGTCAGGAAACTGCTGCGGGTGTTTCGATCCTGAGGGGAGACGCCATGACGATCCTGCCAACGCCGTCGCGGGTATTCGAGCTGAAGCCACTGTCGAGGGACGCCGTGCCTGCCGCGCTCGCCAAAGCGGAGCGCTACCGGCTCTTGAACGAGCCGGGAGAGGCCGAGAGCATCTGCCTGGACGTCCTCCAGGTGGACCCGGCGAATCGCGACGCCACCGTCATGCTGCTGCTGGCGTTGACGGATCAGTTCCTCCACGACTCGTCGCCCGGCGCGGTGGCGCGCGCCGGCGAACTCGCCGCCGGCCTCCCCGATCAATACGAGCAGAGCTACTACGCCGGCATCATCAGGGAGCGGCTGGCGAAAGCGATCCTGCAACGGGATCGGTACGGCGCCGCCGCCGCCGCGGCCGACTGGTTGCGGGACGCGATGACCTTCTACGAACGGGCCGAAGCCGATCGCCCCGCCAGTAACGATGATTCGCTGCTGCGCTGGAACGCCTGCGCCCGGCTGCTGATGCACTTGCCGGTGCCGCTCCCGGACGCGCACGAGCCGGAGCCGCTCCAGCTGGAATGACGGCGTGCGTCCCAGCGCCCGGCTTGGCTGCGCGTCAGCGCGGGACGTCCGTCACAGCGCCGGCACGCGCACTTCTGATGTGCAGTAAGGGCAGCGCGTCGCCTTGAGCGGAATGCGGGAGACGCAATACGGGCAGTCGCGCGAGTTGTCCTTCGCCGCGGCAGGCGCGGGCGTCTTCATCCGGTTGATCTGCCGCACCAGCAGGAAGATCACGAACGCCACGATCAGGAACTCCAGGACGGTGTTCACGAAGATGCCGTAGTTGATCGTCGGAGCGTTCGCCGCCTGCGCCGCGGCGAGGGAGGGATACGTGCCGCCGTTCAGCGCGATGAACCGGCCTTTGACGTCGAACCCCCCGAGCGCCATCCCGATGGGCGGCATGATCACGTCGTTCACGAGCGACGTCACGATTTTCCCGAAGGCGGCGCCGAGAATCACCCCCACGGCCAGGTCGAGCACATTGCCACGCGCCGCGAACTCGCGAAATTCCTTCCACATAAGCCCTCCTCCGCGCCCAGTCCCCCACACCTGCTCGTCGGGCACGCCGCTTCAGGCCTGGTGTCGATTGTCTCGGAATTGATTCCGACCTGTCTCGACCTCACCCGCCGCGATGCGCGCGATTGTCCACATCTTCTGCGCCGGCGTCGGGCCGCCGCCGACGTCCCGGCGCTGCCGGATCCCCCGAGCTGCCCGGCTGGGCGGGCGCTGCTCAGGATTCTCGAAGACCACGGCCACGTCAAGCACGAACAGGTGCCAGCGTTACATCTGCGTGCCCCACGGTCGGGCACCAGAACGCCCGGCGGACGGCCGGGCCGGTCCGGAATCCCAGCTGAGCAGCTGCCCCGGGGCTCAGCGGGGTTTTGCGGTACGATCCGCAGGGCATGCTGCTGGCCTGGACGATGATCGTCCTGCTCATCCTGTTCACCGGGCTCTACGTTGCGGCGGAATTCGCCGTCGTCAGCGCTCGCCGGGGGCGCCTGCGCGGGCTCGCGGACGACGGGAACAAGCTTGCCGCCCGACTGGTGCCCGTCCTCGAAAACCCCCGGGAACTCGATCGCTACATCGCCGCCTCGCAAGTCGGGATCACGCTCTCGAGCCTGATCCTCGGCGCCTACGGGCAGGCGACGCTTGCGCCGCACCTGGTACCCCTCTTCGAGCGCGTCGGCGGGCTGCAGCCCGCCACGGCCACATCGACCGCCGCGGCCGTGGTCCTGGTGTGCCTGACCATGCTGGCGGTGGTCCTCGGAGAGCTGGTCCCGAAGTCCCTGGCGCTGCAGCACCCGACGAAGACCGCCCTCTTCACGGTTCTTCCCATGCAGTGGTCGATGCGCGCATTCGCGTGGTCGATCTGGCTGCTGAATGGCAGCGGCGTACTGCTGCTCAAGCTGCTGCGCGTCCCCTCGAGCGGCCACCGGCACGTGCACTCCCCGGAGGAGATCGCGTTGCTCATCGCCGAAAGCCGTGACGGTGGACTGCTCGAGCCCGAGGAGCAGGTCCGCCTGCACCGGGCGCTCCGGCTCAGCCTCCGCACCGCGCGGCAGCTGATGGTTCCACGCACGCGGCTCGCGGCCATCGAGGCATCTCTTCCATTCCACGAAGTCCTTCGCGTCGTCGCGTCGAGTCCCTACAGCCGGCTCCCGGTTTATCGGGGCTCACTGGACACGATCGTCGGCATCCTGCACATCAAGGATGTCGTGATGCGCTTCGTCACGTCCGGACGCCTCAGCGTCGCGTCCCTTCTGCGCCCGATCGCACGCGTCCCGGATTCGATGGCCGCCGATCGGCTGCTCGCATTTCTCCGCGAGCGACGAAGCCACCAGGCGCTGGTCGTGGACGCCACCGACACGGTCGTCGGCCTCATCACCCTCGAGGACGTCGTCGGTGAGCTGCTCGGCGGCGTCGCCGACGAGTTCAAGGGGGCGCAGTTGCGCCCGATTCGGCTGTCGGACGGGCGCCTGCGGCTGCCCGGGCTGATGCGGCTCGAGCAAGCGGTGCCGCTCATCGGCCAGCCGTGGGTCGGGCATGCGGAGACGGTGGGAGGGTTCGTGGTCGAGCGCCTCCGGAAGATCCCCGCGCCCGGCGACGAGGTCCTGGTCGACGGGGTGCAGGTCGAGATCGAGGCGGTGGACGGCGGAGCCGTCACGTCGGTCATCGTGGGCGCCCGGCCGGTCGTCCGCGACGGAGATGACAGGCGATGACGCCCCTGCTCATCGTCGCCGGGCTCATCCTCCTGAACGGCATCTTCGTGGCCGCGGAGTTCGCCATTGTCGGAGCGCCGCGCGCCGCGATTGAGCGGCGTGCCGCGACGGGCAACAGGCTTGCGCGGGCCGTCCAGGCTGTCCTGGAGAACCCCCGCCAGCAGGACCGATACATTGCCACGGCCCAGCTC
Organism: Acidobacteriota bacterium; assembly: GCA_031361295.1. Classification (GTDB taxonomy): domain Bacteria; phylum Acidobacteriota; class Vicinamibacteria; order Vicinamibacterales; family 2-12-FULL-66-21; genus JALZOC01. The sequence goes on along the minus strand of JANMCN010000050.1, from coordinate 12,318 downwards.
GGTATCACGGTCGCGAGCCTCGGGCTCGGGATGTACGGGGAGCACGTACTGGCGGACAGGCTGTTCGGGCTGCTCGGGGGCACGGGGCTCCCCCAGTGGCTGATCTCGCACGGCGTCGCCAGCGTCCTTGCCGTCGCGATCCTGACCTATTTCCACATCGTCGTGGGCGAGATGGTGCCGAAGTCTCTGGCGCTGCAGCACGCCGAGCGCATGGTGTTGTGGATCACGCCGCCGATGATCTGGACCAGGAATACCCTGTACCCGTTCGTGATCGGTCTCAACGCGGTGGGCAATCTGGTACTCACGATTTTTGGCGTCGACCGGCAGGAACACAATCCGGATCAGTACTACACGCCGGAAGAGCTGCAGTTCATCGTGCAGGAGAGCGAGGACCTGGGCGCCCTGCGCGCCGAGTCCGGTCAGATGCTGCAGGAGCTGTTCGCATTCGGGGATCGAACCGCGGGAGAAGTGATGGTGCCGCGCGTGCGGGTCACGGGCCTGCCGCTCGGCACGCTGCCGGCGCAGGTCAGGGAGTTGCTGGGGCGTGCGCCTCACACCCGATATCCGGTGTACGAGTCGGATCTCGATCACATCCTCGGCATGGTGCACATCAAGGATTTGCTCGGCGTGCTGCTCCGTAACGAAGCGATCGCCCGGACCGACGTGCGGCCCCTCCCGCTGGTGCCAGAAACCGCCGAGCTCGATTCGGTCCTCTCGACGATGCGTCGGGAGCGGACGCAGATGGTGATCGTGCTCGACGAACACGGCGGCACGGCGGGTGTCGTCACGCTCCAGGATCTGTTCGAGGAGGTCGTCGGAGACATCGAGGAGGGGCCCGCGGAACCGCCGGACGTCTATCGCGATGTCGAGAATCGACTGCGCGTGCCCGGGACGATGCGAATCGACGAGCTCGGTCAGGAGTTCGGCCTCGAACTCGAGCACGAGGAGGTGGACAGCGTCAGCGGGCTGGTCCTGACGCTCCTCGGACGCCCTCCGAATGTCGGCGATACCGTCCGCTACGATCGCCTCGTGTTCACCGTGACGGCCGTCATCGGCCACGGCGTGGAAGAATGTGCCGTATGGCTGGCTTGAGGTGCTGAACCGCTCGGCGGCCCTGCCCTGACGTCGTCACCCGACATGGATGCGCGGACGCCGAAGAGGATTCGGCTCCGCCTGGCGGAGCACTTCCCGTGTCACGGGCGCGGTATCGCCCTCCCCGAATGCCAGGAACTTGAGCAGATACACGATCGGGTTCCCTTCGGTCCAGCCGAAGTAGGCGTGCGGAATCTTGCCCGTCTTGTCTCGGCAGTACAACAGCAGCGCGGCGATCGCATTCGGGATTGCCGGGCTGACACAGCGCAGAATGTGGTGGCCCCCCACCTCTGCGCCTGTCACGTTGAGCGTCAGCGTGAACTCCGAAACGTCCCCGGGGCGCACTTCGACGAAGAGTACGCGTTCGGTCGGCGACAGATGGTGCGAGTCCTGCGCGTCGCGAAGCTTTCGTTCGTACTCGTCCGGCCGCCCGGTGTTCGGTCGATTCGCGATGATGCGCACCGGCGAGTCAGCCGTCTCCTGGATGAACCGCTCGGCCAGTTCGTCGGTGTGCACGCCGCGGATCCGGAGCTCCGTTGACCGGGCCACTCTCGAGACGAGCGACGTGACGATGATCGTCACGATGAACCACGACGCGATCTTCACGCCGTCGGGCCGCTCGATGATATTGGCAATAGTGGTGTACGCGAACACGAGGGTGATCAGGACGAACGCGAAGCGCTGCCGCGGCTTCCTGCGCCACACGAGGAGCGTCACCGCGACGGCGCCGGATGTCATCAGCACCAGCACTCCGGTGGCGTAGGCGCCGGCCTGCGCGTCGACGTCTCCCTTGAAGAGCCACGTGATCAGGAACATGATCGCGGTGAAAAGCAGCACCAGTGGTCGTGTGGCCTTCGTCCACTCCGGAGCCATGCCGTATCTCGGCAGGTATTTCGGAACCAGGTTCAGCAGCCCCGCCAGTGCCGACGCGCCGGCGAACCACAGGATGGAGATGGTGCTCAGGTCGTAAACGGTGCCGAACACCTCGCCAAGCAGCCCATGCGCGAGATATGCGAGGGCGCGCCCCGACGCGGGACCCCCTTTCGCGAAGGCGTCAGCTGGAATCAGCAGCGTCGTGACGATCGAACTGCCCAGCAGCAGCACGCTCATCAGCATGGCTGCCGCCCCGAGCATCTTCTTGGTGTTCCTGATCCGGCCTGCCAGGTCTCCGGCCGGATCCTCATCCCCCTTCACCAATGGCATGACCGCGACGCCGGTCTCGAAACCCGACAGCCCGAGTGCCAGCTTCGGGAACACCAGGAATGCTGCGACCAGCATCATCCAGGGATTGCTGTTCTGGGTGAAGAGGTCGTGCCGCCAGCGCGGAATGTACTCGGGGTGGTGGAACACCTCGATGAGCGCTCGACCGATCACCGCGATATTCAGCACGAGATACACGCCGACAATTGCGACCGCGAAGCCGATGGCTTCCTTGAAGCCCTTCAGGAAGATCGCGGACAGCAGCGCGAGCAGCACGAGCGTCATCCCGAGCTGATGGTGGAACGCGGACGGAAAGAACGGATTGCCGATGACGTGCGCCGTCGCGTCGGCGGCCGACAGCGTGGCCGTGATCACGAAATCTGTCGCGGCAAATCCCAGCAGGCAGAGGACGAACGCCTTGCCGCGCCACCGCGGCAGCAGCTCCTCCAGCATCGAGATGCTGCCCTGGCCATGCGGACTGTTCTCGGCGACCCGGCGGTAGATCGGCAACGCGCCGAACAACGTCAGCAGAATGAGAATGAAGGTGGCGACGGGAGACAGGAAACCCGCGGCCAGAAATGCGATGCCCGGCTGGTACCCGAGCGTGGAAAAGTAATCCACTCCGGTGAGGCACATCACCTGCCACCACGGGTACTGATGGACGTGCCGGACCTGCGTTCCAACCGGCTCGCGGAGCCCTTCGAAGAACCACCTGTTCAGCCGGACCCGCGACCGGGGAGACGGGGCGTAGCGGACGTTCACAAACCACCCATTGCCGGTACCCAGTGATCGGTGTGCAGACAGGCGACAGGACGCGGGCACCGGAACGCGGCCCCGAATCCGGCGCCCGGGAGGCAGGGCGTGGCGGCCGATAGGGTGAGCACGCCTCCGGCTTGAGTGCGCACGGGCGCAATCACGGCGCTGCGGCCTCGGCTGCCCCGCAAAGGGACAGACCTGGTTCTTGTGGACGGAAAACGCGAGCGCGAACGCGCGATGGTCATGCGGGCTTCCGGTAACGCCGACGGGGTTAGCTGACGGGCTGGGACTCGGAAGTGTCCTTCGGCAGACGCCGATACGCCCCTGGAGGCACACGCCCCCTCTGGGTCCCCCGGTTTCGCGAATGGCGCGAAATTAGGCCAGCCAGCAGCCTACGCTCCGACGGTCGGCAGTGTCAATGGCGCCGCCAGGCCGTCATCCTATCCGACGCGCATTCGCGCCGCCCGAGTCTCCTCAAATCTCTCCCTGCGACGCGGCGAGCGCGAGCTGCTCGTCGGTCGCCTCCACGAATTCCCCTTCCCACTTGGCGATGACGACGGTCGCGAGGCAGTTGCCGATGACGTTGGTCATCGTCCGCGCCATGTCCATCAGCTCGTCCACGCCGAGAATCAAGGTGACGCCTTCGAGAGGGAGGCCGTGTGACGCAAGCGTGCCGGCGAGGATGACGAGCGATGCCCGCGGGACCCCGGCGACCCCCTTGCTCGTCAGCATCAAGGTGAGGAGCATCGTGATCTGCTGGCCCACCGACAGGTGCACGCCGGCGGCCTGTGCGACGAACACCGCGGCCAGCGACAGATACAACGTCGTCCCGTCGAGATTGAAACTGTAGCCGAGCGGGAGCACGAAGGAGACGATGCGCCGGGGAACGCCGAGCCGTTCGAGCACCTCCATCGCGCGCGGAAGCGCGGCCTCGCTCGACGTCGTGGAGAACGCGATGAGGGCTGGCTCCTTGACCGCCCTGATGAACTTGCGGACCGGGACCTTGCAGATGAGGGCGATCGGCAGGAACACGCCCACGATCAGGACGGCGAGCGACAGATAGAGAGTCCCGACCAGCCAGGCCAGGTTGTACAGCACGCCGAGCCCTCCGTGCCCGACCGTGTAGGCAATGGCGGCCCCGACCCCGATCGGCGCGTAGTGCATGACGATGTTCGTGAACTTGAACATCGTCTCCGCGAGCCCCTCGCACCATGCGACGACGGGGCGGCCTTTCTCCCCGACCATTCCCAGCGCGACACCGAACAGCACGCTGAAGACCACGATCTGGAGCACGTCGCCGCGCGCCATCGCGTCTATGACCGAGTCCGGGACAACGTGGAGCAGGATCTGGTCCCACGTCTGGGCCGTGGCCGGGATGTCGGACGCGTGCCCCATCGGCAGGTCGACGCCGACACCAGGCCTGGTGATGTTCACGGCGATGAGGCCGATCATCAGCGCGAGGGTCGTGACGCACTCGAAGTAGATCAGTGCGCGCAGTCCCATTCGGCCGACAACCTTGAAGTGCCCCGCTCCGGCAATCCCCGCGACGAGCGTCGAGAAGATCAACGGGGCGATCACCATCTTGATGAGTCGCAGGAACAGCTGGCTGAAGGGGCGGAAATAGATGGCCCACCCGGGATGGTAGGCCTCGACCAGCGCACCGGCGATGATGCCGAGGAGCAGGCCGGCAAAGATCTGCTGAGTGAGCGTGAACCCGCGGCGTGAAGACGCCCTCGGTCGAGCCTGTGCCATCGTCTGCGGTCCTCCGGGGGGCGCCGGGCTCCGGCGATCTTACTCGAAAGATCGCGGTGCGGCGGCCCGCGCCGGCCGGCAGCGATCAGGAGGCCGCGCGGTTGATGGGAGGAGGGTGCGGAACCGCGGCAAGCATCGCCCCGGCCCGAACGCAGTTTCGACCCTGAGCCTTGGCTTCGTAAAGCGCCCGGTCTGCGCGCTCGATGATGTCGGCCGGCTGCGATTCGCCGCGCTGGGCCGTCGCGGTGCCGACACTGACCGTCATGCCGACGGGCTCGCCGGAGACGGCAGTCAGCACCTGCTCCATCTCGACCCGTACCCACTCGGCCACACGGGCCGCGCCGCTCTCACCTGTCTCGGGCAGCACGATCATGAATTCGTCGCCGCCGTACCGGCACCGAACGTCGGTTCGTCGGAGCACCTGTTGCAGCCGCTGGCCCACCGCGGAGAGCACGCCGTCGCCGCAGAGGTGCCCATGCCGGTCGTTGATCCGTTTGAAGTGATCGACGTCGAAGAGCACCAGCGATACCGGGTTGCCGCTTCGCTGTGAGCGCGCAAGCTCGACTCCGAGGACCTCGATGCCGTGCGCCCGGTTGTAGCAGCCGGTCAGCGCATCCTTGACGCTGTGGTCGCGGACGTCGGCGAAGAGCTGGGCGTTCCGGATCGCGATCGCCAGCAGCGTCGCGGCGGCGCCGACGGTCTGCCGCATGGCCTGGTTAAGGGGCCGGACTGGAAGTCCGATCACTCCCGCGACCGTGTCGCCGACGATCATCGTGAAGCACGCGTGCCCGCTGTGCTCGATCCCCTCCCGACGGTCGCGCTCCCCGCTCCCGCACGCCGCCACGTGGCCGGCAATTGACTCGATCGCGCCGGCGGGCCACTGCGCGCAGCCGCTATCGATCAGGCGCTCCCAGCCGGACTCCGTCCTGATCGTGACCCAGGCGTCCGCGCCGGAGGCGAGTGCAGGCAGGTGGCGGACGACCGCTTCCCGCACCGCGTCGGTCGTGAGCGCGCGTGCGAGCGCCTGGCCGAACGCCACCAACTGTTCCAGGTCGTCGGCGCGCGCGCGTGCAAGCCTGGCTTCGGTGGCCGCCGCGGCCGCCTCGGCCTTCAGCTCGCGGCGCCTCGCGTACTGGTGAAACACGAACATGACCGTGAGGATGAGCAGCGCCGGACGGAGGGAGACGCCGTAGGTCCGTTCCACCTCGGTCGCGGCGTCGAAGATGTCGAAAATCGAGCGCTGAAAGACGACGACCAGCGCAAACAGGAGGCCGGCAAACAGGAATGGATCCTGGCGACCGATGACGCGTAACCGCATGAGGTCCCGCAGGCAGACCGTGTGCCAACGCCGCTGCCCCCGACGGATCAATCAGTTAACCGTCGATCGACATGGGCGGGCCGTGTGCATCGGGCCTTAGACGCACACGGGCGCAGGGGCGCGGCGAACAAAAACCGTCAGGGCGATCGAAAATCGTCAGTGCCGGGTCAGAGCCAGAGCGAACGGGCGGTGAGTTCGCGGGGGTCCAGTCCGGCGGCGCGGCCAAGCTGGCGCTGCCGCTCGGGCAACGGGACCCCGAACCGCCACTCACGGGAGCTCCCGCCCGCCGCGGCGAACGCGCGCGCCCACTCCGGCCACCAGCCGGCGATCCGCCTGGCGATTGGTTCGACCACGAGGATGCGTGCCCCGCGCTGGTGCGCGTCGAGCAGGCGGGGCAGCAGGGCGGCGCGGCCCGCTTCGGGCAGCTCGTTGATCGCGTACGCGGCAAGGACGCCTTGGCCTGCCGAGAAGGACAGACGCATCCCGTCCACGTCGGCGCGGACGGCCCGCCCGGCAACGCCGAGTGTCCGATAGGTCCACTGCGCTTCGGCCGTCGCCCATCCGTTGCGATCGACGCCGACCACGTCGCACGTGGCGCACTCGAGTGCCCACGCCGCGCCCGCGGCGCCGGTCCCGCACCCGAGATCGGTGAGCGCGACGATTCCGCGGGCGGCGTCGAGCGCACGGACGATCTCGCGCGTGACGAGAAAATGCAGGGGCGCATAGAACAGCGCGAACGCAGCGCGCTTGCCCGCGCTGTCGAGCGCGCCGCCGGCGGCCAGGCGCGCACGCCGCTCCACGTAGCACGACGACAGCGCACGAAGCGCGCGGGCGGCCTCCGAGGGGGTGAGGTCGGCGAGGTGACGGGCTTCGAGAGCCGCCAGCCATCGGCTGACGCGGAGAGCGTCCATCAATGTGTCGTGCCGCGAGATCGGCGTGGCGTCCGCAGCTCCAGTCCGCTTCGTCGGCTGGCGGAGAGGAAGGGATTCGAACCCCTGGAACTCTTTCGAGTTCAACGGTTTTCAAGACCGCCGCCTTAAACCACTCGGCCACCTCTCCGTGCTCCGCCACTGATTGCTGTCGGGCAGCGGCGGCGAATGTTCATCTTACGACAGGTCCGCTGACTCATGAGTGGAGGAGCTCGACGGCCGGCAGGATCGATGTGGAGCGCCCGTGCGTCGTTAGCCCTCGCGCCTGAGCCGTTCCCGGCGCATCGACGACGAGTGACGAGACGACGCAACACACAACGAGCGAAGGGTTCCAGTGTGCGTAACGAAGTTCATACCCTCCGGGTGCCGCAGCTGAACCTTTCTTCCGGATCAAGCGCGGCCGTAGGCACGCGTCCAGCCCGACCATGATTGCGCTCCACATGACGACGGCGCGCAATTGACACGCACTTCGTCATCGAGACGGCCTTCCATACCGAATTCGAGTTGATGCGACCGATCGGCGACTCGTCCGCACCGAAAAACGGGCAGCCATCTTGCTCTCCGTTGATGCAGAGCGCCTGCGACGCTCAGCGCGGAGGAAGTGATGCTGATCCGTCGTCGAGCCTCGAGTGTGCGCGTGCTCGCCATTTGGTGCCTTCTTTATGGCGTCAACGTGGCCGGTGCGGGCGCGCAGACGACCTGGAGCCTGCCGGCTCCATGGAGCGCGCAGGACGTCGGCAGTCCCACCATCGCGGGCACGTCCTCCTTCGATCAGGGTACGTTCACCATCACTGCTTCGGGCGCCGATATCTGGGGCCTGTCCGATCAGTTCCACTTCGTATATCAGCAGGTCTCAGGCGACGTCGATGTGATCGCGAGGGTGGACTCGGTCGCGATGGCGCATGCGTGGTCCAAGGCCGGCGTGATGATTCGCGCGTCACTCGCGCCCGATGCCGCGCATGGTTTTGCTCTCGTCTCGGCGGGCCGCGGCGCCGCCTTCCAGCGGCGCACTCTGGACAGCGGCTCGAGTACGAGCACGGCCGGTCCGCTCGTCACCCCTCCGGAGTGGGTGCGACTGATGCGCATCGGCACGCGGGTCACGGCCTATGCGTCGACAGACGGCACGACGTGGTCGACCATCGGCAGTTCCACCATCGCGCTCGGCGACGTGGCGTACGTTGGCCTGGCGACAACGAGCCACAACGTGGATGCCGCGACGACCGCGGCCATCTCCTCAGTCGCGGTCGTGCCGCTCTCGCTGCCCGCCTCTCAACGCGTGCTCGATATCGGGGCGCCGGCGGTTCCGGGATCGGTCATGTACCGCGATGGTGTGTATACCCATCACGCGGGCGGCACGGACATCTGGGGCTCCGCGGATCAGTTCAGCTTCGTCTACCAGGCGGTGAGCGGCGACGTGGAAGTCGTCGCCCGGGTAAAGTCGATCAACTACACGAGCAGCTGGGCAAAAGCCGGTGTGATGATTCGGGAAGACCTCACGCCCGGGAGCCGACATGCGCTCGCCCTGGTGTCGGCAGGACGGGGCGCCGCGTTTCAACGCCGCATCGATCCGAACGGATTGAGTCTGCACACGCCGGGACCCGCATCGCCCGCGCCGGGGTGGGTGCGGCTCGTCCGGACCGGTTCGCGCATCGAGGCGTTCTGGTCCGCCGACGGAACCGCCTGGACGCCCATCGGCTCGGAGGCGATTCCGATGGCCGATGCGGTCTATGTCGGGATTGCCACCACCAGCCACAGTGCGACCGCCGCCACCGATGGAGTAATCGACAGCCTGGTGATTACGCAGGCCGCATCCGCCCTGAACCAGCCGCCGCAGATCGCGATCACGGGACCCGCCGATGGGACGACGTTCGCGCTGGGCACCAACGTGCCCGTCACGGCGGCGGCCAGTGACGCGGACGGGACGATCAGCCGGGTAGATTTTCTTGCCGGTTCCACGCCTATCGGATCTGCTGCGAGCAACCCCTACTCGACGACCTGGTCGCCGTCAGCTCCAGGCACCTACTCGCTGACAGCGGTGGCCACCGACAATACCGGGGCAACGACATCGTCCAGGGCCGTCAGCGTCAAGATCGATCCTGCCCCCAATCAGCCGCCGACGGTGACGCTGACCGCGCCCGCTGATGGCGCCACCTACACCGCGCCCGCGACCGTGGGGCTCTCCGCGAGCGCGTCCGATCCCGAGAACGCCCTCGCCCGCGTCGAGTTCTACACCGGCGCCACGCTTCTCGGTGCCGCCACCGCCGCACCCTATGCGTTCACCTGGTCATCGGTCCCCGCCGGCACCTACAGCGTCCGCGCGGTCGCCTATGACGCGGCCGGCGCGAGCACGAGTTCGGCAACCGCGACCATCACCGTGGCCGCACCCGTGGTGGCGCCTCCGACGGGGGTCGTGTTCCAGGCCTCTGTGGATCACGCCACATCGGTGACGAGCTACGAGCTCCGGGTCTATGCAAGCGGGGCGAACCCGTCCATGGCGACGCCGACCGCCACGTCCGACCTCGGCAAGCCGACGCCTGACGTCAACGGCGACATTACCGTCGATCGCGCAACATTCTTCAGCAGCCTGCCCGCGGGGAATTACGTGGCGGCAGTGGCCGCCATCGGGACGGGAGGGACGTCTATCAGCACAGGCGTGTCGTTCACCCGGTGAAGGGAGGCCGGACGCCGGCCTTACGGGAGCGGCCCGTCAGCGCCTGGCTATAACCTCCAGGCCGCCCATGTACGGCCTGAGCGCGTCTGGAACCCGGACCGTTCCGTCCGCCTGCTGATAATTTTCCAGGATGGCAATCAGCGTCCGGCCGACCGCCAGGCCGGATCCGTTGAGGGTGTGGACGAACTCGGCTTTGCCGGTGCCCTCGGGACGGAACTTGATGTTCGCGCGTCGCGCCTGAAATGCTTCCGTATTGCTGCACGACGAGATCTCGCGGTACGTGTCCTGGCTGGGGAGCCAGACCTCGATGTCGTAGGTTTTCGCGGATGCGAACCCCATATCACCCGTGCAGAGCAGCATGGTCCGGTACGGGAGACCCAGACGCTTCAGGACTTCCTCGGCATTGTGCGTCAGGCCTTCGAGCTCGGCGTAGGATCGATCCGGGTGGCTGAATTTGACAAGCTCCACCTTGTCGAACTGATGCTGCCGGATCAATCCACGGACGTCAGCGCCGTACGAGCCGGCCTCCGAGCGGAAACAGGGCGTGTACGCCGTGTACAAGAGCGGCAACGTCCGGCCGTCAAGAATGTCGCCGCGATGCAGGTTCGTCAGCGGCACCTCCGCGGTCGGGATCAGATAGAGGTCCCACTCGCCCGCGATCTTGAACAGATCCTGCTCGAACTTCGGGAGGTTGCCGGTACCCCGCAGCGCGTCGGCATTCACGAGAAACGGCGGCTCGACCTCCAGGTAATTGTGCTCACGCGTGTGCAGGTCGAGCATGAAATTGATCAGCGCGCGCTCGAGCCGCGCGCCCGCGCCCAGCAGCACAGCGAACCGCGAACCGGACATTTTCGTCGCGCGTTCGAAATCGAGGATCCCGAGCGCGGGCCCCAGGTCCCAGTGCGGACGCGCGGCAAAGCCAAGCGGCGTCGGCTGGCCGTGCCGGCGGACCTCGACGTTCTCGCTCGCGCTCCTGCCCGCCGGCACGCTCGCATGCGGCAGATTCGGCAGCGTCATCAGGAGCGACGCGCGCTGCTGTTCGACCAGGTCGACCTGAATCTCGAGCTGTTTGATCTGCTGCGCGCGCGCCTTGTTGGCCGCAAAGACCGGCGACGCGTCCAGCCCTTGCCGCTTGGCGCGTGCGACTTCGTCACCGGCGGTATTCTGCTCGCGCTTCAACCCTTCCATCTCGGGGATCAGCCGGCGGCGGCGCGATTCGAGCGTGGCAATCTGCTCGAGCTCCGCATCGGGCTCGAGGCCGCGGTTGCGCAAGCCCGCACGGACGTCTTCGATGTGATCGCGGACGAACGCGGCGTCGAGCATGGTGTAAATCATAACGGAACCGCCGCGCCTATCGCGAGCCGCGCTGACTGAGATACGATTCGAGACCGTTGGTCCGGTTCCGGGTTCTGGGTTCCGGAGTTCGGGCGTCCGGGTTCGGGTGCGCAGTTCCGAACCGGCAACCGGGATTCAGCCACTTGCGCGACGCAGGAGATGGCAAGAGCGATGAGCAGCACGATTCGAAAGGCCGTGTTCCCAGCCGCGGGTCTCGGCACACGGTTCCTGCCGGCCACAAAGGCACAGCCGAAAGAGATGCTGCCGCTCGTCGACACGCCCATCATCCAGTACGGCGTCGAAGAGGCGCTGGCCTCCGGGGTCGACAACATCATCCTGGTGACAGGGCGCGGCAAGAACGCGATCGAGGATCACTTCGACGTGTCCGTGGAGCTCGAGACGTTCCTGGAGGCGCGCGGCAAGAAGGAACTGCTCGCGCAGATTCGCAAAATCTCGAACCTGATCAACTTTGCCTACGTGCGGCAGGGCGAGCCCCTGGGGCTCGGGCACGCCGTCCTGGTCACGCGGCACCTGGTCGGCGACGAACCCTTCGCCGTGATCCTCGGCGACGACGTGATTGACGCCAACCCGCCGGCGCTCCGGCAGATGATCGACGTGTTCGACGAGGTGAACGGCCCCGTGCTCGCGATCGAACGCGTGCCGAAGTCGGACGTGAGCGCTTACGGGATTATCGACGGGGAAGAGATCAAGCCCGGCGTCTATCGCATCCGCGACCTCGTGGAGAAGCCGCCGGTCAGCGAAGCCCCCTCGGATCTCGCGATCATCGGGCGATACATCCTGACGCCTGACATCTTTCCCTCACTCGAAGCCACGGTGACCGACCGGACCGGCGAGATCCAGCTGACGAACGGCCTGCGTCACCTGCTCAAGTCCCGGCCCATTTATGGCTGCCGGATCGACGGCGTCCGCCACGACACCGGTAACAAGCTCGGGTTCCTCAAGGCGGTAGTGTACTTCGCGCTGCGCCGCCCTGACCTCGCCGAGCCGTTCCGGGATTACCTGCGATCGATCGATCTGGACAAGGTCGGCACCCGCCGCTCGTGACCGCTAGTTCGTCTTCGTGTCTTTCGCCGGCGCCGGGGCTGGTGTCGACGACGACGTCGCAGCAGGTGCGGACGTGCCAGAGTCCCCCGAGTCTGATTTCGACTCCGACTTCGAGTCGGACTTGGCGTCCGACTTCCCGTCCCCCTTGTCACCCGAGCCGCTCTTCCCCGCATCCGTCCCGGACTTCTTCGCGTAGTCGG
>JANMCN010000036.1:0-82546 GCA_031361295.1 Acidobacteriota bacterium | reverse complement strand
ATCGCACCCGCTCCTGACACCCGTCCTGATGGCCATCCCGCTGCAGCTCCTCGCGTACCACATCGCGGTCCGGCGCGGTTGCGACGTCGACCAGCCGCGGAACCTCGCGAAGAGCGTCACGGTCGAGTAACGGCGGGAATATTTCCGGCGGCCCGGCTCAGGTGCGGCCGGCAGGCGCCTGGGCGAGCAGCGCGGCCTCGATCTGAGCCGCCATCTCACGAGTGCCGACCTTCGCGTCGGCCGCTTCGGCCAGGTCCGCCGTGCGAACCCCCTTCCGCAGCACCGCGCCGATTGCGTCCTCAATCGCGCGCGCTTCCGTGTCGAGCTTCAGCGCGTGACGGAGCAACATCGCAGCGGACCCGATGGCGCCAATGGGGTTGGCGATGTTACGCCCTGCAATATCGGGCGCCGAGCCGTGCACCGGTTCGAAGAGGCCGGGGCCATCGCCCAGGCTTGCGGAAGGCAGCAGTCCGAGCGACCCGACGATCGCGCCGGCCTCGTCGGAGAGGATGTCGCCGAACAGGTTCTCCGTCAGGATGACGTCGAACGCCGCGGGCGCGAGGGCAATTTTCATGGCGCAGGAGTCGACATACATGTGATCCAGCGCCACGTCCGGGTAGTCGGCGGCGAGGTCGCTGACGACCTGGCGCCACAGGCGGGAGGTCTCGAGGACGTTGGCCTTGTCCACCGACGTGACGCGCTTGCGGCGTCCGCGAGCCGCTTCGAAGCCCCGCCGCGCAATGCGCTCGATCTCGTGCCGCGTATAGCGCATGGTGTTGTGCGCCGAGGTGCCGTCGGCGGCGATCCCGCGAGGCTCGCCGTAGTAGAGGCCGCCCGTCAGTTCCCGCAGCACCAGCATGTCCGTGCCGGCGACCACCGTTTTCTTCAATGGCCCCGAATCCTCCAGACCGGGCCAGACCTTCGCGGGCCGGAAGTTGGCGTACAACTGCAGTTCGCGTCGCACGGCGAGCAGCGCGGTCTCCGGTCGTCGCGTCGAGTCGCCGCGGTCGAACGCCGGATCCCCGACCGCGCCGAGCAGGATCGCCGTCGATTCCCGTGCGGCGGCCAGCGTCTCGTCCGGAAGCGGCGGCAGATCGCGCCGGAGCGCGGCGCCCCCGATCAGCGCTTCGGTGAGGTCGAACTGATGTCCGTGGCGGGACGCCACGGCACGGAGGATTGACGCGGCGGCCGCGACGACCTCGGGCCCGATGCCGTCACCGGGCAGCAGGAGAATGGATGCCTTCATCTCTCGGACCGGCTATCGATCGACGGCGCAGAGCGCGAACACGCGAGGGACGGCGGCCTAGACGCCGTGGCCGTAGCCGACTTCAGCCGGCGTGGCGGTGAAGTCCGGCATCGATCCCGTGGACTGCCCCGATGAGGAGCCTCGGTGGCCGCGGAGCCTGCCGACCACGTCGGCGAGATCGTTGTCGCTGACCACCTTCTCGCGATCCGCGATGGTCATGATCTCCCAGTACACCGTTTCGAGCTCGCTCCGGTCCAGCGTGAGTCCGAGCTGCTCGCACCGCCGCTGCACGGCGTGGCGCCCCGAGTGCTTGCCGAGAACGAGGGTGGCCTGCGGCACGCCCACTTCCTCCGGCCGCATGATCTCGTAGGTGCGGCGATCCTTCAGCATGCCGTCCTGGTGGATGCCCGCCTCGTGCGCGAAGGCGTTGCGGCCGACGATTGCCTTGTTGGCCTGCACGGATTCGCCGGTAATGGCCGTGAGGAGCTGGCTGGCCGGGTAGATTTCTCGGGCGTCGATGCGCGTCGTGAATGGCAGGCGATCGGCGCGGACGCGTGTGGCCATCACGATCTCTTCGAGCGACGCGTTGCCGGCGCGCTCCCCGATGCCGTTGATCGTGCACTCGACCTGCCTGGCGCCCCCGCTCACCGCCGCCAGCGTGTTGGCCACGGCCAGTCCGAGGTCGTCGTGGCAATGCGCGCTGAAGGTGGCATGCCCCGCGTTCGGCACGCGCGTGAGGATCATGCGGAAGAACTCGCCAATTTCGTCGGGCGTGGAATAACCCACCGTGTCCGGGAGGTTCACGGTCGTGCAGCCGGCGGAGATGACCTCCTCGATGACGCGGCACAGGAACTCCGGGTTGCTGCGCGTCGCATCTTCCGCCGAAAACTGCACGTCGTCGGTAAAGCGGCGGGCCCGGTGGACCGCCGCCACCGCGGCGTCGAGACAGGCCTCGCGCGTCATGCGCAGCTTCCGTTCGAGGTGGAGGTCCGACGTGGCGAGAAAGAGATGGATGCGCCGCTGAGCGGCGGGCGCCAGCGCCGCTCCCGCCCGTTCGATGTCGGGCGCGCTGCAGCGCGCGAGCCCGGCAATCGTGACGCCCGTCACCTCCGTGGCAATCGTCCGCACCGCCTCGGCATCCGCTTCGGAGGCGATGGGGAAGCCGGCCTCGATCACGTCCACGCCCAGCGCGGCCAGCTGCCGCGCGAGCGTCAGCTTTTCCTGCACCCGCATGGAGAATCCGGGCGCCTGCTCCCCGTCGCGCAACGTCGTGTCGAAGATCGTGAGGCGGTTGGTAGACATGGGTCCTCCAGAGACAGTAGTACCAGAGGTCCGGCCCTGCGTCCAATTTATAGTTTTTGCCTTTATATCAATATTACTTATTATGGTCCGATGCAGCTGCAGGACCTCAATGCTTTCGTGGCCGTGGCGACCGACCGGAGCTTCTCCAAGGCGGCCAAGCGCCTCCACCGGACGCAGCCCGCGATCAGCCAGGCCATCCGGCGCCTGGAGGACGAACTGGGCGACAAGCTGTTCGACCGCACCTCGCGCAACGGCGCCCTGACCGAGGCGGGCGTCCTCCTCCGGGAGCACGCGTCCAGGCTCCTGCGTCTCGCCTCGGAGGCGGAGGCGGCGGTGCGCGAGCTGCAGCAGGTCAGGAGGGGTCGAGTGGTCGTCGGGGCGAACGAGGCGGCCGTGCACTCGTTGCTCCCGCTTCTCGAGACGTTCGCCCGACAGCACCCGCAGGCGCGCGTCGAGGTCCGCCGCGTGCCGTCCCGCCAGATCGCCACCGAACTGCTCGAGCGCAGCCTCGACTTCGGCGTCCTGACGTTCCAGCCCCCGGACAAGGGGCTGCAGTCGATTTCGCTGGGGTCCGACGAGCTTGTCATGCTGGCGAGCCCGGCCCACCGCCTCGCGCAGAAGAAGCGCGTCACGATCGAGGAGGTCGGCCGCGAAACCGTCATCGCCCACAACGATCCGTCGCCGGCGCGCGACCGCGTCCTGCGCGTCTACGAACGCCGACACGCCCAGATCAACATCCAGATTGCGCTTCCCAGTCTGGATGGCATCAAGAGGGCCGTCGAGATGAACATCGGGGTCGCCGTGCTCCCGCGCCGGTGTGCGCTCAGCGAGATCCGGCGGGGCCAGCTCGTCGCGGTGAAGGTGCCTGAGCTCAGCTCCCCGCGGACGGTGCGGCTCGTGTACCGGAAGGCCGGAGAGCTGAGTCACGCCGCGAATGCGTTCCTCGAGATGGTCCGTCCCCTGTAGCGGGACGGCGGGTCAGGCCCATCGCAGATAGGGCAGCCGCGCGGCGGTGGCCTCGACCTCTTCGAATCGATCGAGGAGCAGGCCGGTCGCGTCCCATGACCCTTCGAGGAACGATTCACGGGAGCCGGGCGGAAGGGTCGCGTCGACGCTGCGCCCCGCTGCCGTCACCGTCATGGCCTCGAGGTCCACTTCGAGAGTCAGCAGCGGATCGCGCTCCACGGCCGTCATCAGCATGTCGAGCGCGCCCTGGCCGACGCTCACGCACGGCATCCCCAGCGCGACCGAGTTGCCGAAAAAAATCTCGGAGAACGACTGTCCGACCACGACGTCGATGCCGCTGCGCCGGATGGCCTGCGGCGCATGCTCGCGAGAAGAGCCGCATCCGAAATTCGCGTTCACCAGCAGGATTCGCGCGCCCGCGTACCTGGGGTCGGCGATCGGGTGACGCTGCCCTTCGACCTCGAGCTGCTGGCGATCGTCCTCGAACAGGTGCTGTTCGAGCCCCTCGAACGTGATGGACTTCAGGAAGCGCGCGGGGATGATCCGATCGGTGTCCACGTTGTCGCCGCGCAGCGGGACGGCGCGGCCGGCGATCCGGCGAATTCTCTCAATCGGCATCGGCCATCTCCCGCACGTCCACCACCACACCCGCGACCGCCGCCGCCGCCACCATCGCCGGACTCATCAGCAGCGTGCGGCCCGTGGGGCTTCCCTGGCGGCCTTTGAAGTTGCGGTTGGAAGAGGACGCGCAGATTTCGCGGCCTTCGAGCTTGTCGGGATTCATCGCCAGGCACATGGAGCAGCCTGCGCCCCGCCACTCGAACCCGGCGTCGAGGAAGATGCGATCGAGCCCTTCCCGCTCCGCAGCGAGCCGGACTGGCTGCGAACCCGGCACCACGAGGGCCCGCACGTGCGGCGCGACATGACGGCCGCGGACGATGCGCGCCGCCTCGCGCAGGTCAGAGAGGCGGGCGTTGGTGCACGATCCGACGAACGCGACATCGATGCGGGTCCCGCTGATCGGCCGTCCGGCCGTGAACCCCATGAAGTCGAGGGCTTCGCCGATGCCTGCACGGTCCGCGCCGTCACCGCCCGCAGGCGCAGGCAGCGGCTCGTCGACGTAGACGGACTGGCCAGGATTGATGCCCCACGTGACCGTCGGCCGAATCGCGGCTGCGTCGATCGTCACCTCGTCGTCGTACGAGGCGTCCCGGTCCGACGCCATCTCCTTCCACCACGTGCAGGCCGTCTCGAACGCGTCGCCCTGCGGCGCGAAGCGGCGGCCCCGCAGGTAGTCGAACGTGACCTGGTCGGGATTCACGTATCCGACGCGGGCTCCCCCTTCGATGGACATGTTGCAGATCGTCATCCGCTCGTCCATGGTCATCCGCTCGACGGTGTCGCCGGCGTATTCGTAGGCATACCCCACTCCACCGTTGACCCCGAGCCGCCGGATGATTTCGAGGATCACGTCTTTCGCGTATACCCCTCGCGCCAGCCGTCCCGTCACCTGGATCCGCCGAACTTTCAACGGATCCAGCGCGATGCACTGCGACGCGAGCACGTCGCGCACCTGCGAAGTGCCGATGCCGAAGGCGACCGCGCCGAAGGCGCCGTGCGTCGACGTGTGACTGTCGCCGCACGCGATCGTCACGCCCGGCTGCGTCAGGCCGAGCTCGGGTCCGATGACGTGCACGATCCCCTGCACGCCGCTCGCGAGATCGAACAGCCGCACGCCGGCCTCGCGACAGTTCCGCTCCAGCGCCGACAGCATGTCCTCGGCCATGAGATCGCGGAACGGACGGCGCTGATCCTGGGTCGGGACGATGTGATCGACCGTGGCGATCGTGCGCGCGGGGAAACGGACTTTCCACCCGCGGGCACGCAGCATGTCGAACGCCTGGGGCGTCGTGACTTCGTGGATGAGATGCAGGCCGATGAACAGCTGCGTCTGCCCGTTTGGCAGCCGGCGCACCGTGTGCGCATCCCAGACTTTCTGGAGCAGAGTCGCGGACATGTGTATGGGGGATGGTACTACATCGGGATTTCACGGGCTGGGCATTGGGGAATGGGGATCGGGGATTGCGGATCGGGGTTGGCGCGTTGGAGCAGCGCCCGTCGGGGTGGAGCGTCGCGCTCGCGCAGCGCGTGGAGCAGCGTTGCCGTCAGCGTCAGTTGCTGACCAGCCGAAGTTGCGCCCCGAGGGCGAAGCGCTCACCCTGAGTGAGCCTGGCCGCCGAGGGCGGAGGTCGTCAGCACCAGATCCAGGGCGGCATTCCAGGCACGCACGTGCCGGAAGCTAAACCTCCCCCCGCCTCCGAGCGATGGACGGCGGCGTATAATGAACGCCCCGCATGGATTTCCTCGACAAGCTGAATCCTGAGCAGCGCGAAGCCGTGCTCCACCGCGAGGGTCCCGTCCTGATCCTGGCCGGCGCGGGGTCGGGGAAGACTCGCGTCATCACATACCGCATCGCCTATCTCATCGGCGACGGGCACGCGGAGCCTGACCAGGTCCTGGCGGTCACGTTCACCAACAAGGCATCGCAGGAGATGCGCGAGCGCGTCGAAGCGCTCATCGGCGACGCCGCGGGCCGCGTGTGGCTGTCCACGTTCCACTCGCTCTGTGCGCGCCTGCTGCGGCGGGAGGCGCCGAAGATCAATCTCTCGCGCGACTTCGTGATTTACGACTCGTCCGACCAGATCGCGGTGGTCAAGCAGGCGCAGCGGGAACTCGGCATCGACGACAAGCTGGTGCCCCCCCGGGCGGCGCTCTCCCGGATCAGCCAGGCCAAGAACCGGATGGAGGGTCCCGACAGCCTGCGGGGCGGGTGGAACATCCGCGACGAGCAGATTGCCAAAATCTACGAGCGCTACCTGTCCGCGCTGAAGGATGCGAACGCGCTCGACTTCGACGACCTGCTGCTCAAGACCGTCGAGCTGATGGAGACGTCCGAGCAGACCCGCGAGTTCTACGCCCGCAAGTTCAAGTACGTGATGGTGGACGAGTACCAGGACACGAACCGCCCCCAGTACATGCTGATCAAGCGCCTCGCGGAGATCCACCGCAACATTGCCGTCGTCGGCGATCCCGATCAGTCGATCTACAAGTGGCGCGGCGCGGACCTGCGCAACATTCTCGACTTCGAGCAGGATTTCGGGGAGGCCAGGGTCGTCCGTCTCGAGCAGAACTACCGCTCGACGCAGACGATTCTCGACGCCGCGACCGCCGTCATCAGCCAGAACCGCAACCGGAAGGAGAAGAAGCTCTGGACCGACCGGAAGGGTGGCGCGAAGATCGTCTACTTCCGTGGCAACGACGAGCTCGAGGAAGCGGACTTCATCACGCGCTCGATCAAGCAGTACCGCTCCGAGGACGTGGACGCCACGATGGCGGTGCTCTACCGGACGAACGCGCAGTCGCGCGCCATCGAGGACGCGCTGATGCGCGAGGGGCTGCCGTACAAGATCATCGGCGGCGTCCGCTTCTACGAGCGCAAGGAAATCAAGGATGCGCTCGCCTACCTGAAGCTGATCATGAATCCGCACGACGACGTGAGCCTGCGGCGCGTGATCAACGTGCCGGCGCGTGGCATCGGCAAGGGCGTGATGGAGTCCCTGCAGGAGATCGATCCCAACGCCGTGCGGGCGGAAGTGCTGCCGCTGCTGGCGGCCGGCGTCCAGGAGGTCACGTCCGCGCGGTCGCTCTGGGCCAGGCTCGTCTACGCCGCCGTCGAAGGGACGCTCGCGCCACGCGCCACGTCCGCCCTGCGGACCTTCAGGGATCTGATCGCCGGGCTGGCTGACGTGGCCCGCCGGGAATCGGTCGCCATCACCATGGGGAAGATGCTGGATCAGACCGGCTATCTGTCCGACCTACGCGAGGAGCACAGCGAAGAGGCGAACGAGCGGATCGAGAACCTGATGGAACTGGTGTCGGCCGCGCGCGAATACGAAACGCGCGAGCAGGAGGCCTCCCTGGGCGGATTCGTCGATCGCCTGTCGCTGCTCTCCGAGGCCGACGAAGAGTCTGGCACGCGCGAGGCGAAGGTCTGGATGATGACGATGCACGCCGCCAAGGGGCTGGAGTTTCCCCTGGTCATCATTGCGGGCCTCGAGGAAGGCCTGTTCCCGCACTCGCGGTCGGCAGAGAGCGATGAGGAGCTCGAGGAGGAGCGGCGGCTGTGCTACGTCGGCATGACGCGCGCGGAATCGCAGCTGGTCCTCACGAGCGCGGCGCGCCGCCGGGTGTTCGGCGAGTACCAGGCGACCGACCCGTCGCGCTTCCTGGACGAGATCCCGGCGGAGCTGGTCGAGCGCATCGCGCCGGCGTATGCCTCGGCGCAACAGAGCGCCTTCAATCACGGGCACTACGAGTTCAGGACGAACCCGTACGGGCGCAAGGGCAGGCCTCCTGGGCGCTCGCGTGAAACCGAGGCGGCCTACAAGTACGAAGACGAGGACCAGACCGGAGGGCATCTCCGGCCCGGGATGCGCGTGCGGCATGCGCAATTCGGCGTCGGCACGGTCGTCTCGGTCGAAGAGCACAACGACGACCTGAAAATCACCGTGCGCTTCAATCTCGTCGGCGTCAAGAAGCTGCTGGCGAAGTACGCGAAGCTCGAGCCCGCGTAAGAAGTCGCCGGCCTCATCCGGCCGGCGGTTCAGTCGCGGGGTCTGTCTCCGTCGCCGGGCCTTCCGGGTCGTCTTCCTTCTCCGCCAGCTTCGCGATCCCCACGACCTCGTCGCCCTCTTCCATCCCGATCAGCCGGACGCCCTGGGTGGCGCGCCCGATCGACCGGACGTCACCCGCGCGCATCCTGATGATCATGCCCTGCTGGCTGATGATCATCAGCTCGTCGTCCTCGTGGACATAGGCGATCCCGACGACCTTCCCGTTGCGGTCTGATGTCTGGATGTTGATGATGCCCACGCCGCCCCTGGTCTGCAGCCGGTACTCCTCGAGCCCCGTCCGCTTTCCGTAGCCGTTCTGGGCCACGGTGAGCAGCGTGCCGCCTTCGCGCACGACCTCCATCGCCACGACCTCGTCACCCTCGCGCAGCGCGATGCCGCGCACGCCGTACGCCGTGCGGCCCATCGGGCGGACATCCGTCTCCGCGAAGCGGATCGCCATGCCCTCACGCGTGCCGAGGAAGATCTGTTCCTGGCCGTCGGTCAGTTCGACGGCGATCACGGAGTCTCCTTCCTCGATGCCCATCGCGATGATGCCGCCGGCCCGCGGGTTCCGGAACAGCGAGAGGTCGGTCTTCTTCACCACGCCCCGGCAGCTGCCCATGACGACGAACTGCTGGTCCTCCTGCTCGGGGAAGTCCTTGACGGTCAGCAGGGCGGCGATCTTCTCTCCCGGCTCCATCGAGACCAGGTTCGCAATCGCCTTGCCCTTGCCGCCAGGACCGACGTCGGGGATCTCGTGCACCTTCAGCCAGTACGCGCGGCCGCGGTCCGAGAAAATCATGATGTAGGCGTGTGTCGACGCGACGAAGAGGTGGCTGACGAAGTCCTCCTCGCGCGTGCGCATGCCGATCCGCCCCTTGCCCCCGCGCCGCTGCATCCGGTACGTGCTGATTGCCGTCCGCTTGATGTATCCGGTGTTCGTCACCGTGATGGCCATGTCTTCGTCGGCAATCAGGTCTTCGATCCGGAACTCCCCGCTCTCTTCGATGATCACGGTCCGGCGCTCGTCCGCGTAGTTCTCCCGGATGGCCTTCAGCTCCGTGAGCACGACCGCCATCAGCAGCTCTTCGCTCGAGAGAATCGCGCGCAGCCGCTCGATGACCTTGAGCAGATCGGCGAGCTCGTCGAGGATCTTCTGACGTTCGAGACCGGTGAGCCGCTGCAGCTGCATGTCGAGGATCGCCTGCGACTGGAGCAGCGACAGCGCGAATCGCGCCACGAGCCCCTCGCGGGCTTCGGCGGGGCTCTTCGAGCCGCGAATCAGCTTGATGACGTCGTCGAGATGATCGAGGGCGATGCGCAGGCCTTCGAGGATGTGCGCCCGCGCTTCGGCCTTGCGCAGCTCGAACTCGGTTCGACGACGGACGACCTCGCGCCGGAACTCGATGAAGTGGTCGATGATGTCGACGAGCGGCAGCACGCGCGGCCGCCCGCCCACGATCGCCAGCATGATGATCCCGAACGTCGTCTGGAGCTGCGTGTGCTTGTAGAGGTTGTTGAGAATCACCTCCGGCACCTCCGCGCGCTTCAACTCGATGACGATCCGCATGCCGTCGCGATCGGACTCGTCGCGAAGGTCCGAGATGCCCTCGATCGTCTTCTCCCGGACCAGGTCGGCGATGTTTTCCAGGAGACGCTTCTTGTTGACCTGGAACGGTATCTCCGTGATGACGATCGAGACCTTGTCGCCCTTCTTGGACTCCTCGGTCGTGGCCTTGGCGCGGACGGTGATGGACCCGCGACCGGTCGTGTAGGCCGAGAAGATGCCCTGACGCCCGACGATGAACCCGCCGGTCGGGAAGTCGGGGCCGGGTACCGCCTTGAGGACGGACCTGAGACGGACCTCCTTCGACTGCCCGCGGTTTTCGATGAGCGCGATCACGCCGTCGATCACTTCGCCCATGTTGTGGGGCGGAATGTTCGTGGCCATGCCGACGGCGATGCCCGTCGATCCGTTGACGAGCAGGTTCGGAAATGTCGTCGGAAGAACGGTGGGCTCCTCCGTGGTCTCGTCGAAGTTCGGAACGAAGTCGACGGTCTCCTTGTCGAGATCGCCCATCATCTCTTCGGCGAGCTTCTCGAGCCGCGCTTCGGTGTACCGGTACGCTGCCGGCGGATCGCCGTCGACCGATCCGAAGTTCCCCTGGCCGTCGACCAGGAGGTACCGCATGTTGAAGTCCTGCGCGAGTCGTACGAGCGTGTCGTACGCCGGGGCGTCTCCGTGCGGATGGAAGTTGCCGATGACCTCGCCGACGATCTTCGCGCACTTGCGATAGGGACGTGTCGACGAGAGCCCCATCGCACGCATGGCGTACAGGACCCGCCGGTGCGCGGGTTTGAGGCCGTCCCGAACGTCCGGCAGCGCCCGGCCGATGATTACGCTCATGGCGTAATCCATGTACGAGCGCTTCATCTCGTCTTCGATGTTGACCGGGAAGCGGTGAAGGGAAATGTCAGTCATGGGTGCAGGTGGGGAATACGTTCAGAGTGCAACGTGCGACGTGCAACACGTGCCACGTTGCACGTTGCACGTTGAACGTTGCACGTCAGATGTCCAGGTTCTTCACGTCGAGGGCATTGTCCTCGATGAACTTGCGGCGCGGCTCGACCTGGTCGCCCATCAGGGTGGTGAACATCAGGTCCGCTTCGAGATGATCCTCGGCCCGGACCTGCGCCAGGGTCCGCGACTCAGGGTTCATCGTCGTCGCCCACAAGGTGTCGGGATTCATCTCGCCAAGACCCTTGTAGCGGTTGATGGCGACACCCTTCTTGCCGGCGGCCGTGAAAAACTCCACGAGCTCGTCGACCGTCTGGATCTGCACGTCGGCATCTTTCGCGCCTTTTGCCGCCGGCCTGGGCGCGGAGGCATCGAGCGGTTTGGGCTCCGCCGCGGGCGTCGTGGCCTCATCCACGGGCCCTCCGCCGATGGCCGTGTCGTTCGTCGCCGCGAGCCCGGCGTCGGCCTCCTCAGCCTCCAGGTCTGGCGCGATCGAAGCGGTGGTCCTGACGATCATGGGCCCGCGAATTCCTTTCACGTCCTGGTAGCTGGTGGCCAGCGTCCGGAACTCGCCGGTCGTCACGAAGTCCTGGTCGACGCGGTGGTGCCGCGGATATCCGCCTGACCGATCCTCGATCACCAGCGCAAACGCCTGATGTTCCTCGTCCTCGCGCACCGTCACGGAGCGACTCGCGGTGGTCAACGCCGCGGCCAGCGATTCGACCTTCGTCCGCTCGGCGAAGAAGCCCTTGTCCCTGGCGTCGCGCTCGAGCAGCCCCTGGATGACGTCTTTCGACGGACCGCGCCGTTCGACGATCTGCATGTACTTGCGGAACGCGATCAGCTTTTCCAGTCGATGTTCGAGATCCTCGCCGCTGATCTCGGTGCCGTCCGCCAGGACGACGACCCGCGACTCGATGGCGCGCTTGATGAGGAAGGTCTCGAGGGCGCGCTCGTCACGGATGAACACCTCGCTGCGGCCGCGCTTCGCACGGAAGAGCGGCGGCTGCGCGATGTAGATGTACCCGCGCTCGACGAGCGGCCGCATCTGGCGGTAGAAGAACGTCAGGAGGAGGGTCCGGATGTGGGAGCCGTCGACGTCCGCGTCCGTCATGATGATGATGCGGTGATAGCGGGTCTTCTCGGGATCGAAATCCTCGGTCCCGATGCCGCAGCCGAGCGCCGCGATCATCGTCTTGATTTCATCGCTCCCGAGCATCCGATCGAAACGCGCCTTCTCGACGTTGAGGATCTTGCCCTTGATCGGCAGAATCGCCTGGAAGCGGCGGTCTCTCCCCTGCTTGGCCGACCCGCCGGCGGACTCGCCTTCGACGATGTAGATCTCGCTGAGCGCCGGATCCCGTTCCTGGCAGTCGGCGAGCTTCCCGGGCAGCGTGCTGTTGTCGAGGGCGCCTTTGCGGCGCACCAGATCCCGCGCCTTGCGCGCGGCTTCCCGCGCGCGTGCGGCGTCCACCGCCTTGAGCACGACCTTCTTGGCGACCGCCGGGTTCTGCTCGAGGTACGCGCCCAGCTTGTCGTTGAGAATCGCCTCGACGATCCCCTTGACCTCGGTGTTCCCCAGCTTGGTCTTGGTCTGACCTTCGAACTGCGGCCGCGGAATCTTGACGCTCACGACGGCGATCAGGCCTTCGCGGATGTCGTCGCCGCCGATGTTCGCGTCCTTCAGATCCTTGGCCAGGTTGTTCTTGCCGGCGTAGTAGTTGATCGTCCGCGTCAGCGCCGAACGGAACCCCGACAGGTGCGTGCCGCCCTCGTGCGTGTTGATGTTGTTCGCGAACGAATACACCGTCTCCGAGTACCCGTCGTTCCACTGCAGCGCGATCTCGACATCGATGCCGTCCTTCTCGCCGTGCATGTGGATGGGCTTGTCGTTGACCGTGGTCTTGTTCTGATTGAGGTACTCGACGAAGGAGATGATGCCCCCTTCATACAGGAACTTGTGCGCCTTGCCGTCGCGCTCGTCGTCGAGCGTGATGGTGACGCCGCCGTTCAGGAACGCCAGCTCGCGGAGCCGCTGCGCGAGGGTATCGAAGCTGAACTCGGTGGTCTCGAAAATCTGTTCGTCCGGCCTGAACGTGATCTTGGTGCCGCGCTTCTTGGTCGTCCCGGTGACGTTCAGGTCGCCCTGCGGTGCGCCACGCTGGTAGCTCTGGGTGTAGACCTGGCCGTTGCGCCAGATCTCGAGATCGAGCTGTTCCGACAGGGCGTTCACGACCGACACTCCGACGCCGTGGAGCCCGCCCGAGACCTTGTAGCTGTCGTTGTCGAACTTGCCCCCCGCGTGCAGCACCGTGAGGACGACCTCCGCGGCCGACCGGCCGCTCGTGTGCTGGTCGGTCGGGATGCCGCGGCCGTTGTCGACGACCGTGACGGAATGATCGATGTGCAGGGTCACGTTCACCTGGTCGCAGTGCCCGGCCAGCGCCTCGTCAATCGAGTTGTCCACAATCTCGTAGACGAGATGGTGCAGACCGGCCGCGCCTGTAGACCCGATGTACATCGCGGGACGCTTCCGGACCGCTTCCAGGCCCTCGAGGACCTTGATCTTGTCCGCGCCATAGTCGTCCGACGCGCCTGCCCCGTTGCCGTTGGCACCGGGCCCTGCGTGATCGGCGGGCGCCATGCGATCCGGAGACGGCGCGGGATCCTGCGGACCCGCCGGCGACGGCCGCGTCGCTTCGTTCTGAGGTTCGGTTTGAGACATTCAGGTGATGGGTTCTATCGGGTTGTCCGGTCGTCCGCGACATTCGCCAGCGAGGTGGCCGCGGGTCGTTCGTGCCGGATCGGCAGGCCGCGTCTGCGGTCGCACCGATCTCGCCCGGCCGCGCGATCCTGTCAGACCCTCATCGGCATGATGACGTAGGTGTAATCGTACCCTTCCGCACCGATGGGCTTCATCACGGCCTGGCTCATCTCGTCCTTGAACTCGAGCCCGACCGAATCGGTTTCGACGACGCTGAGAAAATCGAGCACATACTGCGCGTTGAAGCAGATCGTCACCGGTACGCCGGTGTAATCGACCATCAGCACTTCTTTCGCTTCGCCGAACTCGGGGCTGCTCGACGCAATTTCCACTTTGCCCTTGTCAATCTGGAACTTGACCGCGCGGGAACGCTCGTTCGACAGCAGCGCGACGCGCTTGACCGCGCTCGTGAGCCGATCGCGGTCGAAGTCGATCCGTTTGTCGTTCCCCTTCGGGATGACACGCTCGAACGCCGGAAACTGGCCGTCGATCATTCTCGAGATGAGCAGCCGTCCGCTCACTTCAAAGAAGAGGTGGTTCTCCCCGCGCTCGAACTGGATGTCTCCCTCGCCCCCTTCGCCAAGCAGACGACCGAGCTCCATCAGGGTCTTGCGCGGCAGGATGACCCGAACTTCGTCCGCGGGCTTGTCCTTGGAGTTCGTCGTCGCGGCGCGGGGCACGGTGATGAGAGCCAGTCGGTGCCCATCCGTCGAGACGAGACTCATCGAGTCTGAACGAAGAATGAAGAGTGCGCCGTTCAGAAAATAGCGGGTGTCTTCGCCCGTGATCGCGAACTGCGTCTTCGAGACCATGTGCTTGAGGACGTCGCGCGGCAGGGCCGCGTTGTAGACGCCCGTGCCGTCAGGGAGAGTCGGAAAGTCCTCGCGCGGCAGCGTCTGCATCCGCGAGTCGAACCGATCTGCCGCAACCTTGACGCCGTTCTTGTCTTCTTCAATCCGGATGTCGGTGTCCGGCAGCGCCTTGATGATTTCGTAGAGCTTCTTGGCCGGAAGCGTGAGCGACCCGCTTTTGGTCACCGACGCCGCGCACGTGCTCCGCAGCCCCACTTCGAGGTCCGTCGCGAGCAGCCGGACCTTGTCGCCGTCGGCTTCGATGAGCACGTTGGCCAGGATTGGAATCGTGTTCTTGCGTTCGACAATGCCCTGGAACAGTTGCAGTTCGCGCAGCAGGTCGGTCTTGCGGACAACCAGTTCCATGTCGGTGCTGACCTCTCGGGCAAAGCGCGCCGATCCGGCTGCCGGTCCGCGACCGGCATGGCTGACGCTCTTATCCCTTCAATGAATAGGAGATCTAGAGAACAAAGAATTATAACAATAAAGAGGTGCTGTTGAAAACACAAAAACGGACGGTTAACCCTTGCCGTTCTGTTACTTAGACTGTGCACACGCGGCCGCGTCGATGGTGGGTTTTCCGGACGGCGGCGGTGGATAACCGGGCCGCTCCGCTGGGCGCACACTTCATCCGCAGCACCACGCGAGGCGAGCTGTGCAAAACCGCTCTTCCCCGCGCTTTCGTTAACGAAAGGACTCGAGGAAGGTGTTGATAAGTGTGTTGAAATTTCCGTCGCTCTGACGAAGCGCTTCGATCTTCCGGATCGAATGGATCACCGTCGAATGATGCTTGCCGCCGAAGCTCTTCCCTATTTCCGGCAGCGACGCGTTCGTCAGGTTCTTGCACAGATACATCGCAATCTGTCTCGGCATCGCAATCGATTTCGAGTTGTTGCGCGACTTCAGTTCTCCGTGCTTCAGCTGGTAATAGTCCGAGACGTATTTCTGGATGCCTTCGATCGTGACCGCGCGCTCGTCGTGCTGCAGGACGTTCCGCAGCACGTCCTGCGCGAGTCCGAGCGAAATTTCCCGTCCCGTCAACGACGCATAGGCGACGAGTCGGATGAGGGATCCCTCGAGCTCGCGGATGTTCGACTTGATCTTCCCCGCGATGTACAGCGCCACGTCGTCCGGCAGCGGCACGCCCTCCGACTCGGCCTTCCGCTTGAGGATGGCGACCTTCGTCTCGAGGTCGGGAGGCTGGATGTCGGCGATCAAGCCCCATTCGAACCGGGAGCGCAGACGCTCTTCGAGTTGTGGAATTTCATGGGGCGGACGGTCGCTGCTGATGACGATCTGTTTCTGCGAGTCGTACAGCGCGTTGAACGTGTGGAAGAATTCGGTCTGGGTTCCTTCCTTGCCGGCGAGGAACTGGATGTCGTCCACGAGCAGCACATCGACGCTGCGGTAGCGCTCGCGGAAGTCGAGCACGCGGTCGTAGCGGACGCCGTTGATCATCTCGTTCATGAACCGCTCGGACGAGATGTAGGTGAGCTTCAGCGTTTTTAGGTGGTTGAGCACGTAGTGACCGATGGCATGCATCAGGTGTGTCTTGCCGAGCCCCACCCCCCCGTAGATGAAAAGCGGGTTGTACGAGCGGGACGGCGCCTCGGCGACGGCGCGGCACGCGGCGTGGGCAAACTGGTTCGACGAACCGACGATGAACGTTTCGAACGAGTAGCGGGGAGCCAGGCTGCCGGACGGAGCCTCCTCGACTTCGGGTTCCGCCGTCTCCGTCACGGCTTCGGCGGCTGAGGGCGTCAGAGCGGGCAGGGCAACGGGTTCCGAGCCTGGCTTCCGCGAGGCGAGCGGACGTGGCAACTCCTCGGTGACGAAGGTCACCGTGGTGCCCTTGCGATCGATTTCGCCCAGCGCTTCGTCCAGCACGGCCGCGTAGTGTTTCGTGAGCCAGTCGCGGAACAGCCCGTTCGGGACCCGGATGCGCAGCAGGAGCCCGTCGTCCGCCACGAATGCGGTCGGCTTGAACCAGGTGTAAAAAATGTGACGGTTGACCTTGGTCTCGATGCGAGCGAGGACCTGGTCCCAGATGCTGCTGCCCGTCATGGTGGCCTGCTGTCTGTTTGTGGAGCTTTCCAGGACCTTCGCCTCACGGGGAGAGTCATTCCCTGAGGCCCGCACTTTCTCAGGGAAACGCGAAATCAGGCCGTATTTTGAGTCTCTGACCGGAACTCACGTCCGGACAGCCGAGCGTTCGTCCAGGCACGACGGCAAATCTGTGCTTTTCCACAGTTTTTTCCACAGTTGTGGAAAACTTCGGGGGGAGACCCTACGGCACTCGCAAGGACGGCGACTGTAACACACGGATTGGACCCGCGACAAACCCCCAGAAGGGGGCCGGACGATTGACAACAGACGCCGGCGATCGGTAATATCTAAGTTTCTCTAGGGTATCTATTCGTTGCAAGGGATCCGACCATGAGTGTGACTTTCCAGCCCAACGTGAGGCGCCGCAAGCGCACGCACGGTTTTCTCGTGCGCATGGCGACCAAGAACGGCCGACTGGTGCTCAAGCGCCGTCGCGCAAAGGGCCGCAAGCGCCTCACCGTCTCCTCCACGTAGCCGGTCGCGGATTTCTCCGCCAGGAACCGCCATGTCGACCGAGCGCTTCACGAAGGCCCGCCGGGTCCGTCGCCGGGGGGAATTCAAGCGGGTGTTCGACCTCTCACTCCGAATGAAGGGGCGTTATCTGACCGTCCTGATGGCGCCCAATGCTCAGGGCACTCGCCGACTGGGCATCGTGGCCTCGCGCAAACTGGGTGATTCTGTTCGCAGAAATCGCGCTAAACGACTGATTCGAGAGATATTCAGGCGCAGTAGCGAGCCCGGACCCGGCGCCGCGGGGTTCGACGTCGTCGTGATTCCCCGCCGGGAACTGTTCGACGCGGCCTACGCAAGTCTCGAGCTGGACCTTCGCGGCGCGCTGAAGCGATGCGCGGCCCGCTTCCCACCACTCCCCGATGCCACCCGCTGAGCTGTCCGTTGGGCAACGCGTCGCGCTCGGACTCCTGCGATCGTACAAGGTCGCGTTCTCCCCGATGTTTGCCGGTGCGTGTCGGTTTTTCCCGTCCTGTTCCGACTACGCGGCGGAAGCGGTCACTCGTCACGGCGTCGTCCGTGGATCCGTCATGGCAGTGCGCCGGCTGGTGCGCTGCAATCCCTTTGGCGCCTCCGGCGTGGATCAGGTCCCAGGTGCGCGGACTGACGCCAGATAGCAATATTTAATGGAAAAACGCGTTCTTCTCGCGGTCATCCTGTCGTTCGTCGTCCTTTACGGCTACCAGGCCCTGTACCCGCCGCCTAAACCGCAGCTGAAACCGGGGACCGCGACGGGGGCCGCACCAGCCGTTCCCGCGACGGGGCCGGCGGTGCCCTCTTCGGACGACGCCGCGAAAGCCCCCGCACACGCCGCTCCCAGTGTGACCACGCTCGTCGCTGACACGACCGAGCGCGATATTACGTTCGACAACGAGTCGGTGACCGCCGTGTTCACGACGCGGGGCGGTGCGCTGAAAAGCTGGCGTCTCAAGAAATATCAGAATGCCTCCCGGGAACCGCTGGAGCTGATTCCACCCAACGTCCCCGCCGGGTCCGCCCGTCCGTTCACGCTGTCGGTCCAGGATCCCGCGATCAGCGCGACGCTGGCCGAGGCCCTTTTCAAACCCAGCACGACCGAGGTCAGGGTGACCTCCGCGCCCGCCGGCCTCGCGTTCGATTACCAGGACGCCAATGGTCTGACCGCCCACAAAGAGTTTTCGTTCGCGCCAGGCTCTCCCTACGTCATCAGCTTTTCCGCGACCGTGTCGCAGGGGGACCGTGAGCTCGTTCCGACGGTGCTTTGGGGACCCTCGCTCGGCAGCGGGGTGGTCGCCAGCTCGCGAACGTATAACCCTCCACCACAGCCGATTTTCTACCGGGACGGCAGCGTCAGCCGGATTGCCGCCGCCAAGGTGGCTGCAAGCGCCTCGCAGGACGGCGTTTTCGGATTCGCTGGCGTGGACGACCATTATTTCCTGACGGCGATTGTCGGACCCGCCCAGCCGCTCCATCTGGATTACGGGCAGCTCGCGGTGCCGGTCCCTGGTCCCGAGAACACCGTCGCCCACTTCATCGACTGGTCGGTACGGGTGGGGTCCTCGCCGAGAAATGTGCGCTTCTTCGCCGGCCCCAAGGACTTCGACGTGCTGGCGGCGGTCGATCGCGACCTGGTCCGGTCGATTCATTTCGGGTACCTCGCGTGGCTCGTCGTCCCGCTCCTGCACGCCCTCAAATGGGTGGACGGCCTCGTCGGCAATTACGGATGGTCGATCATCCTCCTGACGGTCCTCATCAACCTCGCGATGTTCCCGCTGCGCCACAAGAGCGTGGTGTCGATGCGGCGCATGCAGGAGCTCCAGCCGGAGGTGAAGGCCATCCAGGATCGGTACGCCAAGCTGAAGGTGACGGATCCCGCGCGGCAGAAAATGAACACGGAGATGATGAGTCTCTACCGCGAGCGCGGGGTCAATCCCGCAAGCGGCTGCGTGCCGATGCTGCTCACGCTGCCGGTTCTTTTCGCGTTCTATTCCATGCTCTCGGTCGCCATCGAGCTCCGCGGCGCGCCGTTCGTCGGATGGATTCACGACCTCTCGGTGCACGATCCGCTCTTCATCACGCCCGTCCTGATGGGCCTCACGCAGTTCGTGCAGACGCGCATGACGCCGTCCACGGCCGACCCCATGCAGCAGAAGATGATGATGTTCATGCCGATCATCTTCATGGCGATGTTCATCTGGGCGCCGAGCGGCCTCGTGCTCTACTGGACGACGAGCAACCTGTGGGCGATCGGGCAGCAGGCGTTCACCAACCGGCTGATCGGGCCGGCCGCGCAGCGCACCGTACGGCCACCGGCGGAGCGCCGGGTCAAGAACGCCGGCGGCGGCAAGACGGATCAGGCGAAGGAGCAGAAGTGATGGAGCTGCAGGATCGCGTCCTCGAGTTCACGCGCCAGACCGTGGCCGCCATGGGAATCGCCGCGGACGTCGCGATCGTGGACACGCCCGACAGCGTTCGCGTCGAGATCTCGGGCGAAGGCAGCGAGGCGCTGCTGCGCAAACGGGCCGAGGCGCTCGACGCGCTGCAGCAGATCGTGAACACCGCCTTCCGACGCGAGCTGCAGGACGACCGCTCGTTCGTCGTCGACTGCATGGACTACCGCAAGGCGAAGGACGCGGAACTGCGGCAGATGGCCCGCTTCATGATGGAAAAGGCGAAGACGTCGGGGGCGTCCCAGGAGATGGGCCCGCTCAACCCGTACTCGCGGCGGCTCGTGCACCTGACCGTCGCAGAGGATCCGCAGATGTCGTCGGAGAGCATCGGCGATGCGGTGATGAAGACCGTCATTATTTCGGTGAGGCCGCGGCTCTGAAGCCAGCCTGGGCACGGCCCCTGTAACTCCGGGACGCATGGGCGTCACAGCTGGAGTCGACCACCGCGAAGCAAGTCCGCCGAAAATGTTCAATCCCGACGACACCATCGTGGCGATTGCCACGCCCGCGGGTCGAGGCGGGATCGGCGTGGTCCGCGTCAGCGGCCCAGGGGCGCTGGGGATCGCGGCCAGTATTTCCGGCCGCCAGGCCGCGCTCGAGCCGCGGCGCGCGACGCTGTCGAGGATCATCGCCAACGCGACGGCGTTCGACCGCGCCGTGCTGACATTCTTCCCCGCTCCGCACTCGTACACCGGCGAGGACGTGCTCGAAATCAGCGCGCACGGCAGCCCCGTTCTGCTTCATGGGATCGTGCAGGCGTCGGTGCAGGCCGGCGCGCGGCTGGCCGAGCCGGGCGAGTTCACCTTCCGCGCGTACCTGCGCGGGCGCATCGACCTGGTGCAGGCGGAGGCGGTGCACGACCTGGTCGATGCGGTGACGCCGCTGCAGGCCCGCGCGGCGTTCGATCAGCTCGAGGGCACCCTGACGGCGCGCATCGCGGCGATCGACACGGCGCTGTTCGAGATGAGCGCGCGACTCGAAGCGTCCCTCGATTTCGCGGACGAGGGGTACCACTTCATCGATCCGGGCCGTGCGGCGATCGAGATCGACGAGATCGGGCGATCAATGGACGCACTGCTGGCCGAGGCCGCCCGCGGCCGCCTCGTGCGCGACGGCGCGCAGGTCGTCATCCTCGGCCGACCGAACGCGGGCAAGTCCAGCATCTTCAACCGCCTTGCCGGTGCGGGGCGGGCGATCGTGACGGACATCCCCGGCACCACGCGCGATCTCCTGACCGAGGTGCTCGATCTGGACGGGATCGCGGTGACACTCGTCGACACCGCTGGGCTGCGCGCCGCACCGGTGGACGCCGTCGAGACGGAGGGCATCGCGCGCGCCCATGCCGCCCGGCAGGTCGCGGATCTCGTCATCGTGACGCTCGATGGCTCCCGCCCGCTCTCGGCCGATGATGAGGCGCTGCTGTCGAGCACGACGGTCGGGCGCCGCGTCGTAGTCCGGAACAAGTCGGACCTGCCGGCGGCGTGGGATCCTCGTGCGCTCGGGGGACCGGTCGTGTCCGTTTCGGCGGGCACCGGGGCGGGCTTCGACCCGTTGCGCGCCGCGATGGTCATGGCGTTGGCCGGCGGCGAACGGCTGCGCGACATACCGGCGATCACGAACATGCGGCACGTCGAACTGTTGACCCGGGCGCGTGCGGCGCTCGGCCGGGCGTCCGCGGCGGCCGCGGGCGGAACTCCCGAAGAGTTCGTGGCGGCCGACGTGAGCGAGGCGCGCGCCTGTCTCGAGGAGGTCACGGGCGCGAGGACGCCGGACGACGTCCTGCACGCCATCTTCGATCGGTTCTGCATCGGAAAGTAGTTTGCAATGCAAAGTGGCTTCGACGTCATCGTTATCGGCGCGGGCCACGCGGGGGTCGAGGCGGCGTGGGCCGCGGCGCGGCTCGGCCGGACCGTCGGGATCTGCACGCTGTCGGACGGGACGGTCGCGCACATGCCGTGCAACCCGGCGGTGGGCGGAACCGCCAAGGGGCATCTCGTCCGGGAGATCGACGCGCTGGGCGGGCTGATGGCCAAGGCCATCGACGCGACGGGCATCCAGTTCAAGATGCTCAACACGAGCCGGGGGCCTGCCGTCTGGTCGCCGCGCGCGCAGGCGGACAAGCGCGGGTATTCAGCGTGGGTCAAAGAGGCGCTGGGGGCGGAGCCTGGCATCCACTGGATTTTTGGACGCGCAGGGCGGATCCTGGCCGACTCGTCCGGAATCACGGGCCTCGAGCTGGAGGACGGCCAGCGGTTCAGGTGTCGGGCCCTGGTCGTCACGACGGGCACCTTTCTCAACGGTCTGATCCATGTGGGTCGCGAACAGCGGCCGGCCGGCCGGATCGGCGAGCCTCCGTCACACGACCTGGCGGAGTCGCTCAAGGCGTTCGGATTCGAGTGGGGCCGACTCAAAACCGGCACGCCGCCTCGTCTCCACCGCGCGAGCATCGATTTTTCGGCGTTCGTCCCCCAGCACGGCGATGACCCGCCCGCCCCGTTCTCGTTTCTCACCGATGCCATCGACCGGCCTCAGATCGCCTGCCACCTGCTGCACACGACGGAACGTGTCCACGACCTGGTGCGCCGGAACATCGACCAGTCTCCGCTTTTCAACGGGCAGATCCGCGGAATTGGACCCAGGTACTGTCCATCGCTCGAAGACAAGATCATGCGTTTCCCCCACCGCGACAGGCACCAGATTTTTCTGGAGCCGGAGGGGTTGGACGTGGACGAAGTCTACGTGAACGGATTCTCGATGAGCCTGCCTGCGGACGTGCAGGCGGACCTGGTTCATGCGCTGCCCGGGCTCGAATCCGCGGAGGTGCTGCGTCCGGGATATGCCGTAGAGTACGACTTCATCCAGCCGACGGAGCTGCGCGCGTCGCTCGAAACCCGCAGGGTGCGAGGGCTGTTCCTGGCTGGCCAGATCAACGGCACCTCCGGCTACGAGGAGGCGGCCGCCCAGGGGCTCATCGCCGGAGTCAACGCCGCACGTTTCGACGCGGACGTGCCGTTCGTCCTCGGACGGGGCGAGGCGTACATCGGGATTCTCGTCGACGATCTCACCACCAAGGGATGCCTGGAACCGTACCGTATGTTCACGTCGCGGGCCGAACATCGCCTGCTGCTGCGGGTCGACAACGCGGATCTTCGATTGACGACGCGCGGCCGGGCGTGCGGTCTGGTGGACGACCTGCGCTGGGAGAGATTTGCGAGGCGTCTGGACCGTTTCCAGCACAACTGCCTCGTGGTCAATCGCGCGGCCGTAACCGTTTCGGGGGGCGAGCGGATCCCTGCCGCCAGAGCGTTGAAACATCCGGATGTCCGTCTGGAGGCGCTGCAGGCGTCCGGGCAGCTGTCATTGGTCACGGATTCGCACGACGCGCTGATTGACATCGCCAGCGTCGAGACCGAGTTCAAGTACGAGGGTTACCTCAAACGACAGACGCTGGCCGTCGAACGCCAGCGGAAGCAGGAGACCCGCGCGATCCCTGCCGGGTTTGTGTTCACAGGTATCCCCGGCCTCTCGCGTGAGATGGTCGAACGCCTCTCCCATATCAGGCCAGCGACACTCGGCCACGCCTCGCGCATCCCCGGCGTGACACCTGCCGCCGTGGCCCTCATCGCCAGCTGCATTCAGCACGCGCGCACTTCCACCGCTGTCTGATAATCTGACGAGGTGGCAGCGCGCGATCTCAGGACTCGTTTGAGCCGGCGTGCGGGCCGCTCGGGTATTTTCCTGTCAGATGAGCTCTCCGAGCGGCTGCTCACGTACTACGAACTGCTCGCGCGTTGGAATCGCAAGATCAATCTCACTGCACTGGACGATCCGGACGAGGCCATCGACCGCCTCCTGTTGGAGCCCATTCTGGCCGCCCGCCATCTCCCCACAGCCGACCTGCGTCTCATGGATGTCGGCTCGGGAGGTGGCTCCCCAGCCATCCCGCTGAAGCTGGCGTCTCCCCTGTCCGTCCTGACGATGGTGGAAGTCAAAGCTCGAAAGTCCGCGTTCCTGCGCGAGGCGATCCGCACCTTGGAATTGAGCGACACCGTGGTGGAGACTAGCCGTTTTGAGGAGCTCCTCGCTCGTCCCGAGCTGCACGAGTCGGTAACCGTGCTGTCCTTGCGGGCGGTTCGGGTCGAGCCGCGAAGTTTGATGACGCTGCAGGCGTTCCTTCGGCCTGGCGGTTCGATGTTCATGTTTCGGGGGCCGGGCGGTCCGAAAGAACCGCAGTCCGTGCCGATGTTGCGTTGGGTGAACACGTATCCGCTCGTCGATTCCCTGCAGAGCCGGCTCACCATTCTTCAAAAGACCGCTTTCTAGCTTCTAGAGTGTTCCACGTGGAACATCGCGAAGTTCTCGGTATGTCGGCAGCGCCAGGCAAGCTCTACTTGAGTTCCGCACGCGCCAGGCGACTACGACCTCAAGGTACGAACATGCACATGCCGAAGACGACTGATGTCTGAATCTGAGGGTTACCGACTTTCTAACAGGGGTGCGAGTCCACGGATCCTCGCCTGCTAGTGCTGAGGTCGCAACTGGAGGGCCCAGCTGAGGTCAGGTGCCTCCCTTTGGTTTTCGTTGCGCGGCTGACCGAGCGAGCGCTATGCTTCTTCCACCACCTCGTCGTCACTCGACATTGTAGGTTATTCGACCTAATGAATGCCCGCATTCGCGCAGTTGCCAATCAGAAAGGCGGCGTCGGCAAAACCACGACGGCCATCAATCTGGCAGCCTCCCTGGCCCTGGCGGACCAGCGGGTGTTGCTCGTCGATATGGATCCACAGGCCAATCTCACGAGCGGTGTAGGGCTCAAGGGGCAGACCGCCGCCGCGGGCACGGTGTATCAGGCGCTCACCGCGGACGTAGACGACCCCTCCGCCTTCCTGCTGTCGACCAGTGTGGCCGGGCTCTCGCTCATCCCGGCCGACCGCGATCTCACCGGGGCCGAGATCGATCTCGTGTCGCTTCCGCATCGCGAACTGCGGCTGCGCCGGGTCCTCGATCGGCTGCGGCCGGAGTTCG
Source organism: Acidobacteriota bacterium (assembly GCA_031361295.1). Taxonomy (GTDB): domain Bacteria; phylum Acidobacteriota; class Vicinamibacteria; order Vicinamibacterales; family 2-12-FULL-66-21; genus JALZOC01. The sequence continues at coordinate 58,156 of JANMCN010000036.1, read as the reverse complement.
ACTACGTGTTCATCGACACGCCGCCGTCGCTCGGGCTCCTCACGCTCAACGCGCTCGTCGCCGCCGATGCGGTGCTGATTCCCCTCAACTGCGAGTACTTCGCGCTCGAAGGGCTCGCCGATCTCGTCGCCACGCTGCGCCGCGTGCGGGCAGCCTTCAACCCGTCGCTCGACATCGCGGGCGTGCTGATGACGATGTATGACGAGCGGACGAACCTGGGGCAGCAGGTCGCCCGCGACATTCGCGCGTTTTTCGAGGCACGCGTTTTCGATGTCGTCATCCCGCGGAACATCCGGCTCGGCGAGGCGCCCAGCCACGGGCTCCCCGCGATTGTCTACGACGTCAAATCACGCGGCGCGGAGGCCTATCTCGCCTTGGCGCGCGAGGTGCTCGCGCGCGACGGCGCCCCCATCACCGCCGGCACGGAGCAATCCCATGGCTGAAAAGCGACCCGCACTTGGGCGCGGCTTGTCCGCCCTCATTCCCGACACGCTTCCGCCGGCCCCGGCCGCCGCCGACCGCAGCCTCGACGTCGACAGCGACCTGCTCCGCCCGAACAGGTTTCAGCCGCGCACGACGATGGACGAGGAGAAGATCGAGGAGCTCGCCCGGTCCATCCGCGCCAACGGCATCATCCAGCCGATCGTCGTGCGCAAGGCCGACGGAGGCTACGAGATCGTGGCCGGCGAGCGGCGGTGGCGCGCGTCGCAGCGCGCCGGCCTGCTCAAAGTGCCCGTGGTGGTGCGGGACGTCCCGGACGAGCGCCTGCTCGCCGTGGCGCTCATCGAGAACATCCAGCGCGAGGACCTGAACCCGATCGAAGAGGCCACGGCGTACCGGCGTCTGGCCGACGAGTACCAGCTGACGCAGGAACAGATCGCGGACGCGGTCGGCAAGGAGCGATCGTCGGTGGCGAATGTTCTGCGCCTGCTGAAGCTGCCCCAGGAAATCCGCGCGCACCTCGGCTCGGGCGCCCTGTCGATGGGGCATGCCCGCACGCTGCTCGCTCTCGCCGACGAGCCCGCCCAGCTGCGTCTCGCGCGGGACGTGATCGCCCGGGGCCTGTCGGTGCGAGAGACGGAAGCGCTCGTCAAGAAGCAGTCGCAGCCGGCGGCCGAAACGCCGGCGGCTGTGGAAAAGGACGTTCACACACGCGCCGCCGAAGAACGCCTGCGCTTCACGCTCGGCACGCGGGTGCGAATCGCGCGCAAACGGAAAGGGGGAACCATCGAGATCGATTTCGCATCGGAAGAGGAACTGAACCGCCTCTACGAAGCCCTGACGGAGCCGTGACGCGGCGCGACCGGAACCGACCCACGCAGGCCGAGAACCCGAGAGCTGAAACCAGGAGACCCGAGGAGAGAATGCGCCGTCTGACCGACTACGCCGCCTGCGCCGGTTGAGCGAGCAAGCTCGCCGCCGGCGAGCTCGCCCAGGTGCTGGGTGATTTGCCCGTCAATGACGACGACCGGGTCCTCATCGATTATCGGACCTCGGACGATGCCGGTGTGTACCGGCTCGACGCGCATCGCGCGCTCGTGCAGACGGTCGACTTTTTCACGCCGATTGTCGACGACCCGTTCGTGTACGGCCAGATCGCGGCGGCGAACGCGCTGAGTGACGTGTACGCGATGGGCGGCCGGCCGCTGACCGCGCTGGCGATTGCGGCGTTTCCCGTCGATCTCGACCGGGCCGTGCTGAAGCAGATTTTTGCGGGGGGCCTCGAAAAGCTCCGCGAAGCCGGCGTCGTGCTGCTCGGCGGACATACCGTGCAGGACACGGAAGTCAAATTCGGATATGCGGTCACGGGAGAAGTGCACCCGGACCGCGTCCTCGCCAACGGGGGCGCCCTGCCGGGGGACGTTCTGCTCCTGACCAAACCCATAGGCACCGGGATCATCGCGACCGCGCTGAAGTTCGCACGCGCGCCGCAGGACGCGATCGCGGCCGCCGTTCGTTCGATGACCACGCTGAACCGTACGGCGGCGGAGGTGGTCCTCGCGCACGGCGGGGCCGTGCATGCCTGCACCGACATCACCGGCTTCGGGCTCATCGGACATGCGGCCGAAATGGCGGCGTCGAGCCGCTGTTCCCTGGAGGTGCAGGCCGACCGGGTCCCGCTCCTCGACGGCGCGCGTGCGCTCGTGCACGGAAACATCCCCGGCGGCGGGCGGACGAATCGTGAGCATTTCGGTACGCGCGTCACGGTCGCGGCGGGGATCGCGCCAGAGCTGATCGACCTTCTTTACGACCCACAGACGTCCGGCGGGCTGCTGCTGGCGGTCGATCCCGTGCACGCGGATGCCGTCGTGGCTTCGCTCGCGGCCGCCGGCGTCGCGTCAGCCCGGATTGGCCGGGCCACCGCGGCGGCGGGCGCCGCCATCGTGGTTGTCTGACGCGGGTCTTTCCTTCGTTGCGCGGGGTTCAGCCCGAGTGGTATAAATCAATGTTTGGGTTGCCGCGCAAATGCGCGGCTGAGCGGCCTTGAATCGCACTTCGGAGGTATCGTGCTCCCGGATCCGTCGTCGGTCCTGTGGGTCATTTTTTTCGTGCTATTGCTCACGGCCCTTCTGAACCGACTGCTCTTCAAACCGGTGCTGCGGGTCATGGAGGCGCGCGCCAGCGCGGTGACGTCCGCGCGCGAGCTTGCCGAGCGGTCGGCGCAGCAGGCGCGACTGGCATCTGCCGAGTTCGAGCGGAAGACGGCCGACGCCCGCGCCGAGCTCTACCGGCAGATGGACGAGATGCGCCGCGCCGCGATGGAGGAGCGGGCCGAGACCCTCTCTCGCACGCGCGCCCAGGCAGAATCCGACATTGCGGCCGCGTCGGCCCGCCTCGCGGCTGAGGCGGAACAGGCCCGCCGCGGTCTTGAGGCCGAAGCCGATGCGCTCGGGGCGGCCGTGGCCGAACGCATCCTTGGCCGTCGGGCATCTTGACCACCGGTTCCGAAGTAACCATCTCTATGACATCCCCCAGCCAACAGGGCCAGACACTGCTCCGCCTCGCGCGCGGCGTGGCGTGGCTGTGGCTGCTTCTGATGCTCGTGGCCGCGCCGGTGGCCGCGGCGGCTCAGCGCGAAACGCCCGCGGCGGCGGCTGAGGCACCAGGCGAGACAGAGGCGCCGCACGAGCAGACTCCGCTCCAGTCCGTGGCCAAGCTCGCGAACTTCGGCATCCTGGTGGGCGTACTCGTGTATTTCCTGAAGGGGCCGATCGGCCTGCACCTGTCGTCGAGGACGGCGGCGATTCGCCAGGATCTCGTCACCGCGGCCGAGACGCGGGCGGCTGCGACCGAGCAGCTCGCTGAAATCGATCGCAAGTTGCGGACGCTCCCCGCCGAGCTCGAGGCGCTCAAGGCGCAGGGCGCGCAGGACCTGGCGGCCGAGCAGGCCCGGATTGCCCAGGCGGCTGCCGCCGATCGTGAGCGGCTGCTCGAACAGACGCGCCGCGAGATCGAGGTGCGGCTGCGCGTGGCGCGCCGCGAGCTCACCGCCCACGCCGCCCAGCTGGCGGTGAACGTGGCGGAAACACGGATCAGGCAATCGATCACGGCGGACGATCAGTTGCGGCTGGTCGACCGCTACACGGCGCAGCTCCGGGAGGTCCGATGACGAGCCGGGCGGCCGGGGTTCGCTACGCGCGCGCGTTGTTCGACGTGGCGCTGAAGGAATCGGACGTGCAGCAGGCCGGCCGCGACCTGGAGGAGTTCGGGCGGATCGTCGCCGGCCACGAAGGCCTCGAGCGCGTGTTGTCGAATCCCGGCGTCCCGGCGGCACAGAAGCGCGCGGTCGTCGACCAGCTGCTGCTGCGCGCGGGCACGGCCTCGCCGACCGTCGCCAAGCTGCTGCGCCTGCTCGCGGATCGCGACCGGCTGGCGCTCCTCCCCCAGATCGTCGCGGCCTACCGCTCACGCCTGCTGGAGCACGCCAACGTGATCAGGGTCGAGGTCGTGACCGCGGTCGCCCTGCCGCCGGAACGCGCGGCCGCGCTCCGCGACGGGCTGGCGCAGGCGACGGGACGACGTGCCGAGGACGTGCATCTCGAGACGCGCGTCGATGCCTCGATTATCGGCGGGGCCATCACCCGGATCGGCAGCACGGTGTACGACGGCAGCGTCACGCGCCAGCTCGAAAAGATGCGAGACGCGCTCGTGGCGATCGCCACCTGAGCGCGCGCCGGGGTCGCGTCCAGCGGGCCGCCCGGCAGTGCCCGGGCCTCCGACGGCGGGCCTGCCGCGGGAGCCGCATCGGGTGACGCCGCCGACCGCGCTCAACGACAACAGGACAATCCGCGTCCGGGGGGCGCAGCCGGACGAGACAACATCATGGACATCAAAGCAGAAGAAATCTCCAAAATCATCCGCGATCAGATTGGCAGCTACGCGACGGACGTCGACGTCGCGGAGGTCGGCACGATCGTGTCGATCGGGGACGGCATCGCCCGGGTGCACGGCGTCGAGAACACGATGGCGGGCGAGATGCTCGAGTTCCCGCACGGCGTGTTCGGCATCGCGTTGAACCTCGAGGAGGACAGCGTCGGCGCGGTGCTGCTCGGCGAGTACCAGAAGATCCGCGAAGGGGATGTCGTCAAGCGCACGGGCCGCATCATTTCGGTTCCCGTCGGGGAGGAGCTGATCGGCCGGGTGGTGAATGCGCTCGGGCAGCCGATTGACGGCAAAGGGCCGATCGTCTCTCAGCGGTTCACGGAGATCGAACGCATCGCGCCGGGGGTCGTCGATCGCAGCCCCGTGAAGGAACCGCTGCAGACCGGCCTCAAGGCGATCGACGCGATGGTGCCGATCGGCCGCGGCCAGCGCGAGTTGATCATCGGCGACCGGCAGACGGGGAAGACCGCCGTCGCGGTGGACGCGATCATCAACCAGAAGGGCAAGGACGTCGTCTGCATCTACAACGCGATCGGCCAGAAGCAGTCGACGATCGCGCAGGTGGTCCGGACGCTCGAGGAAGCCGGGGCGATGGAGTACAGCATCGTGGTGGCGGCCGGGGCGTCGGATCCCGCGCCGCTCCTGTACATCAGCCCGTACGCCGCGTGCGCCATGGGCGAATATTTCCGCGACAGTGGGCGGCACGCCCTCTGCGTCTACGACGATCTCTCGAAGCACGCCCAGGCGTACCGGGAGATCTCGCTGCTGCTGCGCCGCCCGCCGGGCCGCGAGGCCTATCCGGGCGACGTGTTCTACCTGCACTCCCGCCTGCTCGAGCGCGCCGCGAAGCTGCGCAAGGAGCTCGGCGGCGGATCCCTGACGGCGCTCCCGATCATCGAGACGCAGGCCGGCGACCTGTCGGCGTACATCCCGACGAACGTCATTTCGATCACCGACGGTCAGATCTTCCTCGAGAGCGACCTGTTCCACCAGGGCGTCCGTCCGGCCATCAACGTCGGCAACTCCGTCTCGCGCGTGGGAGGGTCGGCGCAGGTCAAGGCGATGCGGCAGGTGGCCGGTTCGCTGCGGCTCGACCTCGCGCAGTACCGCGAGCTGGCGGCTTTCGCGCAGTTCGGAAGCGACCTGGACAAGGCGACCCTGAGTCAGCTCAACCGGGGTCGGCGCCTGGTCGAAGTGCTCAAGCAGCCGCAATACCAGCCGCTCGGGGTCGAGAAGCAGGTGATCGTGATCTACGCGGCCACGAACGGCTTTCTCGACAGCGTGGCGGTGGACGACGTGCGCGAGTACGAAACCGGGCTCTACCAGTTCCTCGAGACGCGCCGCTCGCAGCTGCTCTCCTCACTTGTCGAAAAGAAGCAGATCGACGACGCGATCAAGGCGGACCTGACGCAGGCGCTGACGGAGTACGGCGCGTCGTTCGCGGCCGGCCGCAAGGCGGCGGTGGCGTAGGCGGGGGCGGACAGCCGATAGTTGAAGAATCATGCCTTCACTCATAGACATCAGGCGGCGGGTGCGCGCGGTCAAGTCGACGCAGCAGATCACCAAGGCCATGAAGATGGTGGCCGCGTCGCGGCTTCGCCGCGCGCAGGAGCGCGTGCAACAGGCCCGACCATTCGCCACCGAGATGCGCCGCGTGCTCGGCAGCCTCGCGTCCCGCGTGGATCCGGCGGCCCATCCGCTGCTCGACGAGCGCGCGGAGCCGAAGGCGAACCACAAGTCGCTGCTCCTCGTGGTTACCGCGGATCGCGGCCTGTGCGGCAGCTTCAACACGAACGTCATCAAGGCGTCCGGCGCGTTCATCGTCGAGCAGGGCAGCCGGCAGGTGGCGCTGGGCCTCATCGGGCGGCGCGGGCGTGATTTCTATGCCCGGCGCCCGTTCGAGATCGTCTACGAGCAGGTGAACCTGTTCGCGCAGCTGACGTTCGACCACGCGCAGCAGATCGCGCGTGCGGCAATCGACGCGTTCGTCGGCGGCGAGGTGGACAGCGTGTTCCTCGCCTTCAACGAGTTCAAGTCCGTGATGGTGCAGCATGTCGTCGTCGAACAGCTGCTCCCGATCCCGCGCGGCTCGTTTCCCTCCGCGGCGAACGCGCCGGCGGGCGCGCCGGTCGTCGACTATCTGTACGAGCCGCGGCCGGAGGAGTTGTTCGCGCACCTGCTGCCGAGCTACGTGGAAGTGCAGATCTTCCGTGCGCTCCTGGAGTCGCACGCCGCGTTCTATGCGGCGCAGATGACGGCAATGGACGCCGCGACGCGCAACTCCGGGGACATGATCGAAGCGCTGACGCTCTACATGAACAAGGTGCGCCAGGCCGCCATCACGCGGGAAATCATCGAGGTCGTCTCGGGCGCGCAGGCGCTGTAGGGAAGGTTCCAGTCGCCAGTTCCCAGTGACAGCCCGCGGGTGCCCCCGCGGTCGCCAGGCCTTCGCCGGCCATCGCCGGGAAGCCGGCACTCGAAACTGGAGACGGAAGCTGGACACTGCAAACAAAGGATAGCCATGCCAGTCGCAGCAGCACAGAAGGTCGGACGGGTCGTCCAGGTCATCGGACCCGTCGTCGACATCGAATTCGAGGGCGGTCACCTGCCGGAGATTTACAACGCCGTCCGCATCAAGTCGGCGGGCAAGGGTGGCCAGGCCATCGACGTGATCGTCGAGGTCGAGCAGCACCTGGGGGAGAACCGCGTGCGCACGGTGGCGATGAAGCCCACTGACGGCATGCAGCGCGGCATGGAGGCGATCGACACGGGCTCGCCGATCACGATGCCCGTCGGGTCCGCCACCCTCGGCCGCGTGATGAACGTCCTCGGCGAACCCGTGGACTTCCCGGACCGCCCTGTCGAATCGGCCGAGCGCTGGTCGATCCACCGCAAGGCGCCGTCGCTCGAAGAGCAGTCGACCGAGCTCCAGATGTTCGAGACCGGGATCAAGGTCATCGATCTTCTCGAGCCGTACGTCCGCGGCGGCAAGATCGGCCTGTTCGGAGGCGCCGGGGTCGGCAAGACCGTCATCATCCAGGAGCTCATTCACAACGTCGCGATGAAGCACGGCGGCGTCTCGGTGTTCGCCGGGGTCGGCGAGCGCACCCGCGAGGGCAACGACCTGTGGCTGGAGTTCCAGGAGAGCGGCGTCATCAATGCCGAGGACCTCTCCAAGTCCCGCGCCGCGCTCGTATACGGCCAGATGACGGAACCGCCCGGTGCGCGTCTGCGCGTGGCGCTCAGCGGCCTGACCGTCGCCGAGTACTTCCGCGACGCGGAGAACAAGGACGTCCTGCTCTTCATCGACAACATCTTCCGCTTCACGCAGGCGGGCTCCGAAGTGTCGGCGCTCCTCGGCCGCATGCCGTCGGCCGTCGGCTACCAGCCCACATTGCTCACCGAGATGGGCGAGCTGCAGGAGCGGATCACGTCGACGAAGAAGGGCTCGATCACGTCCGTCCAGGCGATTTACGTTCCGGCCGACGACTACACCGATCCCGCGCCGGCGACCACCTTCGCCCATCTCGACGCGACCACCAACCTGTCGCGCGCGATCGTGGAGCTCGGGATCTACCCGGCCGTCGATCCCCTCGCCTCCACCTCGCGCATCCTCGACGCGCGGATCATCGGCGACGAGCATTACAATGTCGCGCGCCAGGTGAAGCAGATCCTGCAGCGCTACAAGGACCTGCAGGACATCATCGCCATCCTCGGCATCGACGAACTGTCGGAGGAGGACAAGCTGACGGTGGGCCGCGCGCGCCGCATCCAGCGCTTCATGTCGCAGCCGTTTTTCGTCGGCGAGCAGTTCACCGGCCTGCCGGGCAAGTACGTGCCCGTCGCCGACACGGTCCGCAGCTTCAAGGAGATCGTCGCCGGCAAGTGGGATCACCTGCCGGAGCAGGCGTTCTACATGGTGGGGACGATCGAAGAGGCGGTCGAGAAGGCCGAAAAGATGAAAGGCGCGTAGCCCATGGCGCTCCCAGCTCACCTCGAACTCCAGATCGTCACCCCGGAGCGGCGCATCGTCCAGGAACAGGTGGACGAGGTGGAGATCCCGGGATCAGAGGGGTACTTCGGCGTGCTGCCGGGCCATACGCCGCTGCTCGCCGCGCTCGCGGTCGGCGAGCTGTGGTACCGCAAGGGGCAGGAGAAGGTGTTTCTCTCCATCGCGTTCGGCTTCGCCGAAGTGCTTCCCGACCGTGTCACCATCCTCGCGCGCCTTGCCGAGCGGGCGGAAGACATCAGCGTGGAGCGTGCGGAGGCGTCGCGCCGGCGTGCGGAGGAACGGCTCGCCCACGCCAGGTCCGACATCGACTACGAGCGGGCACGGGTGGCCTTGATGAAGTCGATGGCGCGGCTGCAGGTATCGAGCCGCGTTCCCGGCAGCCCGGCCCGGCGGATCCGGGATGCCGTGAAGGGCTGACGCAGGACCATGACCCCGGCGCATTCGGTCTCGTGGGCGGTCAGCACGGATCCCGGCCTCCGGCGAACGAGCAACGAGGACAGCTACTCGACCCGGGCGGACGTCGGCCTGTTCGTCGTCGCCGACGGGATGGGCGGCCACGTCGCCGGTGAGGTCGCCTCGCGCGTGGCCGTCGAAGCCATCGAGGCGTTCATCGAGGAGACAGCCGGGGCCGACAAGAACCGCACGTGGCCCTTCCCATTCGATCCGGCCCTCAGCCTCGAGGCCAATCGCCTCAAAGCGGCATTCCGCCTGGCGAACCGCCGCATCGCCTCGGCAATTGCCGATTCGCACGATCTGCGCGGGATGGCGACCACGGCCTCGGCCGTGCTCGTGGGACGCACCTCGGCGAGCGTCGGTCACGTCGGCGACAGCCGGGTCTACGTCCTGCGCCACGGCACGCTCGCGCAGATTACCCACGATCATTCCTGGGTGGAAGAGCAGGTCCGTGCCGGCACGCTGACCCCGAGCGCCGCGCGCCAGCATCCCTGGCGCAACGTCGTCACGCGTGCGCTCGCGGGCGGCGAGGATCCCGAGGTCGACGTGACGGAGGTGACCCCCGCCCCCGGCGAGCGCTACCTTCTCTGTTCGGACGGCCTGTTCGGCGTCGTCGCGGACGACCGCATCGCGGAGATTCTTGGACAGGCCGGCATGACGCTCGACGGCATCTCGCGCGCGCTCGTCGATGCGGCCAACCAGGCGGGAGGCCCCGACAACATCACGGCGCTGATCCTCGAAATCGATGTTCCATAACCTCGCGAGACTCTTTCGCTACCGCGGTCTCATCCAGAGCCTCGTCGCGCGCGAGCTGAAGGCGCGGTATCGCGGCTCGGTGCTCGGCTTCTTCTGGTCCTTCATCAACCCGCTCCTGCTGCTCACGGTCTACACGCTCGTCTTCAAATACGTGATGCCGGGCACCCACATCGGACTCGAGCCGTACGTCGTCTTCATGTTCTGCGGCATCCTGCCCTGGACATGGTTCTCGTCGTCGCTCGCGGAGTCGTCGAACATCCTCATCTCCGGCGGCAACCTGATCAAGAAGGTGCTCTTCCCGGCGGAAATCCTGCCGATCGTGACCGTGCTCGCGAACATGGTCCACTTCTTCCTGGGACTGGGGATCCTGGCGGCGTTCCTGGCGTACTACCGGCTCCCGCCGCACCTGACGCTGCTCTGGCTGCCGATGGTCGTGTTCGTGCAGCTCGTGCTCACGATATCCTTTGCTTTGATCCTCTCGGCGCTGACGGTGCATTTCCGCGACATCCGCGACATCCTGGCGAACCTCCTGACGTTCTGGTTCTTCGCGACGCCGATCATCTACCCGTGGTTCCAGGCGCCGCCCGTCGCCAAGCGGTTCCTGAACCTGAATCCGTTCACGCACCTGGCGGTGTCGTACCAGGAGATCCTGTTCTTTCGTGGAGACTTCGGCCATCTCAGATGGCTCCTCGTCCTCGGCGCCATCTCAATCGCATTCTTTCTGTTCGGATATTTCATCTTCGATCGGTTACGGGACACGTTCGCGGAGGAAGTGTGAACCAAAGCTTCCGGCTTCCGGCTTCCGGCTCCCAGCCGCGACCAGCGCGGTTGGATGATCTTCACAAGGTCGTCCAGCGTGTTGCGGGGAGTGCCGACGTCAGGCTGGGCACCGCCGTCACGCGCGCATCTGGCAGCTGGCAGCTGGCGGCTGGCAGCAGGGAATGAACTCCATCACCGTCACCAACGCCTCGAAGGTCTACCGTCGCTACAGCCGGCGGCGGCAGTTCTCGACGCTGAAGAGCGCGCTGCTGTCGCGCAGTCTCGTCGGGAGTCTCCGACCTGACGAAACGTTCTCCGCCGTCCGTGATGTCACGTTCTCGGTGCCGAAGGGGCGGACGCTCGGCGTGATCGGCCGCAATGGCTCCGGGAAGAGCACGCTGCTGAAGCTGGTGGCCGGCATCACGAAACCCTCCTCCGGGTCGGTGGACGTCGTCGGCCGCATATCGGCGCTCATCGAGCTCGGCGCCGGTTTTCACCCGGAGATCTCCGGGCGTGAGAACGTCTTCATCAACGGCATCATGCTCGGCCTGACCAAGCGCGAGATCACGCGGCGGTTCGACGAGATCGTCGAGTTCGCCGAGATGAAGGACTTCATCGACGCGCCGGTGAAGACGTACTCCTCCGGGATGTACATGCGGCTGGGCTTCGCGGTGGCGATCCATGTCGATCCCGAGGTGCTGCTGGTCGACGAAGTGCTGGCCGTCGGCGACGAGGGGTTCACCCACAAGTGCCTGGACAAGTTCGCCGAGTTCAAGCGCCGCGGCAAGACAATCCTCCTCGTGACGCACTCGCTCGGGCTCGTCGAACGCTTTTGCGACGAGGCGCTGTGGATTGACGGCGGCGAGCTGAAGGCCATGGGCGACCCCAAGCGGGTGGTCGGCGCGTACATCACCGCGGTCGAGACGACCGAGGAGCATCAGCTCGCGGCTGGCGATGCCCGTGCGCATGAGTCGGTGTCCGTCGTCTCGCCCGACGAGCCCGCGAGCGCCGTGCTTCCCGACCATCCGATCGGAACCGCCGAGGGGCCGGCGGATATGTTCCGGGCGACGGAGGGACGATGGGGATCCCGCGAGGTCGAGATCACGGACGTCCAGCTGTACGGCCCGGAAGGGGCCGGGCACGTCTTCCACTCCGGGCAGCCGCTCAGCGTCCGCATCGCGCTGCGGTCGCCGGTGGCGGTCGACGACTTCGTGATCGGGATCGGGCTGTTCAACGCGGAAGGCGTCTGCTGCTACGGGACGAACACGAGCCTCGAAGAGCTGAAGGCCGTCCGTATGTTCGGCGATGCCGAGGCCCGGTTCACCATCGAAAGCCTGGATCTCGTCGAAGGCACCTACAAGCTCGACGTCGCCGTCCACAAGCTCGACGGATATCCGTACGATTACCACCGTCTCCTCTACACCTTCAGGGTCAAGTCCCGGACGAAGGACGTGGGCATCTATCGGCCACGCCACGAATGGGATTTCTCCGACACCCTCACGTTCGCCAGAGTCGGTGAGCGCGAATGACGGGGCGGGCCCGCTGAGCGTCCGGCGCTCTTCGACGTGCGGGGTGACGACGCCGGCCGGTGTGGCCGCATTCGTCGAGGCGCAGCGCCGTCGCGGACAGCACATCGTGTTCACGAACGGCGTCTTCGACCTGCTCCATCCGGGGCACGTCCGGTACCTGCAGGCGGCGAGAGCGCTCGGCGACGTGCTGATCATCGGCCTCAACGCCGACGAGTCGGTCCGCCGCAACAAGGGCCTGAACCGTCCCATCAACTCGCAGGACGAGCGCGCGGAAATCCTGTCCGCGCTCGAGTGCGTCGACGCCGTGGTCGTCTTCGCCGAAGACACGCCCGCCGACATCATCCGCCGTGTCCAGCCCGACATCCTCGTCAAGGGCGCCGACTGGGCGGAGGACGCCATCGTCGGCCGCGACACCGTCGAGGCGCGCGGCGGCCGCGTGGTCCGCATTCCCGTAGAGCAGGGCTACTCGACGACGGCAATCGTGGAGAAGATCAGGACCGCCGGGCGTCCGTAGTCCCGAGCACGACTCGGCACCCCAGCTTTTCCTCGTGACCCACCATCAGCGCCCCGGCCGGCACGGTGTGGATGGCGAGGAGCAGGGCCGCATCGCTGAAGCATTCCAGAAGAGCAAAGAGGCCCCACAGGACGAGGAGGCCAAGGCCGGCCGACAGTCCTGCCGCGATGGGGATGGCCCCCAGGATCAGCGCGGGGGCGGCCACACCGACACGGAACGCCCTCGCCGGGAGGGGCACGTCAGGCCCGGCGACGAAGCCCATGACGCGCCAGCTCGGTCGGACGGAAATCGAGCGCCACGGCACACGAGCGGCCAGGCACCACGCGAGTCCATGGAGGATTTCGTGGACGACGGCGGTGCAGGCGACGATGACCATCGCGCCCATCCACCCGCCGGGCTGCTGCGTCAGATCGGCGAGTGCGTCGCGGTGCCAGAACAACCTGAACAGCCACAGTGCGACGACGAACGCCGTGATGACGATCGCGGCAGCTCCCAGCAGATCGCGCGTCCTGGCGGTCAGGCCGATCTGGCCGGCCATGCCGTCGCGCCAGGGCCCGTTCGCATCGCGTCCATTGGCCATCTTCACGCCGGCAACGAAGGTTACACCGAAATCAGGCGCCAGGCCCTGCCGTGCCCCCGGTCCGCAGCCGAATCCGGTAAAATGAAAGGTTGCACACCGCGCCGATGTCCTCATATACCTCCAGCTCGCTGACGCTTCGCTCCCTCCTCAAGTCGGCCGGCGGCCGTCTCAGGCTGGGCGTACCTGCCCGCAAGGTCTCCGGCCTCACGGGGCCCGCGAAGGCGATGTTCGCCGCCGCGGCCGCCGAGCGCGGGCTGACGCTGCTCGTCGTACCCAGTGACGGCGACGTCGACACGATGACGGCGGATGCGCGCTTCTTTTTCGCCGCACTGGGAGGGCTCTCCGATGCGGAAGTGGAGCGCACCGTCCTGCCCTTCCCCTCGCACGAGGTGGATCCCTATCGAGGACTCGCCCCGCACTTCGACATCGCCTCGGCGCGGGCCCGCGCCCTGCACGCTCTCGCCGCCGGGCGGTGCCGGCTGATCGTCGCGTCGGCGGCGGCGCTCCTCCCGCGCGTCAGCGCGCCCGAGCGCCTCGACGCCACCGCGATGGCGCTCGTTCCCGGCCAGGACATCTCGCCCACGGATCTCGGAGACCTTCTCGCCGCGGCCGGCTACACACGCCAGGATCCGGTGGACGAGACGGGGGAATTCTGTGTCCGCGGCGGTGTCGTGGATTTCTATCCCGCGGGGGCTCGCGAACCGATCCGGCTCGAGTTCGTCGGCGACACGATCGAATCCATTCGCGGCTACGATCCCGCCACGCAGCGGTCCACCAACGGGCTGGGCCAGGCGGCGGTGACACCGCTGCAGGAACTGCTCGGCGACGCCGAGGCCCCTGATCGCTCCGCGACGGCATTCGACTACCTGTGGTCCAACGGCAAACCCGCCGTGCTCGTCTCGGAGCCGGAGGCGGTCGCGTCGCACGGCGAAAAGCTGACCGGGCAGATCATCGCGAGTTACGGCGAAGCCGTCGCCAGGGGCAGCCGCGCTCCCGCACCGCTGGAGCTGATCGTTCCGTGGGACGAGGCCGCGACCTGGCTCGACGGCGCGACCTCGCTCGAGACGCTGGCACTCGACGAGGCGGCCCACATTGCCTGCCAGCCCGCGCTGCAGTTCGCGGGACGCGTGCCCGAGTGGGCGGCGGAGATCAGGACCGGCCGGCAGGCCGGCGACACGATCGTGTTCATCGCCAACTCCCCGGGCCTCGCGGAGCGGACGATCGAATTGCTGGCGGACTACGAGATTTTTGCCGCGCCGATCGAAAAGGCTGAGGACGTCCGGACGGCGTCGGTGCTCGTGGGGACGGGCCACCTGTCCCGCGGGTTCAGGCTGCCGGAAGCCGGCTTGCAGTTCTGGGCGGAGACCGATGTCTTCGAGGAGGATCGCAAGACGCACGAGCGGCGCCGCTCCGCGACCAGAACCTTCCTTTCCGACTTCCGCGATTTGAAGGCGGGAGACCTCGTCGTCCATGTGGATCATGGCATCGGCGTATTCGTCGGCCTCAAGCGGATCGACGTGGGTGCCGCGCCGCAGGAGTTCATGGAGCTCCGGTACTCGGGCGAGGACAAGCTGTTCGTCCCCGTCGAGCGGCTCGATCTCGTCCAGAAATACACGGGCGCCTCGCGGCCGTCGCTCGACAAGCTTGGCGGAACGACCTGGGAGAAGGCGAAGACACGCGTCAAGAAGGCCATGCGCGACATGGCCGAGGAGCTGTTGAAGCTCTATGCCGCGCGCAAGGCGGTCCCCGGCCACGCCTTCAGCCCTGATTCGCACTGGCAGCAGGAGTTCGAGGACGCATTCGAGTGGGAGCTGACGGCCGACCAGAAGACCGCGGTCGCAGACATCAAGGCCGACATGGAATCGCCGGGAACGATGGATCGGCTGCTCTGCGGAGACGTGGGCTACGGCAAGACCGAGGTGGCCATGCGGGCCGCGTTCAAAGCCGTCATGGACGGGAAGCAGGTGGCCGTCCTCGCCCCGACGACGGTGCTCGCCTTCCAGCATCTGAAGACGCTGAAAGACCGCTTTGCGGCGTTCCCGGTCCGCATCGACATGGTCAGCCGCTTTCGGACCAAGGGCGAACAGAAGGCCACCCTGGAGGATCTCAAGGCCGGCAAGGTCGAGATCATCGTCGGCACGCATCGCCTCCTCTCGAAGGACGTCGAGTTCAGGGACCTCGGGTTGCTGGTCGTCGACGAAGAGCAGCGCTTCGGCGTCGCGCACAAGGAACGCATCAAGCAGATGCGCAAGCGCGTCGACGTGCTCACGATGACGGCCACGCCGATCCCGCGGACGCTGAACATGTCGCTCGCGGGGATCCGTGACATGTCGATCATCGAGACCCCGCCGAAAGACCGGCTCTCCATCCAGACCAATGTCGTCAAGTTCGACCAGGCCGTCATCTCGTCGGCGATCCGGACCGAAATCGAGCGCGGCGGCCAGGTCTACTTCGTTCACAACATCGTCGAATCGATCTTCTCCCTGGGGGATTTGATCAAGCGGCTCGTGCCGGAGGCGCGCGTCGTCGTCGGCCACGGGCAGATGGCCGAGGAGGACCTGGAGAAGGCGATGGTGGACTTCGTCGCGCACAAGTACGACGTGCTGCTGGCGACGACCATCATCGAGAACGGCCTCGACATTTCCAACGCGAACACCATCATCATCAACCGCGCTGATCGCTACGGGCTGTCACAGCTCTACCAGCTGCGCGGGCGCGTCGGTCGATCCGACAGGCGGGCGTACGCGTATCTGCTGGTGCCGCCGGAAGACTCCCTGTCGGAGGTCGCGAAGAAGCGGCTGGCCGCGATTCGGGAGTTCAGCGACCTGGGGAGCGGGTTCCGGGTCGCTGCGCTCGACCTCGAGATCCGCGGCGCGGGCAATCTGCTGGGGGGCGAGCAGAGCGGACATATCGAGGCCGTCGGGTTCGACATGTACATGAAGCTCCTCGAACAGACCATCAAGGAGCTGAAGGGAGAGGAGCTCGAGGATGAGCTCCGCGCGAACGTCAACCTGCGGGTCGACCTGCGGATAGACGACCGCTACATCCCCGACATGAACCAGCGGCTCACGGTTTATCGCCGCATGGCAGGGGTCCGAACCGAGGATGAACTGGACAAGCTCGTCGCAGAGGTGCGGGACCGCTATGGCCCGCCGCCGGAATCCGTCCAGAACCTGGCCGAGTACGCCGCAATCCGCGTGCTGGCCGATCGGATCGGCCTCGAGTCTCTCGACCGGGAAGGCGCCGTGGTCGTCCTAAAGTTCAGGGCCGACGCGAAGCTCGATCCAGCCTGGCTGTTCCGGGTCGTCCAGCATCGCGGGGATATTGCCCTGATTCCACCGGCCACCGTGAAGCTCGACCTCAAGAAGCCTCTCGGGAGCGAACGCCCGGCGCCGATCGCGCGCGCCGACCCGGGTTTGCCGCAAAAACGGCCCAGGAAAGGGGCCGACCCGGTGGCGGGGGGGTCCTGGTGGGCCGCGCGGGCACAGGCCGGCGAGGTGACATCGGGCTTTACGAAAGACGAGATCATGCGGCCCGCCGTCGAGAACCCGCGGGCCGACGACGGCGTCTTCGTGCGTGTTTCGGGCCTGCTGCGCCAGTTGAGCGAGGGCCGGTAAATCGTTTAAGATATTGTGTTCCAGTAGTTTAGGTGGTTCATATGAAGATCAGGCTGATCGCAACAGGCGTCCTCCTCGGATTGCTCGTGGCGCCCATGCGGGCGCAGATTCTCGAGCGTGTCCTCGTGAAGGTGAACGGCGACATCCTCACGCAGACCGAGCTCGAGGAGAAGCAGACCGCCGCGATCCGGGCCCGGATCGGCGGTGGGGAGCTCAAGGCGGACATCGCGAACGACAGCGAACAGCTGAAGAAGGCGATGGACGACGTCACGCCGCAGCTGCTGGTGGAGGCGATCGACGAGCTGCTGCTCCTCCAGATGGGAAAGGAGAAGGGCTACCACCTGAGTGACGAGCAGTTCAAGAGCTGGCTGGAAAACCTGCGCAAGGAGCAGAACCTCCAGGACGACACGAAGTTCTACGCGGCCCTGAAGCAGGAAGGGATGAGCGTGGACGATCTCCGCAAGAACGTCGAGAAGCAGTTCCTCGTCGGCCAGGTGCAGCGCGACGAAGTCGGGTCGAAGCTGTCGATCACGGAGGAGGAGGCGCGGCAGTACTACCTCGCCCACAAAGACCAGTTCGTCCAGCCGGCGACGGTCACGTTTCGCGAAATCCTCCTCGAGGTGCCGACGACTTCCAAAGGTGGGCAGGCGACGCTGAACGTCGGCAAGGAAGACGAGGTCGCGCAGCAGGCGGCAGCCGTGCGCGCGCGTGTTGTCGGAGGCGAAGACTTCGGCAAGGTGGCCACCGAGGTGTCGGCCTCGTCGTCGAAGGCGAACGGTGGGCTCATCGGGCCGATCAACGTCACGGAAGTATCGCCGTCGCTGCAGCAGTTGATTCAGAAGATGAAGCCCGGCGACATCACCGAACCGCTGCGCGGGCCCCGTGGGTTCCAGGTGCTGAAGCTCGAGACGTTGAAGCCGGCGGCGCCCCAGCCGTTCGAGAGCGTGCGCGATCTGGTGGCCGACAAGGTCCACGATGCACGGCAGCAGGTTGAAGTGCGCAGGTTTCTCTCTCGCGTCCGCGGCCAGGCGATCATCGAGTGGAAGAACGACGAGCTGAAGCGGCTGTACGACAAGCAGGTGGCGCAGGACGCCGCGGCGCCGGCCGCGCCCGGGCTCTGACCAGGCCTCCTCGGATGATCCTCTGCGCATGACGTCAGCCACGCGTGTGCAGCGGATGTGAGGCCGAAGCGGAACAAGGCGAAGGATGACGCAGCTTTCAAAGGAGCCTTGGTACGCCATCTGGACGCGTTCGCGGCACGAGCAGGTCGTGCGGGAACAGCTGGTGCAGAAGGGGTACGAGGCGTTTCTGCCGACGATCCCGCGGTGGAGCCGCTGGAAGGATCGGAAGAAGAAGGTCGACTGGCCGCTGTTCCCGGGGTACTGCTTCGCGCGGTTCGACGGGCGCGAACGTCTCCCCATTCTCAAGTGCACCGGGGTCGTCAGCATCGTGGCGTTCGACGGCGAAATCGCGCCGATTCCCGATTTCGAGATCGACGGCATCCGCCGCATTGTCGAAAGCGATCTCCAGTTCGATCCCTGTCCGCTGATCCGCGAAGGGACGATGGTGGAGGTCGTGCACGGTCCGCTCAAGGGCGTCGTCGGCCGGCTGGTTCGCAAGGGCGCACACGCGCGGCTCGTGCTGGCCGTGGACCTGATCGGGCAGGCGGTCAGCGTCGAGGTGGACGCGGCGGACGTCAGGCCGCAGTAACGTGCAACGTACGGCGCCACGCGAGACGTGCGGTGAAGTGAATCGATGAAAATCGGCAGAATCGAACTGACGGAGCCGTATGCCCTCGCGCCGATGGCCGGCATGACGGACACTGCCTTCCGCCGGCTGGTGAAGCGGAAGGGCGGGTGCGGACTGGTCGTCACCGAGATGGTGAGTTCGGAAGGGCTCGTCCGCGGCATCGATCGCACTCTCGAGTACGCGGAGTACACCGAGGAAGAGCGGCCGGTGTCGATTCAGATCTTCGGCGGCGATCCGGCGAAGATGGCCGACGCCGCGCAAATCGTCGAGGGGATGGGCGCCGACATCGTCGACGTGAACATGGGATGTCCCGTCCACAAGATTGCCCGGCACAGCGCCGGGTGCAGCCTGATGCGCGAACCGGCGCACGCCGCCGACGTGGTGCGCGCGATGGCGCGAGCCGTGAAGATTCCCGTCACGGTGAAAATGCGGGCCGGATGGGATCAGGATGCGATCAATGCGCCCGATCTCGCGAGGCGCGTGGAAGACGCGGGCGCGTCCGCGGTCGCGGTCCACGGCCGTACCGCCGCCCAGTCCTATTCAGGCCTGTCGGACTGGGACCTGATCGAACGCGTGGCGGCCGGCGTGTCCATCCCCGTGTTCGGGAGCGGCGATTGTATCGAGCCGGGGCAGGTCGTCGATCGGATGCGCGGAGCGAGCGTCCGCGGCGTCCTCGTCGGTCGCGGAGCCCTCAGGAACCCCTGGATTTTTCAGCAGGCCGCGGACGTCGCGGCGGGCCGCGCACCACGCGCGGTCTCGGCCGCGGACCGGGGCCAGTTCCTGCTCGACTACATCGACTTACTGATGCACGAGCGGCTCGGCGAGGCCGCCGGGTTCCGCCACACGGCCCCGGCGCAGCCCGCCCTGGGGGGTGAGGCTCTTCCCGCGCGCGGCCACGATCGGTGGGTGATCAACAAGCTGCGCGCGTTGAACTCCTGGTACACCAAGGGTCTCGACAACGGGTCGCACCTTCGCATCGCCATCAACGCGGCGGAGTCGCTCCCCCACCTGCGTACGATCATCGAAGACTTCTTCCTGGCGCCCGTCGTGGATGCCCCGCTCCGGGTTCAGTCGATCAGCAGCCCCACGCTCGCCGCATCGACGAGCGCGTAGTCGTACGCGAGTGAACGCGCGGCGGACATCACGAAATGGCGGCCGATCGCTGCGTGCGATGGATGCGCGAGGTACGACGTCAGGCCGTCCATGTCGTCGAACTCGACGATTGCGGCGAAGTCGTAGTCGTCACGCATCAGCGACTCGTATCCGGGGAGGCCGTGCTTCACTCGTCGGCCTACGCGAAACGATCGTATTGACGGGATCTCGGCCGACGCCGACACGAGGGCGCCGAGCAGGTCGCGCCGGGCCTCCAGCGTCAGCTCCGGTTTGGGGCTGAACAGGATCACGTGGGCGATCACCGGCTGCGGCCTCCACCGCCGCCGCTGCCGCCCGGTTTGCCCCCGCCCCGTGGCGGGCGCGGCCCGAATCGATTCGCCCCGCCCGGGGGACGGCCGGACCCTCCCGGACGTCCGATTCCACCCGGGCGCCCGGCGCCGCCGGTCCGGCCTGAGCCGCCCGGCCGACCGGCAGGTCCACTCCCGCCCCGCTCATCGTCTCGTGGCCGCGGCGGGCCTGGTGGCCGGCCGCCTCGACTTCCATCCGGCCGATCCCTGGGAAACGAGCCACCAGGCGCGGGCCGATCCTTCTTCCAGCCTCCACCGGCAGGCCTGTCCCGTTTCCATCCGCCCGCGGGCGGGCGGCTGCCGGAGGTGCCGTCGCGACCCGCGGGTCGATCTTTCGACCACGGCGGTCGTCCCGTCGGGGCGCCCGGGGGACGTCCCCACGGCTTGCGGTCGCCGCCGGGCCGGTCGGTCGACGGCGCCGGCTTCCAGTCCGGCCTCCCACCGCGCTGTTGATCGCGGTCCCCGCGCGCCTCGCCGCGCGGCCAGGCGGGCTTCGCGCCACGGTCTCCTCCGCGGCTCGAAGCCGGAGCCGCGGGACGACCGTCACGCTTCCACGGCGGCTTGCCACCGTGGTCGCCCTCGCGGTTTCCAGGCTTCGTTCCCCGTGCGCCGTCCCGGTTCCAGGCGGGCTTTCCTCCGCGAGCGCCCGCGGGGCTCCACGGCCGCGTTGCGCCGCGATTGTCCCGGGGAGTCCCATCGATTGACGTTCGCGGCGGCGGAACGTCGTCGCCCCGCTTCTCGGCGGTCTGTGGCGGTGGCTCGGAACGGTCGCGAAAAAGATTCTCGGCGAAGCGCCGTCGCTTTTCATCCCGCGGGATTTTGAAGCGGTCGCGCGGATCCTTGTGCTCCCCCCCGGGCCGCCATTCACGGCCGCGTCTATCGCCTGCGGGCGGACGACGATCCCCTGCGGGCGGGCGGCGGCGGGCTGCCGCGTCCGCGCGTTCGATGTCCTGGGACTCCCACAGCCGCCCGCGCGCGAACCACTTCATGACCGCATCAGGGTGGCGCGCCTGCAGTTGACGCAGCGTCGGCATCAACTCTTCCTGCTCCGCCGCGCGGAAAGCCGTTGGCTTGTCGTCGACGATGATCGTCCAGTAGTGGTGCCGGGGAGGCATATGGTCGATTATGGCAGCTTTGCGGCGGCCGGGGCTTCAAGCCGTTTGAGCTTCTCGATGAGCGTGGTGCGCTTCAGGTTCAGCAGCTTGGCCGCCTGGCGTTTGTTGCCCTGCGTCCGTTCGAGCGATCGCCGGATCAGCGACAGCTCCACCCCTTCGATGTACCGCTCGAAGTCGAGACCATCGTCGGGAAACCAGACCTCCGACGAATCGACGGGCGATGGGCCGTTCTGGATTTCCGCCGGAAGGTCCTGGACGTCCAGCTGCGCGCGTCCGTGATTGAATGCGAGGGCGCGCTCGACGATGTTTTCGAGCTGCCGCACGTTGCCGGGCCACTGATAGGCCATCAGGCGGCGCAGCGCGTCCTGCGACACCGTGACATGGCCGCGACCGGCCTCCGTTGCAAGCTTCTGCAGGAAGTGCTGCACGAGCAGCGGCACGTCGTCGCGGCGTTCGCGCAGCGAGGGCAACTGCACCGGGATGACGTTCAGCCGGTAGAACAGGTCTTCGCGGAACGTCCCCTCCGACACCATGCGCGCGAGGTCGGAGTGCGTCGCCGCGATCACCCGCACGTCGATCTTGACGGTGTGCGAGTCTCCGACCCGCTCGAACTCGCGCTCCTGCAGCACGCGCAGCAGCTTTGCCTGCAGCGCCGGGCTCATCGTGCCCACTTCGTCGAGGAACAGCGTGCCCTTGTGGGCCTGTTCGAGCCGCCCCTGGCGAGTCGCGACCGCGCCCGTGAACGCGCCGCGGACGTGTCCGAAGAGCTCCGCTTCGAGCAGCGTCTCCGGGATGGCGCTGCAGTTGATGGCGACGAACCGGTTCGCGCGCCGCGGGCTCGCGTGATGGATGGCGCGCGCGGCGAGCTCCTTGCCCGTGCCGGTCTCCCCGGTGATCAGCACCGTGCTCGACGTGGTCGCGACGGTCTCGAGGAGGTGAAACAGATCGCGCATGATGCGGCTCTGGCCGACCAGACCGTCAATGCGGTATCGCTCTTCGAGCTGCGATCGGAGATAGGCATTCTCCGATTTCAGCCGGCGCTGCTCGAGCGCCGATCGCAGCACGTGGAGAAGCGCGTCGAACTGGAACGGCTTGGTGATGAAATCCGCGGCCCCCTGCTTGATCGCCTCGACGGCGTCCTTCACCGTGCCGTAGCCGGTGATGACGATGGCGATGATCTCGGGGTACCGCTCGAGCGCGGCATCCAGGACCTTCCGGCCGTCGATTCCGGGAAGACGCAGATCCGTGATGAGGATGTCGAAGGCGAATTCCGCGAGGCGCTGGAGCGCGGCCTCGCCGCTGTCGGCCTGCTCGACGACGAAGCCATGATCCCCGAGGCGCTCCGCGATGGCCTCGCGCAGCGCGTTTTCGTCGTCGACAATCAGGAGATGCTTCTGGCCGTCAGACATTCAGGCGCGACGGCATTTTGACACCCCCCGGTGGAGCGGTCAATGCGCGTCGCGAAACGGGATTTTCCACGCCTGCGATCGTGCCGAGCCCGACCCGTTGGTCAGCAGGTGACGGCGCGTGTCCACGAAGTCCTGAAACGATCCGAATGGCCTGTCGGCGCGATCGCTCGAGGCTACAGCGGCGTGCGCGCTCGTCCGATAACGCTTGTGAACCTCGAATGCGGCAACCCACTCACGCCCGTCGGTACCGGGCCTGGCGATGAGAGAGATGATCACCGATCGCAAGACGATTTCGATCATGAAGGCGTGCGAGCTGGTCGGCGTCAGCCGCCGCACGATTTACAACTGGATCGCCAGCGGCAAGGTCGAGTACGTCCGTACCGCCGGCGGATCGGTGCGCA
Organism: Acidobacteriota bacterium; assembly: GCA_031361295.1. Lineage (GTDB taxonomy): Bacteria > Acidobacteriota > Vicinamibacteria > Vicinamibacterales > 2-12-FULL-66-21 > JALZOC01. The sequence goes on along the minus strand of JANMCN010000036.1, from coordinate 35,419 downwards.
TCTTCGTCGACACGCTCTGGCGCGAGCCGGGGCGCGCGGGCGAACTGACGAGCAAAGAAGCTTGATGGCTCCGGCCGCCGACCCCAGAACCGGGAGGACGTCCGTGACCGAACCGCCCGACCTCGGACTGCTCTTTCACCGGTTGAACAACCAGCTGGGAATCATCCTGGCGAACGCGGAATTGCTCGAGGCCAAGGCGGCCGACGAGATGACGCGCGCGCGCGCCTCCCAGGTGGTCGCGAGCGTCCTCGATGCCATGGCGACCGCACGGGAAGTCCGCACTCGTTCGAAGGCGTGACGACAGTCATTTATTTGACACAACGAGCCACGACAGTCAATTTAATGGCACAATAGCTCAACGTTTCCGCTCGGATCTGCCCGCTCCTTCACACCTGTTCACACGCTAACCCCTTACATTTCAGCTGCTTAGTTCTAGCGGACTATTTCCGCGTGGTTTCGCTTTTGGATCGTGTTCTCGTGGCACCCCGGTTGCGCTAGGGCAAGGTCTGCCGTTTGTGGCAGACACAATCCTCTGGAGGAACCGAGTCATGCAGCGCCAGCCACTCGCCGCTCACAATCGGGATCGGATTGCCGCCGGACTTCCCTTCGTGGAGTCGCTCGCGCGGCGCGTGGCGGCCTCGATGCCCCACTCCATCGAGCTCGGCGATCTGGTGCAGGACGGGATGATCGGCCTCATCGACGCGGCCTGCCGATTCGACGAGGGACGGGGCATCAAGTTCGAGACCTTCGCAGAACGGCGGGTGCGGGGGGCCATGATCGACGCGCTCCGTCGCGACGCCTGGCCGCGCGGCGTCCGGCGGCAGCGGCGGGAACTGGAGACGGCGCGCGAAGAGCTGCGGCGGGAGCTGGGAGCGGAACCGTCGCTGGCGGACCTCGCGGCGCGTGTCGGATCCGACGAAGCCCGGCTCGGGCGGACGATCGTCCGCATCAACACCATCGAATCCACGTCGCCGCTCTCGTCCGGCGATCATGTCGACAACGCCTCGCTGCCGGCAGCCCTCGTTCCGTCCGAGCCCATGGCCCCCGACAAAGCCTATGAACAGCAGGAAGTGCGCGATCGCATCCGCGCGGCGATCGCCTCGCTTCCTCCGCGCGAGCGGAAGGTGATCGGCCTGTACTACTACGCCGAAGCGACCATGAAACAGATAGGGGCGGAGATTGGGGTGAACGAGTCGCGGGTCTCGCAGCTGCACGCGCGCGCGGTCTCGCGGCTGAAGAAGGCCCTCGGTGCAGAGTGCTTTGCCGACGAGACGGTGAGCCCCGCGATTCTCTCGTTCCAGCAGACGATCCGCCGGCGCCGGATGGCGAAGGCCGACCTGTCGGAAGGCCGCGGTGTCGTGCTGCAATACCGGGCCCCCGTGGCGACGGCGCCGCGGCGTCACACCCGAACCGCCGGCGCTTCGTCGCAGGCGCCGGTGGCCGCCGCGCGCTGACATGCCCATGCCGCGCGGGGGCGTGCGCTAGACGAGCATCTCCCGCGCGACGCGGAGCAGGTCCTTCAGCCGGAACGGCTTTGCGAGCCACCGGCACGAGGTCTCGTCGAGGAAGCGCTCCGCTTCCGTGCCCGCCACGTCGCCGGTGACGAAAAGCACCTTGCGCGCCATCGCGGGATCGATCTTCTCGAGCTCGCGATGGAAGGACGTGCCGTCGAGGCGGGGCATCTTCAGATCGCAGATGATCAGGTCGTAGGCACGGGCCCGGAGTTGCTCGAGCGCTTCGAGTCCGTCGCCGGCCCGGTCCACCACGAAGCCCGCATCCGCCAGGGCCTCCGCCACCGCGGCGCCGAGTGCCGCTTCATCCTCGACGACCAGCACAGCCGCTCCGGCGCCCACATCGTCCGACAACGACGGCAGCTCGGGAGGCCGCGGCAGCGCAGGCTTGAGCGGCCCGGCGCCTACCGGAAGCTCGACGTGGAAGGACGCCCCGCGGCCCGCGCCGGACTTCACCGTGATGCGGCCCCCGTGCTCCTGCACAATCGCGTACGCGACGGTCAATCCGAGACCCGTCCCCTTGCCGACGTCCTTCGTCGTGAAGAAGGGATCGAAGATGCGCGGCTGGACGTCGTCGGGAACACCCGGCCCGTCGTCGCTCACCTCGAGAATGACGGCGTCGCGGTCGGCGTCGTGCCAGGAGCGGAGCACCAGCGTGCCGCGTCCGTTCGCGCTGATCATCGCCTGCTCGGCGTTGATGACGAGGTTGAGGAGCACCTGCTGGAGCTGATGCGGATCGGAGAAGACCTGCGGGAGGCCCGACGCGAGCGCTTCGATCGTCGTGATGTTGCTCAAGCGCTGCTCGTACGACCGCAAGGCGAGGGTTTCGCGGACGACCTGATTCAGATCGACCATGGCGCGCGTGGTGTGCCGCTTGCGCGCGAACGTGAGCAGGTTGCGCACGATCTTGGCCGCCCGCTCGGACTCGCTCAGGATCGTCTCGAGGCCGCGCCGGGTCTGGTCGTCCACTGATCGCTGCGCGAGCCGCTCGGCCCACGTGAGGATCGTCGCGAGCGGGTTGTTCAATTCGTGGGCAACGCCGGAAATCGTCTGGCCGAGCGCCGCGAGCTTCTCCGCCTGCAGCAGCTGGTGGTACAAGTCCCGCGCCTGGTCTTCCAGGCGTTTCCGCTCGGTGACGTCGCGCATGAGCGCCTCGATCCGCACGGCGGCGCCGGCGGTCTCCGCGTGCGCCGTCACTTCCACCCAGATCGGGGATCGATCGGCGCGCCGAAGCCGCAGCAGATAATCGGTGATCGCACCGTCCCGGTCGAGGCGTTCCAGGAAGGCCTCGCGGGCCTGCGGGTCCACGAACCGGTCGGCCTCGAACGGCCGCACTTCGTCCTGCGCCGTTTCCACCGCGTATCCGAACATCAGCTTGAGATACGGATTGGCCGACAGGGTCCGGGCCGCGTCGGTCGACAGGGTCCCGATGTAGACGCCTTCGTGCACCGACTCGAACAGCCGCGCGAACGCTTCGGGCGGGGGAGCCGCGGGTGTGCGAGGGCCGTTCGGCACGTCGGGCGATTATAGGCGCTCTTCGAGTCCACGCGGACAACCTCGTGGGCTGGCGTGGACAGACGGGCTCACGCACCGGTAATCTGACGCGATGCTCACCTCTTCGCTGTTGAAGGACCGGGTGGCGGTCGTGACCGGAGGCGGCACGGGACTCGGGCTGGCGATCGCGGCCCGCCTCGGCGAGCTCGGGGCGCTCGTCGCGATTGCCAGCCGAAGCGCCGAACACCTCGAGCAGGGGACCGCCGAATTGCGCCACGCCGGGTTCGATCCGCAGGCCATCCAGCTGGACGTGCGAAAGCCCGAGCAGGTCGACGAGATGGTGACCCGGGTCGTCCGGCATTTCGGCCGCATCGACATCCTGGTGAACAATGCCGCCGGCAACTTTGTCTGCAAGGCCGAGGATCTCTCACCCAACGGCTGGAACGCCGTGGTCGGCATCGTGCTCAACGGCAGCTTCTATTGTTCGCGGGCCGTCGGGCGGCACATGATCGCGCGGGGAGGAGGCGGCTCGATCGTCTCGATCCTGGCGAACTACGTGTGGACGGGCAGCGCCGGCACCGTCCATTCCGCCGCGGCGAAAGCCGGCGTCATGTCGATGACGCAGACGCTGGCGGTCGAGTGGGCCAGGCATAACATCCGCGTCAACGCCGTCGCCCCGGGGCCGATCGAATCGGCCGGCGCGGCGAAGCAACTCTGGAACTCCCCCGCCGCCGTTCAGCGCATCACGGACATGGTGCCGCTCGGTCGCTGGGGAAAGCCCGCCGATATCGCGGATGCGGTCTCGTTTCTGGTCTCAGACCACGCCAGCTTCATCACCGGCGAGGTTCTTACTGTCGACGGCGGCGCCTGGATGGGACACGGCCCGTTCGGGTTCGTCGATCGTTGAAGGCCACAAGCGCCGCCAGGCGGACCAGTTCACTCCCGGCAGATCTCGCCGGCGACGAGCGCTCCGACGACGGCCGCCGAAACCATCCACAGCGCACTCTCGGTCATGACGAGGGAGAGGATTGCCGCACCCGCAGTGGCGCCGCCAACGACCTGCACACGGCGCGCACGGCGCCGTCTACGGCCGACTCAGGAATGCGTGTCGGATAGAAAGCCGTGACAGTCCGGGCAGGTGGCCATCAGCGTCTCTTGCGGGGCCGCGGTCCGTTCTTCATCTCCGCGGCCTCGCTCCTCTGCTGGTCCCGGGGCGGCTTGGCCCGACCGACTGCCGCGAGTCTCTGTGCCCGCAGTTCCTCCGCGATCGAGCGGAGTCGTGCAGCAATTTCGGACTCCGACTCCATTTTTTGTCGGCCATTTGTCAGGCTTCAGTGCAGATTGCCGGAGGCAGATTGTTCCGACCCGGCGTTAAGCAGAATTAGTGCCGGATTGAATCGGGGAATGGACCTAATGGCGGAGCGAAGCCGCGACGTAACGGACATCGGTCGAACGGCGCGGGGGCGCTTATGGTGACGCTGCCAAACCATCACGGACCCGGCACGGCTGCGCATCCACCGAACCATGATAAAGTTCAGCCATAGTGGCCACGGACAGAACAATCAGCGACATAGACATGTCCATACTGGATATTCTCCAGTCTAATGCCCGCGAGACTCAGGTTGAGATCGCCCGCGCGGTCGGGCTAGCGCCCTCCGCCATCCAGGAACGCATCCGGAAGCTGGAGTCCCGTGGCGTCATTCGCGGGTATGTCGCGCAACTCGACCCCCGGGCGCTGGACCAGGGGATGCTGGCGTTCGTGTCCGTCCGCAGCGAGCACGGGCCGGGCGACGACAGCGTCGCGCGATCGCTCGCGGAGTGCCCGGAAGTCCTCGAGGTTCACCACGTCGCGGGCGAAGACTGCTACCTGGTGAAAGTGCGTGCGCGGGATGCCGAGCATCTCGGTTTGCTCCTGCGGACACGCCTGGGTCGAATCCCGGGCGTCAGGTCGACGCGCACCACCATCGTGCTTGAAACGACGAAAGAAACATCGCGCCTCCACATCACGCGCGCGCCGGAGAGCATCTCGTGACGGCTACCTCGTCGCGTCAGCGCCGGCAGGCCTATGTGGCCTGGGTGATGGTCTGCCTCATCTGGGGGACGACGTACCTCGGGATCCGTGTCAGCCTCGAAACGATGCCGCCGGCGCTGATGGGCGGCCTGCGATGGACGATTGCCGGCGCACTGCTCGCCTCCTTCGTCGCGCTGCGGGGGCATCGGCTGCCACCCCCGTCGCGCTGGGGAGGCATCCTGCTGCTCGGGTTCCTGCTCCTCGGCCTCGGGAATGGTGGCGTCGTCGTGGCGGAGCAGTGGGTGCCGAGCGGCCTCGCCGCCGTGCTCGTTGCCTGTTCGCCGTTCTGGATGGCCGGCGTCGAAGCGTGCCTGCCGGATGGCGATCGTCTCCGCGGCAAAGTGATCCTCGGCCTGCTGATTGGGTTTGCCGGGATCCTGGTCCTTGTCTGGCCCGATCTGAAGCTGGACGGGGGAGCGGGCCATAAATTTCTCATGGGCGTCATTGCGCTGCAGATTGCCGCGTTCGGCTGGTCGCTCGGGTCGGCGTACTCGCGCCGTCACGGGCGGGCGGATAACGTGCTCGGGACCACGGCGTATCAGATGCTCGCCGGCGGACTGATGATGCTCGCGGCCGGCACCCTGCGCGGCGAGTGGGCGCATCTCTTCTTCACTCCCCGCACGGCCGTGGCGCTGACGTACATGGCGACGGTGGGAGCGATCGGCGGATTCGTCGCCTACACCTACGCCCTTCGTCATCTGCCGGTCTCATTCGTCTCGCTCTACGCGTATATCAATCCGGTGATTGCCGTGGCCCTCGGCGTGATCTTCCTGGGGGAGCCGTTCGATCGGCGCATGGCGGCTGCCGCAGCCCTCGTGTTCGTCGGCGTCGCCGTCGTGCGGTTGAAAGAGCCATCGTCCTCGCGAAGGGTGCTTCCAGCGAACGCGGAAGCTCGCCCGCTGAACATCGAGTCGGGAGCCTGAGCGTCGAGTCTTGAACCCCGCCCTCCGAACCGGTACCATCCGCCAGATGTCCCGCCTCCCATCGATCGACAAACTCGACGAGTCCTCGGCTGGCTGGTCCTTCTTTCTGTGTGCGCGGAAGGAGATCAGGACAGGGCGCGACGGCGGAACCTTCCTGTCGATCGTCCTGCAGGACGTCTCAGGTCAGATCGACGCCAAGGTATTCGAGGATGTGGCGGCGCTCGAGCAGGAGTTCGAAGCAGGGGAGTTCGTCAAGGTGCAGGGCCGTGGCAACCGCCATCGCGAACGGCTCGAGCTCGTCCTGGAAAAGATCCGCCGGGTGAACGCGGCGCAGGATCGCCTGGACGGGTTCCGGGAGGAGGAGTGCGTACCGTGCTCGCCGCGCCCGGTGGACGACATGTGGCGGGAGCTCGAAGCGCGGGTCGCCCGCGCGGGCAATCCCTGGCTGCGGCAACTGCTCACGCGTCTACTCGTGCAGCACCGCGAGCGCCTCCGCGTATGGCCGGCGGCGCTAACCGTCCACCACGCCTATCGGTCCGGGTTGCTGGAGCACGTGGTGAAGCTCGCCGAAGTCGGCGAGCTGCTCGCCCGCGCGTACGACGCCGACGCCGACCTGCTGCTGGCTGCCGCCGTGTTACACGACCTGGGCAAACTGGACGAGCTCACGTACGACGGCGCGACGGCCTATACGACCCGTGGCAACCTGATCGGCCACGTCACCCTGGGCGTGCAGTTGATGCGCGATGCGGCCCGGCAGATTCAGGGTTTTCCTGACGACCTGCAGACCCGCATCGAGCATCTGATCGTTTCACACCACGGCGCTCGCGAACACGGTTCTCCCGTCGAACCGATGAGCGTCGAGGCGTTCATCTTCTCTGCGATGGACGATCTCGACGCGACGCTCCACCAGGTGCGCCGCCATGTGCAGGACGACCGTCGCGACGGGGATTTCACCGCGTATCATCCCCGTCTCGGGCGCGTCCTGCTTAAACCCGGCGTCCGCTGATCAGCCGCACGAGGAACAGCACGATCGCCACGACCAGCAGGACGTAGATGAAGTTCCCGAGTGTGTAGCCGCTGACCATCCCGAGGAGCCAGAGAACGATAAGGATGATCGCAATCGTTTCGAGCATGTGCCTTCTCCTTGACGCCGACCCTCGGGCGGCGTGTTATGTCACGGACTTACAGCAGAGCAACCACTGTGCCGCCCGGAGCGCGGGCCGGAAACGGCCCCCCCCACCGCCCTTACTCCTCTGTCTCGTGCTACTTGCGGTGGCGTGCCGGGTCTCGGCTCAGTCGGTGCCGCAGAGACCGCCGCCGCAGGATGACTCGACAGGGAAGCGGATTGCATCTTTTCTGGCTGGGGGCGCCACAGGCCTGGCCACCCACGAAATCGGCCATGTGATCGCCGATGTCGCGTTCGGTGAAAAACCGGGACTTCGGAAGGTGGACTTCCACGGCGTGCCCTTCTTCGCGATTACCCATCGGAACGGGCTCCCACCCAGACAGGAGTTCACGATCTCGTCGGCCGGCTTCTGGGTTCAGCATGCGGAAAACGAGCTGCTGCTCGATCGTCGGCCACAGCTGCGCCGCGAACGGGCCCCGCTCGCCAAGGGTGTTTTTGCGTTCAACGTTCTGGCATCCGTCGCGTACGCAGGCGCCGCGTTCGCGAAAACGGGCCCCGCCGAGCGCGACACGCGCGGCATGGCGACGGCCGCGCGCGTGGACGAACGTGTCATCGGCGCGCTGCTGCTCGCCCCGGCGTTCCTGGATGCCTGGCGGTATTACCACCCAAGCGCCAGGGGCGCATCGTGGGCGTCGCGCGCGGTCAAGATCGGACTGGTCGTGATGGTGGTGCGCTAGGGCCGATCGCCCTGCAGCGCCTGCGTGCCGTCGTGGCGCGGGCCGAGCGCGAACGTCATCGTGCCCTCGACCACGACCTGGCCGTTGACGCGGGCGACCCCGCGAAGGAGTCCCATCCGGCTCCGAAGCCGGCGGACGTGGGCTTCGATCACCACGACGTCGCCAGGGTGCACCGCACGCCGATACCGCACCCGCTCGATGCCCGCAAAGTAGATGAGCTTCTCGCGGTTTTCAGGCTTTGCCAGGATCATGATGGCGCCAACCTGCGCGACGGCTTCCGTCAGGATCGTCGGCGGCAGCACGGGCAGCTCCCCCGGACGATGCGCCAGATACCGCTCATTGAGCGTGACGTTCTTGATCCCGACGATCCGCTTGTCCGGCTCGAATTCCGTGACGCGGTCGACGAGCAGGAACGGGTAGCGGTGCGGAAGGATCCGCTCGATGGCGCTGTAGTCGAGGGGCAGCGAGATGTTCATGCAGGGTGCCAGGGGGCCAGGGCCGCCAGAGTGCGCGGCGGCCGGCGTTCGATAACGGGGAAGTATAATCTGGATTCCCACCAGCGGAAGGACGCACGTCGAAAGTGAGCCAAGGCATTCCATCGGACAGGGCACCCGCCGAACCGGCGCCGGGCACCCAGGCGGGCTACGCCGAGCACGAGCTCCTGACGACATTGTTCGACCTCGGGCGCCAGGTGACGAGTGTCCTGGACCTCGATGAGCTGCTCCACCAGATTCCGCGGCTGATCGGGCGGCTGATTTCGTTCGAAGCTTTCGCGGTGTACCTCCTCGACGAACGGCGCGGCGAGCTTCGGTCGGCGTACTCGGTGGGGTATCCCGAGTCCGGCAAGCCGCTGCGGCTCAAGCTCGGTGCGGGACTCGTCGGCGCCGCGGTCGCGAGCGAGCAGCCGCTCCTCGTCAACGACCTGCTCGCCGACTCCCGCTACATCGAGTTCGTGCCGGGCATGAACTCGGAAATCGTCGTGCCGCTGCTGCACAAGTCGCGGCCCATCGGGGCGCTCAACATCCTCAGTCGCAACCGTGACCAGTTCACGCCGCGCGACGTCGACATCGTCAGGCAGTTCGGGGCGCATGTCGCCGTCGCGCTCATCAACGCGAGGCTCTTCGAGCGGAGCCGGAGCGACGCCGAAGCGTTCGAGACCCTGGCGGAGATCGGCCGCGAAGTCGCGTCGGTGCTCGCGCCCGACGAGCTGTTCGCACGGATCGCGCAATCGACGAAGCGGCTGATCGAGTACCGCACGTTCGGCATCCTGCTGTTGAACGAAGAGCGCGGCGAGCTCGAGATGAAGCTCGCGGTGCAGTACGGCGAGAAGGTGCAGGTTCCCCCGTTGCGCCTGGGCGAAGGGCTCGTGGGCTACGCGGCACTGCACCGCGAGGCGGTCCTCGTCGCCGACGTGTCGCAGGATCCGCGCTACATCAAGCTGGTGCCGGACGTCCGATCGGAGCTGGCGATCCCGCTGCTCCTGAAGGACCGGTGCATCGGCGTCGTCGACCTCGAGAGTCCGGAGCTCGACGCGTTCAGCAAACGCGACGTCGAGATTCTCACGCTGCTGGCCAGCCAGGCCGCCGTGGCCATCGAGAACGCGCGCCTGTACGAGGAGGTCCGGTCGAACGAGGACCGGCTCGAGAAGGAGCTTCGGTTTGCGCAGCGCGTGCAGACGGCCCTGCTGCCCGCGGCGCCGCCGAAGCGGCTCAAGGGCATCGACGTCGCGGCGGCCTTCGCGCCGGCGCTTGAGCTAGGCGGCGACTTCCACGACTATCTGTCCCCGGAATCGCACACGCTGGTCGTCGCGGTGGGTGACGTGTCCGGGAAGGGCGTGCCGGCCGCGCTGTACAGCGTGTTCGCCGCCGAGCTGATTCGAGGCCGCACGTTCCGGCGGCGGTATCTGCCCGACCGGTCGAGCCCCGCAGGCGTGTTGTCGTCAGTCAACACGATCCTGCAGCAGCGGCAGCTCGAGGAGTATTACTGCACGCTCTGCTACACGGTGTTCGACCTGAAACGGCGCATCATGACGCTGGCGAACTCCGGCCTGCCGTACCCGATTCGCTGTACCGCCGACAGCTGCTCGCAGATCGAGCTGCCCGGCGTTCCGCTCGGTTCGTTCCAAGGCTCCACGTACGACGAGGTCTCGTTCCCCCTCCACATGGGGGACCTCTTCGTGATTTGCACCGACGGCGTTTACGAAGCGATGAACAAGAGCGGCCAGGAATTCACCGCCGCGCGCCTCCTGGAGGTCGTGGGGAGGCTGCGCGATCTCCCGCCCGCACGAATCGTCGAGGGGATCTTCGCCGCCGTGCACGACTGGCGGGGGGAGACGCCACCCAACGACGACATGACCGCGGTGGCCGTGCGCATCACGACCTAGGCGCGCCTGATCCCTCCCGAGTGCCGGATGGAACCGGCGCGGTCACCGTCTGTCGAAGCGGATGCCGGTCTGTTCGAGATGCAGCCCGACCGACTGGCCTCCGAACGTCGCCACGTCGTTGACGCGACCTTTCACGCGCACGTGCGAACCCCGGGTCGGCACGCGGCCGCCCTGCGCCAGGACCGTCATTTCCCCCGTGCCGTCGTCGACTTTGTAGAGCTTGAAGGGCATCAGCGGCACGCCCCATGAGCTGGTGACGACGCCGTCGATCGATACGGTCCGGTTCTGATACCGGCCCGGGTTGTATTTGAGTTCGGCGACGCTCGGGTGTCCGAGGGTCAGTGCGCACCCCGACAGCGTCGCGATGAGCGCGAACGGTGCGACGAGACGCATAAGCGATTTTGCCATGTGACACCCTCCCCGAAAAAAGAAGCGCCGCGCGGAATCGACTGACTTACGGCGGGATGCGGCGATGCCAGCGCCTGCCTGAGTTACGCACCCCGTTGATTCCGCGCGACACGACTGCTCCATCAAACGCTGTGCCTGCGGCCGAGCGCCGTCCCGCCGCGTTTGTCGAGCAAAAGCGAGGCCGCATCGCCTGGGCGCGTCCTGTCCCGTGGACGCCCGTGACCTCGAAGCCGGACGAACGTTCAACCTTTTCGGGAAGGGCTTCGTCTCACCTGCCGGAGAGTCGACCGCGGTAGCGGCCGGGTTGGACGGTTCGACCGGTTGTTCGGAGGATGTATGGAATCATGGAAGTCAGGCGCCCGATCAGGGGCGGCGATTGCTGCCGTCGTGCTCATGGCGGGGCTCGGGCCCGCGCTTCACGGACAGGTGCGGGCGGAGCGGGTGCCGCGCGCGCTCGACGTGCTGGCGGGACGCGGCAGTGAGCTCGGCGTCTCGGTCCGCGAAGTCGATCGCGACGGCGCGAAGAGCACGGCCGTCCCACGCGGAGTGCTGATCGACGACGTCGTGGCGGGTGGTCCCGCTGAGAAGGCTGGCATCCGGAAGGGTGACGTGATCATCGAGTTCGATGGAGAACGGGTGAGAAGCGTCCGGCAGTTCACGCGCCTCGTCGACGAGACGCCTGCCGGACGACGCGTCCCTGCTTTGCTGGTGCGTGGCAGCGATCGAGTGGACGTGGGGGTGGAGCTGCGTGAGGGCGGCGCCGTACGCCTGCTGGGAAATCTCGACACCGCCCGGGTCCTGCGGGATCTTGGGCAGGAGTTCGGCGACGGATTCGCCTTTGCTCCGCCACCACCGCCGGCAGCGCCCCGTCCTCCGGCTCTCCCGCCCGTGCCCCCCGTCCCGGGATTTGAAGACTTTCCGTGGCGTGCCCAGACCGGGCTCGGAATCAGGATGTCTGCACTCACGAGCCAGCTGGCTGACTACTTCGGTGCTTCGCGCGGCGTGCTCGTCACCTCCGTCGAGGACAACTCCGCCGCCCATGCGGCGGGTTTTAAGGCCGGTGACGTGCTGACCGCGTTCAATGGCGCCGAGGTCTCGGACCCGGCGGATCTGCGCAGCCGGATCCAACGGCTGCAGGACGGCGACGAGTTCACGGCAGACGTGCTGCGCCAGAAAAAAGCGCTGACGCTGAAGGGCAAGATCGAACGGCGGGCAGCGCGCGGAGCGGCGAGGGTGCTCTGAGCCGGTGTCGCCGCGGTCAGGCGCCGGCGGCTTCCGCTCGCGCGTGACCGCGCGCCGACGGGGGTCCGACCAGGGTCGCGAGCTGCGCTGCCACTATGGCGGCGACCGCCCGCTTCGCCGCGTCCGCTTCTCCGGAATGCCGAACCTCGGCCGCCATCACGCCGACACACCCCGCGGGCGTCACCAGCGGCGCCGCGATGGCGCCATTCGAGACCGAATCCGTCCGCACTGTCTGGAGCAGTGATGTCCTGAACGCGGAAGCCGTGGCGTTTTCGGCATCGCGCAGGATCGTGCCGAGGCGCGACACCAGCTGCGGCGGATAACCGTGCGTCACAATCGGACTCAGTTCCTGGCCGTCCGGGTCCGCGATCCACAGCACGATACCCGGGGCGTCGAGGACGGCCGCCGCGCGCTCGAGGATGGCGGGAAGGGCATAGGTGTCGACGACGCGCGCGAGATCCGAGCAGAGCGCGGCAACGCCAGTGAGGTCGATCGCAGGCCCAGGCGGTACGACGACGGGCGGTGCCGCGCCGGGCCCAGCCGCGTCCCGCGCTGCCGGTTCCGCGATCGATTTTCGAGCGCCTGGCGCGACCGTTGCCGTCGCGCGTGTGCGCGAGGTCTGACCCGCGGACGCGGTCGTGCGCTGTGCGGCCTGATTCGGCACGACTCTGGCCGCGGACCATTCCTCATCGACCGTCGAGGCCGTCGCGGGCTGCTCCGGCCCACGAGCCCTGTCGAACCGCGGGCTCGCCTGCGCGGCGATCTCGGGACTCGCGGCCTGTTCCACGCCCGTCGGGACGAGCAGCAGGATGACGACGAGCCCCACACCCACCGCGGCGCCGGCGGCTTCGAGCCGACGTCGTTCCAGGGCGGCTGTGCTCGTCTCGTACGGGAGCCGCTCGGCGAGGCGTGCGTCTTCGAGAGCCGAGGAGGCCGCCGCCGTCAGTTCATAGCCGTTGGCAAAAATCAGATCGGAGGCGAGGAGTTTCTGGCCGCTTCGCGCGTACTCGCGCGCACGGTGGTCCATCTGCTCGAAATCCTGGATCGCGCTCGACGCGGAATCGAGCGCGGACTGCGCCTGCGAGCCGGTGGCCTGCGCGCGAAGGGCGATCAGGCTTTCTCGAAGCCTCGCAACGCCGGCGTCCACTTTCGACGCCCAGAACTGATCGCCTTGTCCGGCGGCCACGTAACCCTGCTGGGCGCCTCGCAGGTCGAGAACGTCCCGCTCGGCCGCAACAATCGACGTCTCGAAGGCGCTGAGGGCGTGGGCATCCTGCCGCGTGCGCGACGATCCCGTCCACGCGTAGTAAGCCGCCACGCCTGCTGCCGCGACGAACAAACCCAGGAGCGTCAGGCGCCACGCCAGGCTTTTCATGCAACCTCCACAACGCGATGTTGGACGTTACTATAGCAAGGTTCCCGCGTCAGAGGCCTTCAAAGTTCATGTCGATCGTCGCGATCATCAATCCGATTTCGGGCGCCGGCGCGGATGCTGCCGCCGGTGCGCGTCGCATCGCGCTCGTGAGGAGCGAGCTGGAGCGTCGGGGTCTGCGCGCGGCGATTCACGTGACCGAGCGCGTCGGTCACGCGCGCGATCTCGCCGCGGCGAGCGCCGCCGCCGGAGCGCCGCTCGTCATCGTCTGGGGAGGTGACGGCACCATGAACGAAGCGGGCAGTGGAGTGCTGCACTCGGATACCGCGATCGGGCTCGTTCGCGCCGGTTCAGGGAACGGGCTCGCCGGCGCGCTTGGTGTACCGCATGATCCGCGTGCCGCCCTCGCTGAGGCCCTGGATGGGCGAACGCGCACCATCGACGCCGGCACCATGGCAGGGCGCCCCTTCTTCAACATCGCCGGCGTGGGATTCGACGCGCGCGTGGCCCGCCACTTCAATCTCCGCCCCGCCGGGAAGCGCGGCGCGTGGCCGTACCTCCTTCTGGGCGTCCGCGAAGGGTGGCGCTACGGTGCGGTCGACTATCGCCTGCACCTCGACGGTGATCCGTGCGCGGTTCGTGCCCTGCTCATTGCGTTCGCGAACGGCCGCGAGTACGGGCTGGGTGCCCGCATCGCGCCTGGCGCCGAGCTGGACGACGGCCTGCTGGACGCCACGATCGTCGAGGAACGTTCGGTCATGGCCCGCTTCTGGCACGCCCGGCACCTCGTGACCGGCACCGCGCACCGTGCGCCGAGAGTGCGCACGGTCCGCGTGACGTGCGCGTCGATCGACGCAGAGGGACCGATCGAGTTCCACGTGGACGGTGAACCGGGTGTCGCGGAAGGACGCGTCGACGTGCGGATTCTTCCTGGCGCGCTGAAAGTGCGGACCGCGCAGGCCGCAGAAAGACTCTCGAAATGAAGACAGACGAGTTTCTCAACGCCGCCAGGAGCGGCGACGTCGCGGCACTGCAACGTCTCCTGGCCGCGGACCCGGGCCTGATCGCCGTTCGGGCCGCCTCAGGTGAAACGCCGCTGATGGCCGCGCTGTACCACAAGCAGGCGGCGGCGGCCGACTGGCTCGTCGCGGCGGGGGCGCCGCTCGACATCTTCGCGGCCGCCGCGCTCGGACAGATGGACACCCTCGAGCCGTTCCTGGCGCCGCCCGCCGCAGGGATCAATACCTATTCCTACGACGGGTGGACGCCGCTGCACCTCGCCGCCTTCTTCGGCCGGAAGGCGGCTGTGGAACGGTTGATGGCCGCCGGAGCCGACCTGAACGTCGTCTCCCGCAACGCGCTTCGCAACACCCCGCTCCACGCCGCCGTCGCCGGAGGGCACGTCGACGTGTCGCTGCGGCTCATCGAGGCTGCCGCCGAGGTGAACGTCGCCGACGCGGGAGGCCACACACCCTTCCATATCGCGGCCGAAGCGGGGTATGTACCCGTCGCACGGGCGCTGTTCGCACGGGGCGCCGACGCGCACGTGGTCGATGCCGAGGACCGGACACCCCTGTCACGAGCCGCCGCGAAAGGGCATACCGCCATAGTCGACTTGATCAACGTGGTCGAATAGCGCTCGAAACCCGGGACTCACCCGCAAGCCGCCGAGCGGACCCGCGACGGTTTACTCGGTTTTCGTGGTGACCGGCAGGCCGTTGAACCAGGAGGTCGGCACCGGCTTCGCTGCGAACTTCACCGGAGGCAGATCCTGGAACATGACGTCCCACTTCCATCGCTCTGAGGGATTCGAGGCCTGCAGCCAGTGCTTCGCCGAGACCGGCCGGGCGAACGCGAGCTGGGCCAGCGCCGCATAGCGCTCGTTGTCGGCCATCGCCGTCGCAAGGTCGCTGCGGACGGCCGCGCTGCTCGTGTAAGTGAGCCCTGCACCGAGTGCGAGCCCGATGTTCACGAACACCTGCCAGTCTTCCTGTGCATCGGCCGGCGGACCGATCACCCGGGCGCCCGCCTGAAGGCGGCCCTGCTCATTCACGTAGGCGCCGTCCTTTTCCACCCACGCGGCCCCGGGAAGCACGACGTCGGCAGCCTGCGCCAGGGCGGTCATCAGCACGCCCTGGACGATGAGCAGCGGCAGCTTCCCGCTGCGCCGCGCTTCGATGACCCACGACACATCGCCCATGTAGCCGTCCGGGCCGGGATCGAAGACGTGCAGCGCCTGCACGCGTCCAGCTTCCACGTCCTCGCGGAACGCGGCGATGTCCGCTTCGCCCTTCGCGGACGCCTTGACGGGGAATCCGAGGTCCCGCGCCCCGTTCACGTTCGGCGCATCGACGGGGGAAATCTTGAACTTCGCGCGCGGCGGCTGGGGTTTCTCACGGTACCGCCAGCTGATCGCCACGCCGTTCTCCGGAAGACCGAAGGCGCCACCGAGCCGGCCGATGAGGTACAGCTCCTCGAGCGACGCGTGGGCGGACACGAGGAACCTGAGGGCGGAGGGCCCGCCCGCCGCCGTGATCCGGGCCGCCATTTTCGAGAGCGCGCTGGTCCAGTCGGAGGGTTCGAGCACGCCCGCGTCGGTCCGCAGCAACGGACGCTGGAGCCGCTCATCTCCTTCGATCCACCGGTAATCGAACCGGCCGATGTCGCACATCCAGTAGTCGTTCACGTCCGGGTTGAAACGCGGCGTGGTCCGGATGAGCTGCGCGCCCTTGGCCCATTCCGGCTTAGCCTTGATCCACGCGGTGGTATTGCAGCCCTTCTCACAGAGCGTGCAGATCGTGTCAACGGCCTCGGGGTTGTCCCATGGGCGCGACTTGAAGCGATAATCGCGGGTCGTGATTGCTCCCACCGGGCAGACATCCATCAGGTTGCCCGACAGCAGCGAGTGGACGCCCTCCTCCTGGAATGTGGCGATTTCGCTGCCGTACCCGCGGTCCGCAATGGTGATCTGCGCGTCGGTGTCGACCTCTCGCATGAACCGGACGCACCGCGTGCAGAGGATGCACCGGTTCCGGTTCAGCATCAGCGTGGGTCCGAAGTCCACGTCGGCGCGCACCCCTTCGCCGTCGAATACCCGCCGCGGAAACTCCATCCGGCTCTCGTTCGGTCCGAAGCTGTAGGAGAAATCCTGCAGCGGACACTCGCCGCCCTTGTCGCACACCGGGCAGTCGAGCGGGTGATTGATCAGCAGGAACTCGAACACGCTGGCGCGCGCCTCGACGACGTCGGGCGTCCCGGTGGAGACGACCATCCCCTCGGCCACGGTCGTCGAGCACGACGTCTGCAGCTTCGGCATCTTCTCGATCTTGACGATACAAACACGGCAGGAGCCGTCAATGCCGAGGCCGGGGTGGTAACAGTAATAGGGAATCCTGATGCCGCTCTCGATGGCCGCCTGGAGAACGGTCTTGCCCTTCTCGACCGCGACCTGCCGGCCGTCTATCGTCACATTGACGGTGTCCATAAGATCCAATTGTATAAGTTTTAGGATTTGGGGTTCGAATTTCCGGTCTGGTTCGATGTTTTCGGTCAAAACGCGAAGACTCTGGAATCCGCAATTCCCGTCACTTCAGAATCTCGACCAGCGCGCCGTTGTCGGCGTTCGCCGTGATGGAACGGACGGCCCCCCGGAGCGGCAGCGTCCGTTCGGTAATCCTGTCGGCCAGCGCGACGACGACCTGGTCGGGCGCGCCGGCCTGATAGTCGATGGTGACCGTGATCGGCACATCGACCGGCTCTCCGTGCTGCTCGAACCGGATCAGCGCGGAGCCGGCGTTCGTGTGCGCGCTGAATTTCACTTTCGGGATGGCCGTCCCGTAGATCCAGGTCTCGAAGAAACGGTTCAGATCGCGACCGCTGGCCTTCTCCATCGCGGCCCGGAAGTCGTCGGTGCCCGCCTTCTTGAACTTCCAGTCCTCGTAGAACCTGCGCAGGCCCGCGAAAAAAGCCTCGTCGCCCACGAACCGGCGGAGCATGTGGAGGACCATGGCGGCCTTGTTGTAAATAATCGAACGGAACACGCGCTCGTCGGCACGGATATGTCCCAGGCGGTAGCCGAGGTACACCGGGCCCTGGTTCGAGGCGGCGATCGCGGTCCGTCGCATCTGCCGCAGCACGTTGGTCAGCACGCCAGGGTCGAGATCCCTCTCGGCATAGAGCGCGGCGAAGTACTGGGCAAAGCCTTCGCTGATCCACTGCTCGTGGTAATTCTTCCAGCCCACTGCGTGGCCCCACCACTGGTGCGCCAGTTCATGAGCAAGGAAGAAGGTCGGGTAATTGTCGAAGCTGACGGGATCGCTCCGCCACACGAACGTGGACCCGACGACCACCTGGTTGAGCAGCGCAAAATACGGCGGGCTGTGGCCGCCGGGCCGATCGCTTTCGATGGCGGCCAGCGTGAAGCTCGGGTAGGGTGCGTCGCCGACGAGAGACGCGTAGAACGTGAACACCCCGGCAGCCTTCTGGGCCAGGTCGCGGACGCGCCCCTCCTGCCGTGGGCTGCTCCGGACATACAGCACGACACTGCGCCCGCCCGCCACTATGCGTGACGTGGTGATCGGGTCGAGCCGGCTGATGACGAGCGCCAGGTACCGGCACGGCTCACGGGCCTCGAACACGAACGACTTGCGGCGCTTCGACGTCTCCACGCCGGGGAGGCCTCCCGGCAGCGCCGGCACGGCCAGGGGATCTCCCGTTGCCACCACCTCGTAGTCGCTCGGAACGGTGATCCTCAGCCGTGCGCTGGCATAGTCGGTGACCGTCGATTGCGGATACCAGTAGCTCCGGTTGCTGAAGAGCCACCGCTGCTCGATCGGCACGACGACGGGTTCGTGCGTGTCCGCGCCGGCCTGGATGGCTTCCCGATCGAACACCTGCGGAGCGATTCGTCCGCCGTACACGACGCTCAACGAGAGCTCGGTCCCCGGCTTCAGCACCGCCGGCAGGTTCACGATCACGCTGTTCTGCCCGACCACCCGCAGATGCAGGAGACGGCCGTACGCGGGGGAATAGATGCCTCGAACCGACAACGTGTCGGCCAGGCGGAAGGTCAGGGAGGCGCTCTCCGCCAGCATCCGGAGCGTGATTGTCGCGCGCCCCTCCACCGTGCCGCGCTCGGGAATGAACTCCGCGTCGATGTCATACGCGAGGACGTCGTAGTCGAGGGTGCTGTCTTCACTGAACGAGCGGCCCCGGCGTGCGAGTTTTTCCGGCGACGCGTAGACGGAAATGTTGCGGCGCTGCTTGCGATCGAACAACGTGATGTCTTCCGCTTCGCTGCCCGACCGCGTATACGTGAGGGTGCCGTACTTCCTGGAATGCAGTTCTCCGATGAAATCGCCCGGGGAAGGCAGAAGCGACCAGCGATCGTGGCTCAGATCGCTCAGGTCCACCTGCAGCGACTGGCCGACGTGCGCGTTGAAGATCGCCGTCGCGGCGCGGAGGTTGGCCGGGTCCACCGCGCAGGGACGGAGCGCCCCTCCATCCACGCGTGAAGCGAACTCACCGGGATAGAGCCGGATGAACGCGGTGTCGATATCGACCGCGAGCGATTCGGCTCCTCCGAAAATCTTGATCTGCGTGCGCTCGGCGGGATCCGGCGGGGTGAACTGCATGCGTCCACGCCCGAGCAGCACGAGCGCGGTCGGCCCTTCACTGGTTTCTGCGACGAATGCGCGTCCGGACGTCATTTCGACGACGAGGTCGGGCGCGTGCACCGTGAGGTTGTGAATCTCGTACTGTTTGGCGGGGTTGAGCGACAGGCGGTACAGCCCGGTGACGATGGACAGCCGGCTGACGGCGGCGATGTGCCACGCGTCCGCTGCCGCGGCGCCGGGCCGGACGTCGACGCGCCAGGTGCCCAGGCGCGCTTCGATGCCGTGCTCGCTGAACACTTCGACAATCAGGCGCTGTCCGCCGCCTTCGAGAGGTGCACGATCGCGCTCGGTCAGGAGGAGCCGGGTCGGGGCCGGCGTGGTGATCGACCGTGCGAATTCCTCGAAGCTCGGACGGCTGATTGACGCGGCCCCCAGCGCCAGGATGCCCGGGGCATCGGCGGCTGCGGCCGCGTGCTCGAGCTGCCGAACGAGCGGGGCAATCCCGTCCCGCGTCGCCGGCTGCCGGGCCGCGATGTCCGCCCGACAGAAGCCGACGAGGAGCAGCAGGAGCCAGCGCGCGGCGGAACGACGGGGTCCAGGCATGCGGAGCCTCCATCTTAGACCTCGCGTCGGCAGGTTGGGTGTGAACGCCGTCGTCCACCGGAAGCCGCTAGCGGTATTCGGTCACGTCCGGGTGTGCGGGTGCAACCGATGAAGACACCGCGGCGGACGGGTCCGCGCGCTTGAGGACGAGAATCGTGAGATCGTCCGTGAAGCGGGAGTCCCGGGCGTGCTCCGCGACCGCCGCCAGGACGCGTGTGCCGATTTCCGCTGGCGGCGCGGTCGCGTGGCGCTCGACGACCATTTCGAGCCCGGCCTCCTCGAACGGGTGCCCCGACGGGTTCTCCGCCTCGGTAATCCCGTCGCTGTACAGCACCAGCGCCTCTCCAGGCCCGATCGTCGTCTCGACCGCGCCAAAGACGGATCCGTCGAACATGCCGAGTGCGACACCGGTGCCGCCCAGGCGATCGTACCGGCCGTCCTGCCGGCGAATGAGCGGCGGCATGTGTCCCGCGTTGACATATGTGAGCGATCCCGTGGCTGGCGCGTAGACACCGTAGAACAGCGTGATGAAACGCGACGACGGGCTGTGCCGGCAGATCTGCACGTTCAGGCGTTCAGCGAGCGCGGACGCCTCGAGCTCCTCGTCCACGAGCGTCCGGAGCACCGCGAGCAGCAGGGCCATCAGCAACGCCGCCGGGCTGCCTTTGCCGGCCACGTCTCCGAGCGTGACGATCACCCGCCCGTCGCGAAGCGGCAGCACGTCGTAGAAATCCCCCCCGACGGTGTTCGCGGGGCGTGTCACGCCGCAAATCTCGATGTCCGCCGCCCGGTATGTTCCACTCGGAAGCATGGCCAGCTGGATCTCGCGAGCAACCTCCAGCTCGCCTTTGAGCGAGAGACGGTCGGCGACTTCGAGGAGCACGAGCAGGTTGACGAGGAACAGGCTGACGATCAGCGCGAAGGTCCCGTCGGCCCAGACCGGCGTCAGCACGGCGACCTGGATGAACGGGAGTCCGAGCGGAATCGCCACTGCGGCGAATCCCCTGAAGAGCTGGATGATCCCGAGCAGCGCGACAAGGAGTGCCACCACGTACAGGGCGCGCCGCGCCGGCGGCAGCTTCAGCGTGAAGGCGACGAAGATCTGCCGGATCCGGTGCGGCACGCGCTGCCAGGGTGGAAGCGCCGCGAACTGCTCCTCGTCCAGGCCCCGCGCGAAGAACCGATACGCATCGAGCGTGTCGTGCGTGAACAGGCGCTGCAGGTCCTCCCGCGACAGATCGCGCGTGTAGATGTCGAAGAGCGCGCGCGCGCGATCCGATCGGGACGCTTTCACGAGCG
Source organism: Acidobacteriota bacterium (assembly GCA_031361295.1). Taxonomy (GTDB): domain Bacteria; phylum Acidobacteriota; class Vicinamibacteria; order Vicinamibacterales; family 2-12-FULL-66-21; genus JALZOC01. Next base: position 14,635 of record JANMCN010000036.1, on the reverse strand, counting down.
GCGGTCCGGCGGCCGGGTGGTGCGGCGGGCAGCTGGGGGCACGTCAGACCAGGCTCAGCTCGCGGCCGACCTTCTCGAACATGTCGAGCGCGTACTGGAGATCCTCGCGGGTATGCGTGGAGGTGACGATCGTGCGCACGCGCGCCTTGTCGCGCGCGACGGTCGGGAACCCGATGGCCTGCGCGAACACGCCGTTCTGAAACAACCGGTCCGAGAGCGCGTTCGCCGTCGCGCTCTCGCCGGCGATGACGGGGGTGATCGGGCTTTCGCTCGGGCCGGTGTTGAACCCGAGGCGCTCGAGCCCGGCCTTGAAGAAACGCGTGTTCGCCCAGAGACGTTCGATGATCTCCGGCTCCTCGATGAGGACATCGAGCGCGGCGATGCACGCGGCCGTGACCGACGGCGGATGCGACGTCGAAAACAGGAAGGGACGGGCGCGATGCTGGAGGAATTCGATCAGGTTGCGATTCCCCGCCACGTACCCGCCGAGCGCGCCAATCGCCTTCGAGAGCGTCCCGACCTGCACGTCGACCCGGCCGTGCATGCCGAAATGATCGATGGTTCCCCGGCCGTTCGCTCCGAACACACCGCTTGCGTGGGCGTCGTCGACCATCATGATGCAGCCTGTGTCCTCCGCCACGTCGCAGAGCGCGGGCAGCGGCCCGAGGTCGCCGTCCATGCTGAACACGCCGTCGGTAATCAGCAGCCGCCGCTGTCCGGCCGGCAGATCCTTGATGATGCGCCGCGCCGCGTCCGCATCCTTGTGCGGGAACACCTTCACGGCCGCCCGGCTCAATCGGCACCCGTCGATGATGCTCGCGTGGTTCAACTCGTCCGAGATGACCACGTCGTCCTTCGTCAGAATGGCGGATACCGTTCCGGCGTTGGCGGTGAAGCCGCTCTGGAACACCACGACCGCCTCGACCTTCTTGAAGGAGGCAAGCCGGCGCTCCAGTTCGACGTGGAGCTCCATCGTCCCCGCAATCGTGCGCACCGATCCGGATCCCACGCCGAACCGCTCGATCGCCGCCAGTGCTGCGGCCCGGAGCCGCGGATGCGTGGTCAGGCCGAGATAGTTGTTCGACGACAGATTCACGACGGACCGGTGATCGAACGTCGTGTGCGCCTTCTGCTCGTCTTCTAATACGCGCAGGTGCCGGAACAGGTTCTGCTGTTTGAGTGAGTCGAGTTCGTCGCCGAGGTACGTCAGCGGATCTCTGCGCATACGGGCGAGTATAAACCTCCGGCCCGATCGGGCGGCCGTACGGGGATCGGCGACGACGGGCAGTCGAGAAGGAGGGGGTCAGCTCAAATAGAAGAGGATCGCGACCCACGGGACCACCGCGACGGCGACATAGAACACCGCCAGCACGGCGACCGCCCTGTGGACGGAAGAGAGGTGCAGCGCGATCCCGAAAAATCCCGCCGCGAGCTTCGCCGTAGCCAGCGCCGGCCCCTCGCCCATCGCGGACATCAGCCACCCGATGATGGGATTGCCTTCGACGTGCAGGCCGTACATGCTCACCCCGATGTAGGTGAGGACGCCGTCCGAAGCCTGGGCGAGCAGGAAGATGATCAGGGCGACGTCGCCGAACAGATTCCGTCGTGTACCACCGCGGGTACCCATTTCCACCTCTCGCCGTTCCTCGAAGTAGCCCGACGCCTACCTACTTCGCCCGACAGGCGGCCGGTACCGCCGAACCCATCAATGCAGATGCCAGCGTCTCGCTGGGCTAGGTGTGGACATCGCGGATTGGTGGAGAGGAGGAGCGGACGGGGGCCCGCCGGGTCAGGCGCTGTCGCGTTGTGCCGCGAATTCGGTGAAGAGGACCTGGAGGATGGCGGCGCTCGGGACGGCCAGGATGGCGCCCGGGATACCGAGGAGCTTCCCCCCGATCAGCAGGGCGATGATGACCGTTACGGCGCTCACGCCGACCTGGCGTTCCATGATTTTCGGCACCAGGATGTGATTTTCGAGCTGTTGCTGCACGACGAAGAACACGATGACCAGGATGACCTTGTTCGTCGACACGGTCGCCGCCACGATCACCGCGGGGATCGCGGCCAGGATGGGCCCGACGACCGGGATGAGCTCACCGACGCCGGAAATCAGCGCGAGGACGTAGAAGAACGGGATGCCAAGCAGCCACAGGCCGATTGCGGATGAGCCGCCGATAATCCCCCCAAGGAGCAGCTGGCCACCTAGCCAGGCGCTGACCTTGACGGTGATGTCCCGGCTCGCGGCCGCGGCGCGCGCGCGGTCGCCGCGACGGAAGAGCCGCAGCATGCCGTCCCGCAGGTTGTCGGCTTCCACGAGGATGTAGAAGGTCAGAATCAGCATGGTGAGCAGGCCGAACAGGCCTCCGACCACCCCCACCACGGCGCTCATGACCGTGCCGACCGCTTCGCCGCCCCCGGTCTTCGGCGCGCGCGCCACCGCCTCCCGCAGGGTCAGGTGCTCCCGCAGGAGCCCCTTGTGGATGAGATATTCCTGCGCCTTGTCGAACATGCCGGGCACCGCCGTCCACAACTGCTGCCCCTGGTCGACGAGCGGCGGGACAATCATGAATCCGATGCCCGTGAGGGTGCCGAGGATGAACAGGTAGAGGATGAGAATGGCGAGCCAGCGGGGGAAGCGCCGGGTGCCGATCGGCAGGACCTTCTGCCGCTCGATGAGACGCACGATCGGGCTGAACCCGACCGCGAGCAGGCCGCTCACGTAGATGAGCAGGAGGACGCCGCGGACGAGGTACGCAGACCAGATCAGCACCACGGCCAGCGCCGCGACGGCGATCGTCCACAGGACGAGCCCCCGCTGCGCGGCAGGGTCGCCGCTAGGGGTTCCGCTTGGCAAGGAACTCCCGCGTGAAGCCGGCAATCAGATCGTAAATGGCGGACAGGTCGGGCGGAGAGGCCAGGAACACCACGCGGAAGAAACCGTCTGCAGGCGCTGTGCCGAAGCCCGATCCATAGACGCACAGCACGCCCGTCGCCCGGAGCAATCCAAGCACGTAATCCTCGTCCGTCGCGCCGGGGGGTAAGGCAACTTTCGGCATGGCGTAGAACGCCGCCGTCGGGCGCACGACCGAGATCCCGTCGATGGCATTCAGCCGATCGTGAGTGATCGTCGCGCGCTCCCGCAAGGCGTCGCGGAACACCTGCTGATGGGTCCGGTCGCCGTTCAGCGCCGCCACGATCGCGTGCTCCATCGGGCCTGTGCTGCACAGGCGGCCGTCCGCCAGCTTCTTGACCCCTGCCAGCACATCGTCGAGCCGCGCGGTCGCCGCGACGGCCATCCAGCCTGCCCGCCACCCGGGCGCGAGGTACGCTTTGGACAGCGACGAGAACGTGATAACCGGGGCTTCGGGGTTCAGCGCCGCGAGGGCGCCGACCGGACCGTCGAAGGCCAGATCCGCATACACCTCGTCGGCAAGCAGGGGAAAATTGTGTTCGTCGGCGAGGTTCACGAGCGCGCGCCGGGCCTCAGTCGAGTACGTCGCGCCGGTCGGGTTGTTCGGGTCGATGACGACGAGCGCGCGTGTCGCGGGCGTGATCAGGCTGCGCACGTGGTCGACGTCGGGCTGCCAGCCCCTGGCGGGATCGGTGCGATAGAACACCGCGCGCGCCCCGATCTTGGCGAGCACTGCCGTATACAGCGGATACGTCGGCACGGGGATCAAGACGTCGTCGCCCGGGCCCGCCATCGCGGTGAGCGCCAGCTCGATCCCTTCAGACGTGCCCGCGGTCACCACGACGCGATCAGCCGACATGGGCATGCCGCGCTGGACGCACTCGGCCGCGACCGCCTCGCGGGCCGCGAGGATTCCGACAGACGGCGCATAGCCGTTCTCGCCGTCGCGCATGGCGCGCTCGACCGCCTCGATCATGTGCGGCGGTGTCCGGAAGCCGAACGCAATCGGATCGCCGATATTGAGGTAGCGGACCTTGCGGCCTGATGCTTCCACTTTCCGGGCTTCCGCGACGATGTTCCGGATGGCATACACGAAACCGCTGATCCGGGGGTTGACGCGAATCGCGGCCGCTGAGCGGGAAGGCATCGACAGATTTTAGCCCGAGCCGCGCCCAACGTGGGCGTTCGAGTCAAAAAGCCCAGGTGCGGCGGGAATCACATCGATTCGTGTAGAAACGCCTCAGGCAAATGAGCAACTAAGGTAACTGTTACATCAATTTAGCGGCCGTTTTGTGCCTTCTGAGTGACACCTCAACAGCTAAACCGCATCGGACCAGAGGCTTACGTGGTTGGCAAGTTCTTTGGAGACTCTTGAGGTGATGTCGAGACGTCTGCTGGCTATCGGCGGGTTCATCGCGATTTCGTGGCTTCCGGTCAGCCGGCCTGCGGCGGCTCAGGGGAGCCCGGCCCAGCAGACCGAACCGGAGCGCGCTCCCTCGACCTTCCGCTCCTCGGTTGACGTGGTTTCGGTCAGCGCAGTCGTCAGGGACCGCAAGGGACGGTTCGTGGCGAACATGGACCGGACCGACTTCATCGTCGCCGAGTCGGGACGGTCAAGGCCTATTCTCGAGTTTCGCGCCGAGGCGGACGGCCCGGTGAAGGTCGCGGTCCTCTTCGACATCAGCGGCAGCATGCGCGTGGGCTCGAAGGCCGTCGATGCACGACAGGCCGCGCAGCAGATCCTCGGGGCACTCCGGCCGATGGACGAGGCGGCCGTATTCTCGTTCGACACGCGTCTGGATCGCGTCACGGACTTCACCTCCGATCTGCGGGTGCTCGAAGCCGCGCTGAATCACGTCGAGTCGCCGTTCGGCCAGACATCGATGTACGACGCCGTGGCGGAGACCGCTCGAGTGGTCGCCGCCGCGGGGTCGGGCAACGGTCGTCTTCCTCAGCGGAGCGCCGTCGTGGTGCTCACGGACGGGATCGACACCCGCAGCCGTCTCACGCCCGAGCAGGTCGCCGCGATTTCGAGCGGCATCGATGTGCCGGTGTATATCCTCGCCGTCATGTCGCCGATTGACGACACGCGCGAGGACGGCCATGGCGAGATGCCCGGGCCGCTGTCGAACCTGGCCCGCTGGACGGGCGGGGAGTTCTTTCCCGTCAGCGCTCCTGCGCATGCGAGCGTCGCGGCGCGGCAGATTGTTGACGAGCTGCGACATCAGTATGTGCTGGCCTTCGAGGCGTCGACGGTGCCGGGGTGGCGGCCGCTCGAGGTGCGCACACGGGATCGGGATCTGGTCGTGCGCGCACGCGCCGGCTACACGGTGGCAGGGACAGTCGGAGACGCGGAACGTTGATTGCTGGTAATGCCTTTTGCCCCTGACAAAGGATGAGGCGCAACGTTCGCTCTGATCAACGGTCGTAAACATAGCTCGGAGGACAAGATGAAGAAGCTCGTGCTCGCCATACCGGTTCTTGCGCTCGCGCTCGGCGGCACCACCGCCTGCGCGACCAAGAAGATGGTCAAGACGCAGGTCGGAGAAGTGAACGGGAAGGTGGAGACGCTCTCGAAGACGGTCGAGGAGACCCAGGAGCGCACCCGCACCAACGAAGGCAAGATCACCGAGGTCGACCAGCGCGCCCAGGCCGCCGGCCAGCGTGCGGAGGCCGCGAACAAGAGCGCGGCCGAGGCCCGCGCCGCCGCCGCCGCGGTGAACACGCGCGCCGACGAGATCGAGCGCTCGGCCAAGCGCCTCGTGTACGAAGTGACGCTCAGCGAAGACAAGGGCGGGTTCAAGTTCGGCAAGGCGACGATGCCCGACCAGGCCAAGGCCGATCTCGATCAGCTCGTGCAGAAGCTCAAGGGCGAGCCGAACGGCGCCTACATCGAAATCGAAGGGCACACCGACAACGCCGGCCCGGCAGACCTGAACTACAAGCTCGGGCTCGAGCGCGCCGAAGCGGTCAAGCGCTATCTCTACGACCAGCACCAGGTGCCGCTCCGCAAAATCAACGTGATCAGCTACGGCGAAGAGAAGCCGATCGCGCCGAACAAGACCCGCGACGGCCGCGCGCAGAACCGCCGCGTCGTCATCAAGGTGTTGACCTAAAGAAGACGGGTGCGGATCCGCGCACGACTGCGCGGATCCGCCCGGCACGGTGGACCGGGAGCGGAGCGCAGGAGGTCACGCCGGAATGGTCCGGCGACGACATCCGCGGCTAACGTCAGCACTTTCGCAGGGTGCTTCGCGTTCCGCTTCCGGTCGATCGTGCGCCTCTCGACCATCTCCCGCCTCTCCAAGCCTCACGTCTCGCACATATCCACGGTCCTCACGGGACGATCCCCCATGTCGCCGAGTTCTGTGCCGTTCACCACGGTTCAATGACACAATACGGCGATTGCGAGGTTTCCCTGTCTAACCGCTCGGGCGATGCATGACGACGCCGAGCGTCAGGCTGGGCGGTGCCGTCATCACCAATCCATCGAAGGCGTTCTGGCCGGACGACGGGTTGACCAAGCTCGATCTCGCGCAGTTCTACTCGCGGATTGCCGGCCAGATCGTCCCGTGGATGAAGGGGCGCGCGGTCACGCTGGAGCGTTGCCCGGAGGGAATGAGGAAGGCCTGCTTCTTCCAGAAGCAGGCGCCCTCCAATCTGCCGGCCGGGATCCCGACCGTGTCGATCCCCGCTCCCTCGGCCGGCCATGATGTGGAGTGGATCGTCGGCGGCACACGCAAGACGCTGCTCACGCTCGTGAATCTGGGGTGCATCGCGATGCACGTGATGGACAGTCGCGTTGATCAGCTCGACAAGCCGGACTGGCTCGCGTTCGATCTGGATCCCGCCGATGGGTTCGGCTCGGCGGCGCGCGTGGCGCTTCTGCTGCGCGACAAGCTCGAGGACCACGGCCTCGAACCCTACGTGAAGACGTCGGGCGGGCGGGGGCTGCATGTCTTCGTGCCGCTCCGGCGTGGCGCGCTCCAGGATCGGGTTCGCGCCTACGCGTCTGCGATCGCCGCGGAGATGGCGGCCGAGTACCCGGCCCTCGTGACCGTCGAGGCACGCAAGGCCCGCCGGCGCGCGCCCGTGTACCTCGACACCATGCGCAACGCCGCCGGGCAGACAATCGTGCCGCCGTTCTCTGTCCGCTGGCGTCCGCGGGCCCCGGTCTCGATGCCGCTGGACTGGGACGAAGTGAGCCCCCGTCTCGATCCGAATGTCTTCACCATTCGGACGGCGGAGCGCAGGATGGGCGCGAAGGCGCCCTGGTCCAGCTTCTTCGGCCATCGTCAGACGCTTCCGCGCGTGTGAGGAGCGCACACCGGCCACGATCGTTCGATCCCTCCTGGCAGCCATGGATTTTCACAACCGCGCCGCGCTGATCACGGGCGGCAGGCGCATCGGCGCAGCGATTGCCCTCGATCTGGCCCGGCGCGGCGTCGACGTGGCACTTTCCTACAACCGATCGAGCCGCGAGGCCGAGGACGCCGCCGACGCGGTGCGCGCGGCCGGGCGCCGTGCGTTCCTGTTTCGCGCCGATCTGTCGGACGGTCCCGCGTGCGCGAGGCTGGTGGACGCAGCCGCCGCGGCGCTTGGCCGACTCGACGTGCTGATCAACATGGCGTCGGTTTATGCGGAAGTGCCGTTCGATGCGACCGACGAGGATGCGTGGGACAGGGTGATCGATGTCGATCTGAAGGCCGCCTTCCTGTGCGCGCATGCGGCCGTCCCGCACCTTCGTGCGGCCGGCGGAGGACGGATCGTCAACTTCTCGGACTGGGTCGCCGTGAGCGGCCGGCCGCGCTACAAGGGCTACCTGCCGTACTACGTCGCGAAGCATGCGGTCGTCGGGCTGAGCGAGGCGCTCGCGCTCGAGCTTGCGGCCGACCAGATCCTCGTGAATACCGTCGCGCCGGGCCCCATCCTCCCACCGCCGGGCACGTCGGCGGAGGAGCAGGCCGCCGTCGAGCAGTCCACCCCCCTCGGCCGATGGGGTGGCGCGGAGGAGGTCGTCAAAGCCGTTGCGTTCCTCATCCAGTCCGACTTCGTCACCGGCGAAACCCTGCGGGTGGACGGCGGACGCCACGTTCGCTGAGTCAACGGCCCCGTCCGGCAACAAATTTGCTTTTTCGGACGTCGGTGACGTGTCTGACCCGGGCGCGGACGCGCGACGACGTGCAATGGTGCGCACTGGGCGCCGACGCCGCTGGCGTGTGCGGGCCGCACTGCATGATGGACGGTCGCCCCCTTGCCGGCGCGGGTGCATTTGGGGCCGGCTGTCCGGGTGTCAGCCATCGTCAGGGCGACATCGGGGGGATGGTCGCATGACGGCGACGAGGGCGCCCGCCCCGGCACGCATCCTGGTGGTCGATGACCAGGAAGATCTCCGGCAGATGCTCACGCTGGCCCTCGAGCTCGAGGGTCACCGCGTCGACGAGGCCGCAAACGCGCACGAGGGGTTGAAACGGCTGAAGGAGGCACGTTATAACCTCGTACTCAGCGACTATGCGATGCCCGGCGGCACGGGTGCATGGATGCTGCAGGAGGCGGGCCGCCTCGGTCTGCTCGCCCATACGGCAGCGGTCATCGTCACGGCGCATCCGCACGTGCGCGACGTGGAGGACATCCCCGTCATCGGCAAGCCGCTCGATCTCGATCAGTTCCTCGAGCAGGTCAGGAGTATCCTGCTGGTCGCCGCAGGCGACCGAAGCGGACACGACAGCACCATCGAGTCGGACACCGCAGGTTACCGCGTCGAACTGGTGCTCTATATCAGCTCGGCATCGCCGGCCTCGATCCAGGCGCGCCGGAACCTCGAACGGCTGCTCGCCCAGTTCGAGGCCACGCAGGTGAAGTGCTCGATCCGCGATCTCGTGCGCGAACCGTTTGCGGGCGACGAAGATCGCATCGCGTTCACGCCGACGCTGGTGAAGCGGTTCCCGGCGCCGCGGATGTGGGTGCTCGGCAACCTGCGCGAGACGGACGTGCTGTCGGACCTGCTGCGGGTCTGTGGAGTTGACGCGAAGGCATGAGCGCACTGAAGAAACTGCAAACCGGAGTCCCCGGGCTGGACGTCCTGACCCACGGCGGCATCCCGGAGGGCCGTTCGACGCTGATTGCGGGGAAGAGCGGAACCGGCAAGACCGTCGTCGGGCTGCAAATCGCGTCCAACCTTGCCCGGGACGGCGTTCCGACCATCATCGTGGCCGTCGAAGAGTCTCCGAGCGACCTCCAGGACAGCGGTGATTCACTCGGCCTCGCCACCTCGCGGTCGGTTCGGCAGGGCACGCTGCACTTTGCCGACATCACGCGGCCGATGGACGGGCCGACGCTCGTGTCGGGCGAATACGACCTGTCCGGCCTGACGCACCGCCTCGAGGCGCTGGTGAGCCGGACCGGCGCGCGCGCGTGCGTCATCGACTCGGCGACCGCGCTCTTCAGCCCGCGGCCTCCGGCCGACGCGCTACGGAGCCACTTTTTCCAGCTCGTTTACGCGTTGCGCAAGATCGGCGTCACCTCGGTCATCCTGGCGGAAGCGCCGAGCGATTACGGACAGCTCACGACCATGGGGGTCGAGGATTACGTCTGCGACCTGACGATCATCCTGCGGAACATCGTGGACGGCGGCCGCCGCCGGCGCTCGATCGAGGTCAACAAATACCGCCGCAGCGCGCACTACAAAGGGGAATACCCGTGCGCCATCACGACCCGCGGCCTCGCCGTGTTCCCGCTCGACGCGCAGGAGCCGCACGACAGCGGGCAGGACGTCGAGCGTTATCCGAGCGGAGTGGCGGGCCTGGACGAGATGACCCACGGCGGCTGGCTCCGCAACTCCATCGTCATCGTGCGCGGTCCGACCGGCAGCGGCAAGACACTGCTCGCCGGCATCTACGCGAGGGCCGGCGCCATGCGCGGTGAACGCGTCGTCTATTACGGGTTCGAAGAGACACGCGGGATCCTGCTGCGGAATTACCGCGCGATCGGGATGGGGATGGAGCCGTCGATCGAGAGCGGCCACCTGACAATGATCTGTCGCTATCCCGAGGCCACGAGTCTCGAGGACCTGCTCGTCGATCTGCGGCTGGGGCTCGAGGAACTGAAGCCGTCGCTCGTGATCATCGACAGCATCTCCTCCATCGAGCATGCGTCGTCCGAGAAAGGATTCCGGCAGTTCATGATTGGCGTGGCGTCGATCCTTCGCGAACACGGGCGAAGCGCGCTCATCACCCAGACCGTCGGCACGTCCGAGGTGACCGAGCACAGCGCCCCTTACCTCTCGACCATCGCCGACGCGATCGTCACGATGGACTATTCGATCGGCGGCTTCAGCCTCGATCGGCGGATACGCGTCATCAAGATGCGCGGTTCCGGGCACGAACCGAACCCATACGCGCTCGACATTGAGTCCGGCGGCCTCAAGATCACGAAGCTCACGGCCGACCAGGTCGCGGCCACGCGCAGCGCCCGCAGGTAGCGCACTGCCGACCGCTGAGACATCAGCGACACACGGCGTCAACTCCGAATACACACCAGCCAGGCCGTCCGGCCTGGTGCGGGGTCACGCCCCGCCGTTCTGTCACTTACGGGGAGCCGAAACCCGGCAGCGTATTTGCTCTCATCCGGTTCAGTCGCCGGACAGGCGTCCGGCAGGACGGAGCATATGAGAGACTCGTCGGGGCAGGCAGGCATGGCGGGCGGGAACTGGCTCACCTCTCAAACCCGAGACACGTTCGACGGCGCGGCTATTCTCGTCGTGGAAGACGACAAGGACATCCGGGAGCTGCTCACGACGCTCCTCGAGATCGCCGGGTATGCGGTGACTTCCTGCTCGTCTGCCGAGCGGGCGCTCGACGCGTTGCGGGAGGAGTCGTTCGACTTCGTGCTCACCGACTACTCGCTGCCTGGCCGCACGGGCGGGTGGCTGCTCGAGCAGGCGCACTCCGAAGGGCTTCTCGCCGCGACCGCTACCCTCGTCGTCACGGCGCATCCGAACCCCGATGTCGAAGGGTTCGACGTGATCCAGAAACCGTTCGATCTGGAGGATCTCGTCGGGCGGGTGCAGCGGGGGCTGAGCGCCGGCGACTCGCGCCCTCCGGGCGGATCCTCCGTCCGCCGTTCGAACTCGGGACGTCCGGGGGACGATGGGCGCGCCGATTGTCCAGGCACCGTGGAACTCATCTTGTACGTGAGCACTGAATCACCCCGTTCCGCGAATGCGATCCAGAACATCAGGAACGTGCTCTCCCGATACCGCTCGGGCAAGGTGACGCTGACGATTTGCGATCTCGCGAGCAATCCGTCGATGGGCGTCGAGGACGGCATCGCGTTCACGCCCACGCTGGTGAAGCGGTCGCCCGGACCGCGCACCTTCATCCTCGGCCACATGTCGAATCCGGCGGTGCTCATCGAGCTGCTCGAGGGATGCGAGATGGAGAGCTGACGGACGCGCGTCTGTCAGCTCTCCGCGAACAGGGCCCCTATCGAGTCGATCGCCCCGCGAAGCTCCGCACGCTCGCGCGCGAAGCAGAAACGAATGCACCCTTCGCCGTTCGCGCCGAAGTCCGCCCCCGGTACGCAGCCGATTCGGCCGCGCGCAATCAGGTGCTCGGCCATCGCCCACGATCGTGAGCTGCCCGGCGAAGGCGCGGGGGGCTGCCACGCGTCGTCGATCCGCAGGAACGCGTAGAACGCCCCGCGCGGGGGGGACCCGCTGAAGATCCGGGAGGCGTGTGTCCGGATGCCGTCGTAGAAGAGGTCCCGCCTCGCCTGCAGTTCGGCGCGAAAAGCCTGGACCGAATCCTGCGGCCCCTCGAGCGCGCCGATTCCGCCGTACTGCACCACCGACGTCACGTTGCTCGACGTATAGAAGAGCGCCTTCTTCATGCGCTCGCAGAGCCGCGCGTCGCTGCAGACCACGTAACCCAGACGCAATCCGGTCATCGCGTACGACTTGCTGAACGTGAACACCGAAAGCGTGCGCTCGTACATGTCCGGCAGCGACGCGGCGCTGATATGTTCGGCGCCGTCGAACACGACGTCCTCGTACGCTTCGTCCGAAATCAGCCACAGCCCCCGTTCCCTGCAGATCGCGGCGATGGCTTCGAGATCCGTCCGGGTCAGGACGCCACCCGTCGGGTTGTGGGGGGAGTTGATGTAGACGGCCCGCGTTCGTGGCGTGATCATCGATTCGAGCTCCGCCGGGTCGTACCTCCACCCGAGGCGCTCGTGGAGCGGGCACGCGACCGCGATGCCGTGGGCGGCGGTGATGTTGCCCATGCACGGGGGCCATTCCGGGTCGGGCACGATCACTTCGTCGCCCGGCTCGAGCAGCGCCTGGAAGACCAGATAGAGCCCGTGGATCCCCCCGGTGGTGACCATCACGTCTTCGCGCGACCGCACGGGGATGCCGTTGCGCCGGCGCAGCTTCTCCACCAGGAGGTCCAGCAGCCGCGGCACACCTGTCGTGGACAGGTAATGCGAGTGGTTGTCGTCGATCGCCCGGTGCATCGCACGCTTGACGGTATCGGGCGCGTCGAAGCTGACGTCCCCCTGATCGAGGCGGAACGGGTCCTTGACCGTGTACATCATGTCGCGAATGCGGATGATGCCGGAGAAGGGCACCGAATCGAGGAACTTGCCCATTTTTCGAGTATAGCGCCGGGTCCCGGCCCGGGCTTCCGCGTGGCCGATTTGTTACCATGACGCGATGCCCCCTCCCCAACTTCGCGCCGGTGGATCGGTTGAAGACTTCTGCCGCGCCTGTAAGACCGATCGGATGCACACCGTTGTCGCGGTCGACGCCGACGGTCAGGCGATTCGCGTCGTCTGCGGCTACTGCCACAGCGAGCACAACTTCCGGGGCGGGCCACGGGTCGGCCAGGAGTCGCGCGTCGCGAGCTGGGGCAGCGACATCACCGCACCCACGCGTGAGTCGTCGAAGCGCGCTGCGAAGACCGAACGGGAGCCGTTCCCGATCGTGAGCGAACGCGAGCGGCTTGCTCCCCCCGTGAATGAGGATCCCGGTATGGACATCGAAATGATTCTGCGACGCGTCATCCGCGAAGAGGCAGGCATCACCGCCGCCGCACCCGCCGAAAAGTGGCGGAACGGCCAGCTGGTGCTGCGGCCGGGGAACACAGGACTGCAGGAGAAGAGCTGGCCCATCGAGACGTTCTTCCACAAGATCGTCATGGTGCGGAACCGTCTCCGCACCCTCGAGCAGCAGGTGAACACCGCGGAGATGCCGGAGGACGTGAAAGTGAAGCTGCAGGCCTACGTCAGCGGCTGTTATGGGTCGCTGACCAGCTTCAATGTGCTGTTCGCGGAGGAGGACGATCAGTTCAAGGGCGCCGGCGGCTGAAGACGATCGATTCCGCGGGAGCTGGCGATCAGCGCTCGGGTCTGGCCGTCGCGGCACCCGCGAGATCCATGATGCGCTGCAGCGTGTGGGCGGCGCGGTTGATCGGCAGGTTGCTGATATAGAAGTGCCGCACCCCGGCCTCCGACAGCCGTCGGATGGACAGCGCGCAGATGGCTTCGGGCGTGGCGCCCGAGGCGAATTCGGCCGTCAACGCCTCTGCGGGGACGGGCAGGAATCCCGCGAGCGCACGGAGTGTCCGCGGATTGGCGGATCGGTAGTAGAACACGCCGAACAGTCCCGGGATGCCCAGCGCGCGCTGCTCCGCCTCTTCCAGGAATTCGTCGACCTGCCGGCGGCTGTGGTGCGAAACAATCTGCGTCAGGTAGAACTCGGCGGTCGCGTGCTCCGCCAGGAGGTGCCCGACCTGGGCCGCCGCGTTCCGATGAGGATTCGCCCAGCCGCCGAGTGCCAGGCCCGGCACCCGCTGCCGGATTTCTTCGCGCAGCTGCCACGCATGATCCAGGCATCGCCCCGCGCCGACGCTCTTGTCGCCACCGAGAACGACGAGCGCCTCGAATCCGTGATGGTGCGCGCGATCCGCGTACGCCAGGCAATAGTCGAGCGGGTGTTTGCAGGTGAGAAACGGCACCACGCCCGACCGGGGGACGTCGCTCCCGAGGTTGATGACGAGGTGACGAAGGTTGTCTTCTTCCTTCGACCCGACGGCGCTGTCGGTGAGGAACACGAACGTGCCGGAGCGCGTCAGGCTGCGCACCGCGTGATACGTATCGATCCAGGCGTCCATGCTCGCAGACGCTTCGAGCTCCGCGCGCGGCGGCCTCAGCTCCGCCGCGATTACCGGGTGGCCCGAGCGCAGGTTGTCGAGAAGGGGTTGCATCGAGGACGGTTGACCTGTCGCCCACGATTATACTGAACGTCAATGCCCTCCATCACGTTCGCCGGTGCCGCCCGGGCCGTCACCGGATCCAGGAACCTGCTCGGGACCGACGCGGCGAAGGTGCCCGTGGACGCGGGCCTCTTCCAGGGGGTCGCCGAGCGGCGTGGGCGGGCCGGCCTCTGCCTGCCTCCGTACTCTCGACAGCGGTTCAATGGATTGGAGCAGTCACGACGGTGCGAACGATGAGTTGCGGGACAGATCACGACAGAGACGGCAACACGCCTGTCACGGACACGCCGGCGCCCGCGGGCCGGACGTATCTGCTGGAGCGTGTCGAGGAGGCCGCGGTCGTGCAGTTGTACACGGACGGCTTCACGGCCCTGCCTCCCGATCAGAAGATCCTCATCTGGCACCTGTACCGGGCGGCGCTCGCCGGGCGCGACATCTTCTACGATCAGCG
>JANMCN010000168.1:0-17558 GCA_031361295.1 Acidobacteriota bacterium | reverse complement strand
CCGCGCCAGGTTCCCGTGAGCGCGCTGCCGTTCACCAGCTATCAGAACCTCATCTCTCGCAATCCGGCGAGAGAGACGAATCGGAAATCTTGACTGATGGAGGAGACCCGATCCGCGCTGTTCGACCTGCCGGCGTGGAGTCTCGCGCTCGACAAGTTCGGCGCGGTGACGCACCTGTCCGTCGCGCTGTATGACGCCGGCGGACAGCTCGTCTGCGGTCCGGCGCCCGTGACCTCGCTCAACGCCGTCTTCCAGGAATTCGGCTACGACCCGGGGCTGTTCACCGAGTGTGCGGGTTTGTGCCTGGCGCAGGCCTTCGACCACCGCCCGCCTGTCATCGTGTCCCCCGTTTCGGGCCTGGCAGTCGTGGGCACGGCGCTCGTCATCGAGGACACGGTCGTCGGCGCGGCCGTGGCCGGCTACGCGGTCGTGGAGTTCTGCGACTCGGTGTCCATCGCGAGGCTGGCGCGCGACGGTTGCGTGCCATTCAGACGTCTGTGGGACGCGGCCCGGCATCAGCAGCCGGTGCCTCCACGGCGGCTGGTGCTGCACGGCGAGCTGTTGCAGTTACTCGGGGACACGTTGCTGCGTGAAACGCACCGGTCGCGGCAGTGTCAGGAGACGGCCGCGGCCCTGACGAAAGCGGACGCCGCGAAGGACGAGTTCCTGGCCGTCCTGTCCCACGAGCTCCGCTCACCGCTGACCCCCATCCTCGGATGGACCCAGGTCCTCAAAGGAGAGGCGTTCACCCCGCAGGTCCGTCGCGCCGCGGATGTGATCGAGCGCAACGCCCTCCTACAGCTCAGACTGGTTGACGATCTGCTGGAGCTCAACCGTACACTTCGGACCCAGACGACGCTCCGGCTGACCACCTGCGACCTGGTCGACGAGCTTCAGGCCGCGGTCCAGGCGATCACCGAGGAGGCGGTCTCCAAGCAGGTCGCGCTGCGGATCGACGAGTCAGGCGAGCCCCTCCTGATCCAGGCCGACCGCGATCGGCTGCAACAGGTGTTCAGGAACGTCCTCCTGAATGCGATCAAGTTCACGGGACGGGGTGGCAGGGTGGACGTCAACGTCACCCGGCAGGCCGGCGTGGCCGAGGTCCGGATCCGTGACACGGGGAAGGGCATCTCCGCGGAGTTCCTGCCCTTCGTGTTCGACATGTTTCGGCAGCAGGAGCAGGGTGCTCGGCGGACGCACGGGGGTCTCGGCATCGGGCTCGCGCTCGTGAAGGGCCTGGTCGAGGCCCACAACGGGTCCGTGAGTGTCGCCAGCGAAGGCGCGGGACACGGCACGGAAGTCACGATGACCTTCCCGATCGCCGTCGATGCCGCGCCGGCGCGGGCACCGGTGCTGTCGGCAATCGAGGCGGCGGGCAGGCTGGCGGGAGTACGGACGCTCGTCGTGGAGGATCAGGAGGACGCCCGCGATCTCCTCGGCCTGATGCTCCGCCAGTTCGGAGCGATCGTGCTCATGGCCGAGGACGGACTCGGCGCCCTGGCGACGTTGGTTCTCGAGCCCGTCGACCTGGTGTTTTGCGATCTGCATATGCCGCGCATGGACGGCTTCGCCTTTCTCGTTGAGCTGCAGCGCCTCCATGGACCTGGCCATCCGCCCGTCATCGCGGTTTCCGCCCTGGCGGACGGCGCCGAACACGAGCGCACCACTGCGGCCGGCTTCGACGCGCACCTCGACAAGCCGTTCGACACCGAGAGGCTGCTGGCCGTCGCGGGGGCGGTGCTGGCACGTCAGATCGACCGGCCGTTTCCAACCGGATCTTCACCAGCCTGACCGGATCCCGGTCCTTCCCTTATCGTCGCCTTCCCTATAGCTCAAGCGATCGTCGGCTTTCTCCCGGTCGTGCGGTGAACACGCCAGCCTCCGATTCCCCAACTCTTCCCTCACGAGAGGGCCCCGGACGGGGAACATCCGGAACGGCCCCCGCGCGCGTATATCTTGGAACGTACTTTTGGAGACTGGCCTGATGAGTCAATTCCGCCGCGACCGACGCCTGAGCCCGATCGTCACGCTCCTGGCGATCTCTTGCTTCATCGGGATCGCAGCCCTGACGGCGGCAGGCTGGCAGGACGGACCTCCGTCGCCAAAGGACAATCCCAACAAGCACGACACAGGCGACCGCGGCGACGGCAAGGCAGTCTTTCGCATGGAGACCTTCGGGAACGAAGGCTTCTGGACCGACGCGGCGCGTCTGCCCCTCGGCATCGTCGCCGCGAAATTCACGCCGGTGATGGCGCTGAAGGCGGGATACAGCGTGAATATCGACGCGGTGCCGGATGCGCTCAAGCCGGTCCTGGCGGCTGAGCTCAAGACCGATCTCTCGGTCGCACGCGCACCAAAGCTGAACGACGTCGCCACGACCGTCGCCCTGATCAACGCGAATGCGGTGATTGGGGTCGTCGCGAAGGACTCGAATGGCGACGGCCGCATCGACGTGGCGTCAGGCGACAAAGTCGGAGTGGCCTGCGCGTTCTGCCACGCGATCACCGACGGCTCCACGTTTGCGCTGCCGCACGGCGGCTCGATTGGCAAGGAGCTCGACGGGCCCACCCCCCATTTCTTGAACGTCGGCGCAACGCTGGCCACGGCCGCCAACACTCGCGCGTTCTACCCGCTCGCGCAACTCCAGTTGACCGCCAACAAGGGCAAGACTCTGGGACGGGCGCCGAAGGGGCTCACCGAGAACTCGACGGAGGCGGAGTTCGACGCCTACTTCGGCAATCCGCAGTTCTACCCGATCGGCATGTTCGACGATGCGCCGGACGGGGACGGAGCGCCCATGCACATCACGCCGATGTTTCGCGCCGACCTCGCCGCCCCGTGGGGGAGCGAGGGGGCGATCAGCAAGCTCGATAATTTCTCCAATCTCGTCTACACGGTGCTCTTCGACCTGACGAATCTCACCACCCCAGGCGGGCGCGCGTTTCTGCACACGCTCGGCGGCCCGGCGGGCGATGAAATCATCGACGACTACGTGAAGGTGCTGGCGGCGACCGGGGTGACGGGCTATCCGTTCGTCAAGACCGCGACGACGGGCAAGCCCGGAGACGAGGCCACGCCCATCGGCGTACGGGTCGACAACAAGAAGCTTTTGGACCTCAACGCCTATATGAACAGCCTGCCGGCGCCCGACGGAGCGAAAGTCGACAAGCAGGCGTCCATGCGAGGCGAGGCCCTGTTCCGGACGAACTGCACGTCCTGCCACAACGTCAACCAGGACGTCTTCCTGCCTCCCATGATCGTGCCCATGAAGACGATCTTCCCGGGCGACAACCCGGCCGTGATGGCGCAGCGCGAGCCGCCGCTGAATCCGATCATGGATACCCCGCACAATACGTTCGACGACAAGATGGCGGTGCTCAATGCGAGTGTCAGGGGGCTCGAACGAGGCATCGCACTGCCGCTGCTGCTCGACCTCGCGCGCAAGCCGGTGTTCCTGCACGACAACTCGGTTCCGAGCCTCGACACGCTGCTGAACCCCTCGCGTGGGGCGTCGAGTCCGCACCCGTTCTACCTGAAGACCGCCGGGGAGAGGGCAGACGCGATTGCCTTCCTCACGTCGCTCAGCGCGAAGTAGGCGCGTTCGCGGGGAGTACTCCGTGCCGTTGCTGGACTGGTCGAGCAGGGTGCCTCCCCCTGCGACGGCGACGGCCCCGGAGTACTCAAATGTGACCAGTCGTGCTCGCAAGCTCGCGCGTCACCAGTCACCGCGTGCGGACGGGCCTCTCGCTCAGGGCGTGATGCGCACGACGCGACCCGCCGGAACGAAGGCCGCCCCGTCCGAGACGAACACCGTGCCGTTCGGCCCGACTGCCACGCCGGCCGGGAAGGCGAGCGCTCCGCCGGTCATGAAGGTGTGCGTCGCGGGTGACGTGAACGGGATCTTCACCACATCGCCCTGGGGGTCGGTGAAATCGGGGTTGGTGAAGAGCTGCGAGGCGTAGAAGTTTCCATCCGCGCCAAACGTGCACCCGTTGATCGGCCAGAGGCCGGTGGCCCACGGTGTCGCCACGCTAAGGACCCTCGACAGATCGGACGGGTTCGTCCTGGCCGGATCGACACGATACACGGTCGCCGCGTGGCCGAAGACGAAATTGTCGAC
The DNA here is from genome assembly GCA_031361295.1 of Acidobacteriota bacterium. GTDB lineage: Bacteria > Acidobacteriota > Vicinamibacteria > Vicinamibacterales > 2-12-FULL-66-21 > JALZOC01. The sequence goes on along the minus strand of JANMCN010000168.1, from coordinate 13,438 downwards.
GAGCGCCAGCGTTCCCACATACAGCATGCCGTCGGGCCCCTTCGTGACGCAGGTCGGGACGGCATCCCGCAGCGTCGTGTTGGGGAAGTACGCGAGAACCTGCACGGTGCCGTCTGGCAGGACCTCGTCGAGCGTGTTTGCCCCCGCATCGGTCACGTAGATGTGCCCGGGCGTCGCCAGCACGCCGTACGGATTGGCGTCGGGAAATTCCTGCCACAGGTAACTGTGATCCGCCGTCCACTGAAAATCGACGCGGCCGACATTCGCGAGGGTCTCGGTCTCGCCGCGCATGTTCACCCTGAACAGACGGCCGAAGGCTGCGTTGCCGGTGGCTTGTGGCGAGAGCGCCATGATCCCGTAGATGGCGCCGTTCACGCCGTTGCCCAGCAGCGAGATGCCGTCCACTCCGACGAATTCCCCTTCGTCGCCGACGCTCGGCAGGCCGCTGACGACGGTCCTCACGTTCGGATGGCGCGACATCGGATTGACGACTTCGATGATTGATCCGGCCTCGGTGGCGTCGCCGGCCTGGGCGACGAACAGCTGACCGCCGGGGCCGATTGCGAGCCCGCGCGGGCTGTGCAGGCCCCCGACGACCTCCGTGACGGCATTCTGGGCCAGGACCGACGCCGCCGGCAGCGTGGCGAGCGCGGCCGCGAGTGTTGACACCGTGATCAAACGTCTCATGTGAGCTCCTTTGTGGGAGCACGTACATACGCTTTCGTCCGCAATCATGTCAAACGGCGCGCCAGGCGCATGTCAACGCGCCAGACGTGGTCAGAGGCCGGGTGTTTCATCAGAATCTCTTCATACTTCCCTCAGGACTTCGAACGCGCGAGGTGAGTACGCTCCTCGGATGGTCGATCACGCGTGCGACTTGTCCGGGCCACCCGACGTTGGAAATGCGCGCGGCTTCGGGCACGCGTCGTGTGTTCGCTCGCTCCCGTTCACCCTGGCGGAGTCCGCCAGTATCCGTCCTTAGAACGATGGAGATCGTATGAGATTCACATGTGTCGTACTTGCCTGTTGTTGTCTGGTCGCCCCCGCGGCTGTCCTGGCCCAGGGTGCGGCTGTTCCGGGGGCGGGGTTCGATGCGCTCGCTCCCGCGGGCACGCGGGTCGAGGTCATCGAGGACTCGGGAACAAAGGCTCGGGGCCGGCTTGTGCGGTTTGATGGCGATTCCCTGACAATCGAGAGCGACGGCCGGGAACGCACACTCGATCGACGGCACGTCTCCCGGATCTACCGGCGTGCGGATTCGGTGATGAATGGCCTGTTCATCGGTCTGGGAGTCGGCGCCGGAATCGGGATTGCGGGCGCATTGTCGACGGACTGCGGCGGTCTCTTCGGCCCCACCCGGCCTTGCACGGGCCGCGAAACGGCGACGAAGGTCGGCGGCTTAGGCGGAATACTCGGGGCAATGGGCATGGGTATGGGGGTGGGTCTGGACGCACTGTTCAGTCACCGTCGTCTGCTGTACGACGGTCGCATCCACCAGCAGGGTGCGGTCCTGACCGTGTCGCCCATGATGATGCGTTCCGGCCCCGAGCTTCTCGTCACGATGGCGTGGTGATCCGGTCGAGACGATGTGATGCGAGTCTTCGGCGGAGCGCCGGTGCACCTCATGCGGGCGTCACGCGTTCGTCAGGCGCGGCACCAATCGCCAGAGGACACGACGTGTAACCAGCCGCGTGCCGCACGCCGCAACGGCGTTTCAGGCGCGCGCTACCGGCTGTCGTTCAGCGACCAGTTGTATTCGAGAAACACGATCCGCGCCGTGCCCAGCCTGGCCCGCTGCGCGGCCTCGGCGGGTCCATATGTGGCCAGCGCGCCGAGGACCGCGCGTTCGGTCACGTCCCTCGTCCCGGGAATCAGCGGCGCATAGGCGGCGACAAAATCCTCCCCGTACCATTTGAAGAGGCTCGACACGCGGAACGTGTTGCCGTCGACAATCAGGCCGTCCGGGCTCGCGAGATAGCGCCGGGCCGCGGCGTCGAGCTGGGCGCCGAGGCCGTCGGCCCGATACGGCTCGGCGGCGAGCGGCGGGCAGCTGCGCGACGCGCAGTTGAGCGCGAAATGCACGCGGGCATCTCCGAAACCCGCGCGGAGAATCCTGTGCTCGATCTCGTCGAGCGTCACCTGCCGCCCCGCCGCCTGCCACGTCAGCGTCGTCCACACCCCGTCGATCTGCCGGATGCTGTTGCGGGGCTGGAGCGTGAACCAGGACGACCGGATGGGATAGTGATCCACGACGGCGCGTAGCGTGAAGGCGTTGTAAGCGTTGATCCAGAACGCCATGCGCCGCTCGCGGGTCCAGGCGCCTTCGCCACGGGCGTCGGCGGAATCGAAGTCACGCACCGCGCGGTCGAGCGCACGTCGATCCGCCGCGAGCGCCCGGTAGTCCACCCGCGGCGGGTGGACATATCTGGAGAGCACGCCCGCGTATGACGGGTAGCCGTGATCGAAGGCAGCGGTGCCGGGCGGTGGAAGGGGCAGCGCGAGGAGGGCCGCGGCCGCCGCACTCAAAACGTGTCTGATCATGATGTCTCTGAAACGCTGGCCGCAATGGCTCGGCGCGCAGCGCGTGTGCCGATGATGACGACCGCGAGCGTCGCCATGAGGCCAGCGACATAGAGCGCGGTGCGCGTCGCTCCGCCGCCGTGTCCGGCCGACGAAATTTCGGCGGCCGCCGGGGCGAGCGATCCGAGATACACATAGAGCGCCGTTCCCGGGAGCATGCCGATCGCGGACGCGAGCACGTATCGGCCGAACGAGACACTGGTCAGACTCAGCGCATAGTTGAGGACGCTGAACGGAAACAGCGGCGACAGTCGCAGGAGCAGCACGAGCTTGAAGCCCTCCCGACCGACAGCCGTGTCGATCGCCCGCACCCTGGGTGAGTCGCCGACTGTCCGTTCCGCCCATCCGCGCAGGAACGTCCGCCCCAGCAGAAATGCGCAGCTCGCTCCGGCCACACTGGCGGGTGATGCGATCGCCAGACCCCAGAGCGGCCCATAGGCGAAGCCGGCCGCAAGCGTCAGGATCGCGCCGGGCAGCACCGCGACCGTGCTCACGATGTAGGCGGCGATGAAGATGGCGACCCCGGTCGCGCCGGTGCTGCGCGCGTGGACCGCAAGTCGCGTGATCCACTCAGCCAGCGGCAGCAGCCACGCCGCGGCCGCCAGCACGGACACGATGGCGGCGGCGACGAGCGCGCGGGGCCAGGTCATCTGGATCCAGACAGGCGCTCGAGCAGGTCGGCTTTGAAGCCGGGCGGCGGCACCGAACAGTAGACCGCGTGGGACGTGGTGCCGGTCAACGTGTTCGACGCCAGCAGGAACGGCTTGGTCGCGGCCGTCGTTCCCTGCACGCCCGGCTCCGTGGCATCGTCCGGCAGCGTGCGGATGTCGACGGGGAGCGTTTCGCACCCGAACCCATCCGGCGCGACCGCGTAGCCGACCGCCAGCGTGTCGAAGGGATTGAACCCGCGAACGTCCCAGAGCCGCCGCCACATGGCGAGCCAGGCTGTCGCGGGTCCCGCAAGGGCGTGCGCGGCCGGGTTGCCAGACGCCAGCCGCTTGACGTCCTGTTCGTCGATCCAGACCTTCGACGAAATCTCGAATGGGGCGAGGACGAGCGGGACGCCGGAGGCGAGGAGGGTCCGGAAGGCGGCCGGGTCGAGCTCGAAGTTGAAGTCGCGGTGCCCCTTCAGATTCGTCGTGCCGGTCGTGAACCGCTGCCCGGGTCGGCGACCCGCGACAGCAATGACGCGGGTCACCCGGGAGGCCAGATCGGGATGACGCTCGATCACGGCGGCGATGTTCGTGGCCGGCCCGAGCGCCAGAATGGTGAGCGGCTCGCGGCGAAGCGCGCGCGCGAGCGCGCGGGAGGCCGCGGTCTCTGTTGGGGAGGCGGCTGGGCCCGAGGCGCCAGGATACACGTGCAGTCCCGAGGGCCCGAACTCCCGGGCCAGTTGCGACGCGATCGGCACGCCGCGATCGAGCGGCGAATTGCCGAAGACCACGGAGATGCCCCTGATGGCGAGCTCAGGGGAGTGGAAGGCCTGAATCAGCGCGAAGCCGTCGTCCACATCACGTTCGGGAATCCCGATTGCCGGGTCCGTGTCAATCCACACCGGTATCCGTCCCTGGGCGCGTGCCGTTGTCGCGCACACCAGGGCGAGTGCGGCCGCAAGGAGGAAGCGCATCATGGCCAGCAGGAGAGTGCGCTTTCTGGGGCCATGACCAGGTTGTGCGAGAGCGTCAGCAGATGCTGCTTCCCCTGGAGCCCGAACGACAATGGAAGCTGCGCCACGCCAAGCAGCCGGCGCATGATCTCGACGCCCGCGAATCCGAGCAGCAGTCCTTCATCCAGGCCGTCGCCGCGGGCGGCCTCGAGCACGCGCGACGCGGTCACGGCGTCCACGCCCCCGAACGCCAGGTGCGCCAGCATGACGCCGTAGTCGAATTCGCGGGTGCCGGCGAAACAGAATTCCGGGTCGATGACTCGGACGCCCCGCGAGGTGCGGACCCAGCTGCCCGGGAAAAAATCCCCATGCACCAGGGCCGTGCCGTCCGCCAGATATCGAGTGCCCAATGCGGCGACCCGCGCCCGATAGGGCATGTCCTGCTGCAGCGCGAGCGCCGCCGACGAGAGCCCCGGCGTGATCGCGTCCAGATCCAGCCCGTTGCCCGCCGACAGTGGCAGCGTGAAGATGTGCTCGTGGTTGAGCTCCCGCATGGCGCGATTGGCGAGCCCCGCCCACGGCGGCTTCACCCGGGACAGCGCAGCGAGCCATGCGATCAGCGAATCGAAGTCCGGTCCGTCGATGGACCCGCCGGCATAGACAGACGTGTAGTCACCGGCCGAGCCCAGGTCCTCCAGCACGATGATCCGATCGCGCGCGTCGAGATGCAGCAGGGCCGGCATCCGCTCCGCGACGTCCGGCCATCCGCGCACCGCGTCGTAGAACGCGCCTTCCACCAGCGTACGCTCCCACGGCGCGGGAATGTGCCTGTACTTTTCGACCCAGGGACGTCCCTGCTTCAGGATGAGGCTGCGATCGCGGAGCGTCACGCGCAGGGTGAGATTCATGTTCCCCTCACCGGCCCGTGCGATCCGGCTCGGGAGGTCGGCCGCAACGGCGAGACCCCGCGCGATCAGGTACGCGTCCACCAGATCGGCACTGGTCGCATCCAGAAACGTGGCGTGGTGGGGCGCCTCTGTCATGCCAGGAACGGTCTTCATCGCGTCCACCTGAAATAGCGCGCGAACCATTGGCGTATGCCCGGCGTCAGCGATTCGCGCCGGTAGGCGTCACCCGCTTTACGAAGCGCTTCGGCCTGGGTGGGATAGGGATGAATCGTCCCCGACAGTGCGGCGAGCGTCCCGCCGTGGCCAATGGCATACGCCGCCTCGCCGATCATCTCTCCGGCGTGACGGGCCACAATGGTGCAGCCGCGGAGCGCGCCACGCTCGTGGTGGACGCGCACGAAGCCGTCGGTCTCGTCATCGACGACCGCACGATCCACGTCGGACAGGTCGATGGTAATCGTCCGCAGGGCGCCGCCCGAGCGGCTCACATCCTTTTCGGAGACGCCCACATGGGCGATTTCGGGGTCCGTGAAGGTCACCCACGGAACCACGAGTGTGCTGGCCTTTCGCCGGCCGAAGAAGAGTGCGTTCTGCAGGACGATGCGCGACTGGGCGTCGGCGACGTGGGTGAACTTGTACTTCGAGCACACATCGCCCGATGCGAATACCCGCCTGTTGGTGGTCTGCAGGCGGTCAGTGACGACCACGCCGTCTTTCGTGGCGCTGATTCCCGCCGCATCGAGATCGAGTCCCTCGATGTTCGGCGCGCGGCCCGCGGCCACCAGGAGAGCGTCCCCGACGACATGCCCGGCGACCGGGGCAGAGCCTTCGTTCGCGCGGCTGTACTGCAGCCTGATCTCGCCGCCGTCGCTCGAGACGCGCTCGATCGACACTCCCGGCTCGAAGCGGACGCCGTCCCGTTCCATCTGCCTGCGGACAATCGAGGCCGCATCCGCATCCTCCTTCGGCAGGATCTGGTGACCCGGATGCAGCACCGTGACCGCAGCGCCGAACCGCGCGAAGGCCTGCGCCATCTCGCAGCCGATCGGTCCGCCGCCGATGACCAGCAGCCGCGAGGGACGTTCGGTGAGTGCGAAGACGTTCTCGCTCGTCAGGAACGGTACTGCGTCGAGACCCTGGATGGGTGGCACGGCAGGCCGGCCGCCCGTGGCGATGACCGCCCGGCCGAATCGCAGCCGCGAGCCGTCCACCACCACGGTACGCGGGTCGGCGAACCGGGCGCTTCCGAAAAAGACGTCGACTCCGGCCCGCTGCAGCCGTGCGGCGGCGTCGTGCTTCGCGATGGTGACCCGACGCTCGCGCATGCGCTGCATCACCGCGGGAAAGTCCACGGAGGGTGCTGGCACGCGCACGCCGAGCGCCCCGGCGCTCCGGATGTCCCCAATGGCGCGGGCCGAACGCAAGAGCGCCTTGGACGGGACGCAGCCTGTGTTCAGGCAGTCGCCGCCAAGCAGGTGCTGTTCGACGATGGCCACCCGCGCCCCGAAGCCGGCGGCGCCCATCGCACTCACCAGACCAGCCGTGCCTCCACCGAGCACGACAAGGTCGTACATCGGGGCCGGACGCGGATTCGTCCAGTCCGGCGGATGCACCAGGGCGGTCAGAACAGAAGCCTCGTCGTCCAGGCGCGTCAACCGGCTCGACCGCTCTCTCCCATATCCATCTCCCTCGTCAGTTTGCAATGGAGCCGCCACGTAAGGCCGGATACCCCGGCGGCCCGATATTTATTCCCGCGCGGAGCGGGATCGGCCGGAAACAGGGGACGGGAATAAAACAGGAGGCTGGCGGGTATCCAGTATGCAGGGAGTTATCCGCATGCACCGACGATCATTTCTCGCCGTGTCCATTGGCGCCCTTCCGGCTCTGCTGGGGGCCTGCCGGGGTGGCGATGGCGCCGTAGCCGCCGCCGGGATTCCCGGCACCGACGCATTTGAAGTCACGAAGTCCGACGCCGAGTGGCGAAAGATTCTGACGCCCGACCAGTATCAGGTTCTGCGCAAGCAGGATACCGAGCGGCCCGGCACCAGTCCACTCAACGCCGAGCACCGTCCGGGGACGTTCCACTGCGCCGGCTGCGACCTGCCCCTCTATGCGTCGAGCGCGAAGTTCGAGAGCGGAACCGGCTGGCCGAGCTTTACCGCGCCTCTCCCGAACGCGGTCCTGACCTCGGTCGATCGCAGCATTTTCGGCGAGCGGACCGAAGTCCACTGCCGTCGCTGCGGTGGCCATCTGGGCCATGTGTTCGACGACGGTCCGCCGCCGGCGGGTAAGCGATATTGCATGAACGGGGCGGCGATGACCTTCAAGCCCCAGGGAGCCTGATGATGAGCCTGCGAACGCGATGGATTGCGGGTGTGGCCACGGCCGCGCTCAGCCTGGCCCTGCCCTCCGCCGGTGCATCGCAAGGAGGCAGCCCGCAGAAAAGCGCCTCTGCGGTCTTTGCCGCCGGCTGTTTCTGGTGCGTCGAGCAGGCCTTCGACGAAGTCGACGGCGTCATCGCCACGACCTCCGGCTACACGGGTGGGCGTACCGTGGATCCCACCTACGAACAGGTGTCGTCCGGAGGGACGGGGCACGCGGAGGCGCTCAAGGTGACCTACGACCCGTCGAAGGTCACGTACGAGCGGCTGCTGCAGCAGTTCTGGCACAACGTGGACGCGGTGGACGGGGGCGGGCAGTTCTGCGATCGGGGCACTCAATATCGCCCCTCGATCTTTTATGGCTCGGCAGAGGAGCAGCGGGAAGCCGAGGTCTCCAAGAAGCAGGTGGCCGCCCAGCTGGGCAAGCCGGTGGCGGTGGAAATCGTCCAGGCCGGGCCATTCTATCCCGCCGAGCAATACCATCAGGATTACTACAAGACGAACCCGGTGCGGTACAAGTTCTATAAATGGAACTGCGGGCGCGCGCAGCGGCTGGAGCAGCTCTGGGGCAAGGCGCACGAGAAGTGACCACGGGGCGTACCCGCGATCTTGTCCGGGCCGCCGCGGTGCTGGCGGTCGCAGCGGCGGTTCTGTGGCTCGAGCGGCGGCGTCCGGCGCGGCCATACGTCGAGTCGCCGGCCGTCCACACGACGCGCAACCTGGTCCTCGCGGGCATCGCCGCTGTGACCGTCCATCTGGTCGAGACGCCACTCGTCCTTCCCGTGGCGCGCCTGGCGGCGCGACGGCGGTGGGGACTCACGGGCCGGATGGGGAGCTCGCTTCCAGCACGGCTCGCACGGCCGATCCTGACCGTGCTGCTGCTGGACTACACGCTGTACCTCTGGCACACCCTCGTCCACCGGGTGCCGTGGCTGTGGCGGCTTCATCTGGTCCATCACGTTGATCTCGACATGGACGCGAGCACCGGGCTCCGCTTCCACGCAGGGGAGCTCGCCGCGTCGGTGCCGTGGCGCGCGGCGCAGGTCCTGATGATTGGCGCGACGCCGGGCGCGCTTGCAACCTGGCAGTCGATGACCGTCGCATGCGTGCTCTTCCATCACTCGAACACGCAGCTGCCGGCTCGCACCGAGCGGTGGCTCTCCTGGATCGTGGCGACGCCGCGCATGCACGCCATTCATCACTCGATCGATCCCTCCCAGCTCGAGACGAACTTCTCGAGCGGGTTCGCCCTCTGGGATCGTCTCCACGGCACCTTCCGCTCGGACTCGACCGCCGGGGAGGTCACCGTGGGGGTGCCCGGATATCTGCACCCGAGCGCCGTCTCGCTCGAACGCGTCCTGGCGCTCCCGTTCGGGCCCGCGCCACTGTCTCCGGGTTCGACGCCCCATGTCTCTGGAGCCTGAGGCTCCGTTCGCCAGCGTCGTCATTCCCGTCTGGCGCGATGCCGACGCGCTCGAACAGGCGCTGCAGGCGCTCCCGCCGCATCCGGATTTCGAGGTGATTGCCGCGTGCGTGCCCGGGGATGAGGACGAGTACGCGCGGACCCGCGAAAGCCGCCCGGACGTACGCTGGGTCACCGCGCCGCGTGGACGAGGCGCGCAGATGAATGCGGGCGCCTCGTCGGCCCGCGGAGCCTGGCTGGTCTTCCTGCATGCCGACTCGCGGCTGCCGTCCGACTGGACGGATGTCCTCCGTCGCGGCGGCTCGAGGTCCGAGGTGGTCGGTGGGTCATTCCGTCTCGCACTCGACAGCCGCGACTGGAGAGCACGGATCATCGAGTGGGGAGTGCGGGCGCGCGTCGCCGTGTTCGGTCTGCCGTATGGCGATCAGGCCATCTTCGTCAGACGCGCGGTGTTCGAATCGGTTGGCGGCTTTCGCGACTGGCCGTTGATGGAGGACGTGGACCTCGTCCGCCGCCTGAAGGCTGCGGGACGCCTGTACCACGCCGCGTCGCCCGTGATTACCTCCGCGCGGCGATGGGAGCGCGACGGCTGGGCGCGGCGAAGTCTGGGCAACATGACGCTGGCGACCCGCTTCCTCCTCGGCGTCTCCCCGTCCCGCCTCGCGCAGCGCTACCTCGATCGTCCGCCACGCGCCGTCGTCATGATGGCGCGCGCCGCCTGGACCGGCGGCAAGACACGGCTGGCGGGTCTCGCGACAGATTCCGCATTGGCCGATCTGCGGCAGGCGCTTTTCGATGACACGCTCGAGGTCGTCCGGTCCGTGCGTGGCGCGCAGCGGATTGTGGCCTGCGAACCGGCGGCGTCCGTCCCACGATTTCGCGAGATGGCCGGCGGGGACATCGAGGTGCTGCCGCAGCGAGGAGCGGATCTCGGCGAGCGCATGCGGCATGCGTTCGAGGATGCATTCCGCCTTGGTGCCGAGGCGGTCGTGATGGTCGGGTCGGACCTGCCGGATCTACCCGTGCGTTTCATCTCGGAGGCGCTCGACACGCTGGCCGCTGATCCGCGGCGGGTCGTGCTCGGGCCCGCCGAGGATGGCGGCTACTACCTGATCGGGATGACCAGGCTCCATCCCGGACTATTTGGCGGTATCGAGTGGGGCAGCCGTCGTGTGCTCGAGGCGACGATGGATGCCGCCCGCCGGAATGGCGTGCCAGTCGTGCTGCTGGAGCCCTGGGGCGATGTCGACGAGCCGGGGGATATCGCGGGCGTTCTCGGGCGGGCAGGAAGCGCTGCCCGGAGGACGCGCGCATGGATCGAGCGCCATCACGGCGACGCGGTCAGCAGTACCGGCTGATCACATCCAGAACAGTCGTGATGTCCACAGGCTTCGGGATGACCGGGAAGCCGGACGGGGCCTTGTCGGGGGCGGATGTCGAAATGCACACTGGAACGCGCAGGGCGGTCGCGTGGTTCTCACGTGCGCGCAGGAACGCCCATCCGTCCATCCCGGGCATCACCAGATCGAGCAGGATGAGGCAGGCCTCGACGTCGTCGAGAAGATGCAGCGCTTCCGCCCCATCCTTCGCGACCGCTACCCGAAATCCCCGATCCTCGAGAAAATCACGAAGGGTCTCGCGGATGTCCTCGTCATCGTCGACGATCACCACCGTGCGGCGACACCGGGTCGGCAACGCCATGCTGTGCACTCCCGGCACGTCTAGCCCAGGCCTTCGGATTTCGATTCCGCGCGCCGCCGGGGCACCGCAAAGACGAACGACGTCCCATCGAGGGCTGACGACGTGACCCGAATCGTCCCGCCGTGCGCGTGAATGATTTCCCTGGTGATGAACAGCCCGAGGCCCAGACCCGTGGTCGTGGAGGTCTTGACCTGGGTCACCCGGCGGAAGGGATCGAATATGTGAGGGAGCGACGCGGGCGGGATGGGCACGCCGAAGCTGAGGACTTCGCACACGATCTCGCTGGCATCGCCACCAAATGTCACACGGATCTCTTCGTCCGCTTTTCCGTAGGTGAAGGCATTCCCCAGCAAATTGGAAAAGACCTGTCCCATGCGATCTTCGTCCCAATCGCCTTCGCCGCCGGCCGTGATGTGCAGAGTGAGCGTCCGCCCCGGGTTGGCCTGCTGCAGCTCCTGGGCCGACTCCCTGCAGATGGCCACGAGATCGGCGGAGGCCAGGACGAGGGGAATGCCCCCCGCCGACCTCGCTCGCGTGTAATCGAGCAGCTGGTCCACCATGCGGCTCATGCGATGCACGCTTCGCCGCATGCGCTCGGCCGTGCGCCTGGGCCGTTCCGGCACCTCGGGGCTCGCGATCAAGATCTGGGCGCCCATCAGGATGGCACTGAGCGGATTTCGCAGGTCGTGCCCGAGCATGCCGATGAACAGCTCCCGGAAGCGTTCGATCTGTTCCCGTTCGATGGCGAGCGCGATCTGGCTGGCCACGGTGCCGAGGGCCTGCAGCGTCTCGCTGTTCAGCGGCTCCCGCGCGAAGAGCGCCATGACCCCGACGAGACGGTCGCCCAGCATCATCGGGTAGCCGGCGAACGCCGTGAGCCCTTCACGGCGCGCCCATTCGGGATCGCTGACACGGGGGTCGTCGGCGACCTGGTTGGTCAGATGCGGCCGTCGTTCCGCGGCGATCAGCCCGATCTTGTACTGCCCCACCTTCACGCGACTGTGCGGTCCGTCGAGATGCGTATAAAGCCCCGCACTGGCCTGCAGCTCCAACACGCCGCTCGCCTCGTCGTGCACCCAGATCCGTGCAAACGCGGCCCCCAGCCGCACCATCGCTTCGCAGCAGCGCGAGAGCTGCACGGACAGCGGCTCCCCGCCCGTCAGCGCGTTCCCGACGCTCGCCGCGAAATCCGACTGTCTGGCCCGCCGCGCGATTGACTCACGTCCGACAACCTGCGTGGTCACGTCGACCGCCATCACCGCCACGCCGTCCACGATGCCGGCCTCGTTCCGCATCGGCTCGTAGACGTAGTTGAGGAAGAGCGTCTCGAGCGTGCCGTCACCCTTCTGGTCGACCAGGCCGGGTGTTTCGTTCCCGACGTGCGGGACGCCCGTCCGCAGGACATCGTCCAGCAACTCGACGAAGCCCTGGCCCTTGATTTCGGGGATCGCGTCCGCGATCGGCTTGCCGAGCACCTGGCTGGATCGACGGCCCCACAACTGGCAGAGGAGCGGGTTGGCGAGCTCCACGATGTGCGTCGGTCCGCTCAGGAGGCCGATGGCGACCGGCGCCTGCGAGAACAGCGCAAAGTACCGGGCACGTTGCTCCTGCAGGCGCTCGTGCGCGATCCGCTGGTCATGGATGTCCGTATTGATGCCGACCCATCGGACAAGCGTTCCGGACTCGTCGCGAATGGGATGGACTCTCGTCAGGAACCAGCGAAAGGCACCGTCGCGGCGGCGCAGTGGAAACTCGAACTCGACGGGCTCTCCCGCGGCGATGGCTCGCTTCCACTTTTCGGTCACGGCGGGGAGGTGTGCGGGGTCGTGAACGGACTGCCAGCCCCACCCTGCCATCTGTTCGGGCGTCGCGCCGGTGTATTCGTACCACCCGCGGTTGTAATGATCGATGAATCCGTCCGGCTGCGCGGTCCACCCCAGCTGAGGCATGGCGTCGAACAGCACTTCCAGCAGCGCCCGCTCGTGTCCGATCGCGCCGGGGGACAGGGTTCCCAAAGGCGCGCCCTTCCCATTCGGGGCATCCATTATCGGCTCCAGCGGCACGTCTGGGAAAGACTCAGGGGTGACATTTGTTGCCGTTACGGTTCGGGGGTGTCAATCGACCGGTGGCGCCGCGATGCCACGACGATTCTCCGGCTCGCCAGCCGCCGTGCGGAACGGGCAGGCAGGGCATGGCACAACGGCACGTACCGGTGCGGTACAATTGGCGCGCACATCATCCGCCGCGAGGACGTTCTGGTACATAGGGTCGTCGTCACTTCTCGCTCTGGTCGTATCGCGATTCTCTTCTGGCTGCTTCTTCAGGCCCTCCCGGCCGCCGCCATCGGGCAGCCTGCGAAAGCGGCGCGATCGAGGGAGCCGCTGCGGGTTTTTCTCGACTGCGGCAGTTGCGACTTCGATTACGTCCGACGCGAAGTGCCGTTCGTGGCGTACGTCCGCGACCGCAAGGAGGCAGAGCTCCACATCCTCGTCACCACGCAACCGACCGGCGGCGGCACCGAATATACGTTCAAGTTCATCGGACTCGGGCGATTTGAAGACATCGACGACGAGCTCAAGTATGTCGCGCGACAGACCCAGACGGGAGACGAGCGGCGCCAGGGGTATACCGAGATCATCAAGCTCGGGCTCGTCCGGTACGTCACGTCCACGACCCTCGGGGACCGACTCAGGCTCGTGTATCGGCCCGACAGCGGCAAGAATCCGCCGGCCGCACCCGTGGACGACCCCTGGAAATTCTGGTCGTTCAGGCAGAGGGGCAGCGGGTCGTTGAGCGGTGAGCGCACCACAAGGACCCGGAATCTGTCGACCTCCATCAC
>JANMCN010000159.1:0-12908 GCA_031361295.1 Acidobacteriota bacterium | reverse complement strand
AGCCGGCCGGTCGAGGGCACGTGCGGGCCCACGCAGAAATCCACGAACGTGTCGCGGTCCTTGATCGTGTAGCACGAGACCTCGGACTGGCCGGCGGTCTTCTCATCGATCAACTGCACCTTGAGCTGCTGTCCCTTGCTGCCGAAGAAGGCCTTCGCCTCGTCGCGCGGCCACATCTGCCGCTCGTACGGCAGATCCGCGGACGCCAGATCTCTCATCTTCTTCTCGATGGCCTCGAGATCCTCAGGGACGAACGGACGATCGACCACGAAATCGTAGAAGAACCCCTCGTCGGTCGCCGGGCCGATCCCGCACTGCGTGCCCGGAAACAGGTTCGTCACGGCCGCCGCGAGCAGGTGCGCGGTGCTGTGGCGATAGAGGCCCAGCGCCTCGGGGCTTTGCGGCGTCACGATCCGGACCGTCGCATCCTCGTGCAGCGGCACGTTCAGGTCCACCAGCCGGTCGTTCACGAGCGCCCCGATGGCCGCCTTCGCGAGACCGGGAGAGATCTCCAGCGCCACGTCGCCAGGCGTGGACCCGGCGGGCATAGGACGACTGGAGCCGTCTGGCAGCGTGACGGAAATCTCGGACATTGTGGCTGGGACGCAACTTCCCCTGGGGTGGCCCGCCGTCGCTCGCTGAGCTTCGGCGCCCAACCTTCGCGTGGCCTGACAACCGAAGCTCACGCTCCCGGCGACAGGTGAGCGAAGGTTGGTAGGCACGAGCGGACTCGAACCGCTGACCTCCTGCGTGTCAAGCAGGCGCTCTAACCAACTGAGCTACGCGCCTATGTCTTGAAAACACTGGCCTTACCGAACGATCAGTCTAACAGAGCGGCTCGAGTGGAGTCAATCGCCCGGACGCCGGTCTGGCTATGCAGACTTCTTCCGCAGCCGGTCGAGCGCGGCGTCGAGAATCGGATCTTTTTCGGAGGTCGGCTTGGCGCCGAATTCCACGACGTCCGGTTCGTCGACGTTGACGTCCGGCTGGAGGCCCTTGCCATTGATTGGCTCGGCTCCGGCGATTTTCGGCGCATTGGGACGGCCGCCGGTCCCGATATCGGGCGTGGAGGCGGTCGGGGGTTTCTGCGGCTGCGCCTGCCCCGCGCCGGCGGCCGACCGGTAATACTGCGCATAGGTCAGCCACAGGCCGCGGCCTTCGGGCAGCTTGACGAGCCGCTGGAGGCCGGCGCGACCGAGCGTCCGTTCGCCGACCAGGTCGGCGCGCCGGTTGTCGCGCAGGGCCGCAGCAAACAGTTCGGCCGCGCCCGAGGTGCCGGTGGTGACGAGCAGCTGCACGGGAAGCGTGATCGCGCCGTCGCCCGGCCGGGCCTCGAACGTTTCCTTGTTCTGGCCGTCCCGGCCCGCCCGGATCGACAGCGTCCCGGATTTCACGAAGAGCCGAGCCGCGTCGATGCCGTTTTCGAGCGGGCCTTCTGCCGTGCCCCGAAGGTCGAGCACGAGCGACTTGGCGCCCGACTTCGACAGGTCCGCGATCTGCCTGGTCAATTCGGCGGCGATGCCGTTGGCGAAGCTCGCGACGCGGACGTAGCCCGTCTCCGGCGTGAGCAGCGGCGCGTCTCCCGACGTGCGGCTTGTCGCCGCGTCGGCCGTGGGGACAGGGATCAGCCGACCCGACACGAGGCCGCCGGTCGCCTGCTCACGCACGAGTGAGACTTCGTGCGGGTCCGCGGCGTTGCCCCGGATCACTGTCAGCACCACCTTCGAGCCCGGCTCGCCCCGCAGCAACCGCGTGCCCTCCAACACCGACATGTCCCGCGTGGGCTTCCCGTCGATCGCGCGGACGTAGTCGCCGGTCTGGAGCCCGGCCTTGCCGGCCGGCGATCCGTCCCGCGCCGAGATGACGCGCAAGTAGTACTGACGTGTCATCTGGAGGCCGATCTCTCCGGCGGGTGGCGCCGCACCCGCTTCGACGTCGGCCACCTGCTTCGGATTCAAATACGCGCTGTCGGGATCCAGGCCGTCCGCCAGGCCCTTCATCGCCCCTTCCATCGCACGATCGACCTTCACCTCTTCGACGTAATTGTTGAGGACGAGGGTGACGACGTCCTGGAACACCCGCAGGTGCTGGTATGTCTCGTCGCCGGTGCGGCCGGAGGCGTGGCCCAGTAGCCCCCCGACGACCACGAACGCAAGCACGGGCGTCGACAGGAGGAGGACCGACAGCCGGGTCTTGGATGTCATGTGGGTTCAGATCTCAAGTTGCCGCGCGGACGAGGCACTGCCTCAATCGGGGTCAGACGCCCGTCACCGCTTCAGCCATTGTAAGGGATCGACGGCGGAACCGTCGACCCGTAACTCGAAGTACAGGGACGGGTTGCCGCTGGGGTTCCGACCCGATGCCCCGAGCCGCATCTGCGCGTCGAGCCGGTCCCCGCGCGCGACGTCGATCGCACCCAGGTAGCCGTAGAGCGAGTAGGCGCCGTCGCCGTGATCGAGGATGACCAGGTTGCCGTAGCCGGTGAACTGGTCGGCGTAGGCGACGACGCCTTCGTGGACAGATCTGACGGGCTGCCCCTCCGCCAGGGACAGGTCGATCCCGGTTCGCGCGACGCCGCGTCCGGTGGCGGTCGGCTGAGGTCGGCCGAATCGCCCCGTCACGATGCCGGCTGCGGGCCACGGCAGCGCGCCTTTGAAGGGGCGGATGGGCAACGCGGCTGGCGCCCGGCCGGGGCCCAGTTGCGCCACCGTCCCCTGCAGCCGCTGCTGCGCCGCTTCGAGCTCGCCCGTCAGTTGCGCATTCAAGTCACGGCGGGCGTCGATCGAGTCGACGAGCCTGGTCCGTGCGGCGACGGCGCGTTCGATGGCCGCGCGGGCACTGGCGGCCTGCGACTGCAAGCGCGACAGGCTGGCGGCCTGGGCCTCGAGCGCCTGCCGCTCGCGCGCAAGCGCCTCCAGCGTGTGCTGATGTTCCTGAATGCGTGCCCGATCTATCTGGTTCATGGCGGCCGCCGTCCTGTACGCTCTGCCGATTCCCTGCAGGTCGTCCACGTCCAGCAGCAGCTTCCAGTATCCCGCTCGTCCCATCTTGTACAGGTGCACGAGCCTCGCCTCGACGGCCGGACGCTGCGTGTCGGCGTCGCGTCGCAGTGCGGCCGTGCGCGCCGCGGCCGATCGCAGATGCTCCTCGGTCTCGCGCACGTCGCGCTCGACCGACGCGAGCTGCTCGATCTTCAACTGCCGCTCGACTTCGAGCGTGCGCAGCTCCACGAGCAGCGTCTTTTCCTGCACGGCGAGCGCATCGGATTCCCGCTGCAGCGATCGGATCCGCTCCGCGGCGCGCTGCGCGGGCGCCTGCGCGCGGGCCCGGTCGGCAGGGGCCTGCGCCAGGAGCACGACACCCCCGAGCACCATGAGCGCGGTGGCGACCGGCGTCCGCCTAGACGAGCGGCTGCCCATCGAGCTCCCCCGGAATCGGGACGCCGAAAGACTTCATGACGGTCGGCGCGATGTCCATGAGCGAAACCTCCTGCCGCGACACGGGACGGCTGGCGCTCAGCACGCCGGCCGTCGTCGCACAATCATAGCCCCGTCTCCCGGTCTGCGTTCTCCCGGAACTGCCCGCGGATGCGGACGACATAATTGACGCGGTTCTCGAGGCGAATCCAGCGACTCATTCCGCCGGCTGGTGTACGCTCTTGTGGGTGCGCGCTCTCGGAATCGATTACGGCCGCCGGCGCATAGGTCTTGCGTTGTCAGATGCGACCGGCATGCTCGCGCGCCCATGGAAAGCCATCGCCGGAGGAGCCGATGCCGCCCGTGTCGCCGCCGTGCTCGCGGCCGAGACCGCGGTGCTCACGGCCGAGGACGACGGGCTGTCCGCGATCGTCGTCGGCTACCCGCGGCGGCTGAACGGCGAGCCGACGGATCAGACCGCCGCCGTGGAGCGGATCGTCGCGCGGCTCCGGACGCTCGTCGAGTGTCCAGTCGTGCTCCAGGACGAACGGCTCAGCAGTCGTGAGGCGGAAAGCCTGCTGGCGCGCCGCGAGAAGGACTGGCGAAAACGGAAGCGGCTGCTCGATGCGGCCTCGGCCGCCATCATCCTCCAGGATTATCTCGACGGCCAGACACGCGCGTCGGCCAGGGACGGTGACGTGCCGGACGAGGAGGATCCATCGTGACGCGCGTGATCGGCTGGACTCTGGCCATCCTGGTGCTTGCCGCGGTCCTGCTGGGGACCTGGGGCTGGTACGGCCTGTCGCGGCCGTTCAAGGGGTACGGCGAGCCGGAACAGTTCGTCCAGATCCCGCAGGGAGCGGGTCCGTCGTCAATCGGCAGGCGCCTCGTCGATGCCGGCGTGGTCCGTGACCGATTCACCTTTCGTGTCGAGCTCGCGCGCCGCGGCTCAGGGCGTCATCTCCAGGCCGGCGAATACCGGTTCGATCGGCCGATGACCGTGACCGAAGTGATTGCGAAGCTTGCGCGCGGCGACGTGTACCTGCTGCCCATTACCTTTCGCGAAGGGCTCACCATCAAGCAGATGAGCGAGCTGTTTGAAGCCAAGGGGTTCGGACCCGCGGCTGATTTCGTGGCCGCCGCCACGAACCCTGCACTGGCCGCCTCGTTCGATCCGGGCGCCCGCGACCTCGAGGGCTACCTGTTCCCGGATACCTATGCGTTGCCGCGACATGCCACGGCCGCGCTCCTCGTCGCGCGGATGGTGGGTGGGTTCGAGAAAGCCTTGACGCCGGAGCTCCGCGCGCGCGCGGCCGCGCGGGGGCTGAACGTGCGCGCGCTCGTCACGCTCGCGTCCATCGTCGAGAAGGAGACGGGGAAGGCCGAGGAGCGCCCCCTCGTGGCGGCGGTGTACTCGAACCGGCTGAAGACGGGGATGGGATTGCAGTGCGATCCGACGGTCATCTTCGCACTCGAACGAGCCGGCCGTTACGACGGCAACCTCACGCGCGAGGATCTGCACGTCGATTCGCCCTACAACACGTACCGGTATGCCGGGCTGCCTCCCGGCCCGATCGCGTCGCCGGGGCGCGCGTCGCTCGAGGCCGCCGCCGCTCCAGCCGATGCCCCGTATGTCTACTTCGTCAGCCGGAACGACGGGACGCACGCGTTCGCGTCAACACTCGCGGAACACAATCACAACGTATTCGAATTCCAGGTGAGGCCGTTCAGGAAGTAGCGCTCAGACGACGCAGGTCAGATTTTCAGTTTCCAGCTTCCAGTTTCCAGCTTCCAGCTTCCAGTTTCCAGTCCCCTGTTTTAGTGCCTTCCTCCCGATCCCGAATCCCGAATTCCGAATTCCCGATCCCCGATCTAGCGTTCGCTCCACTTCAACTTCTGCCTGAGCACGTCGAAGTAGGTCCGGCTCGATGCGCGGATCAGGCGGAGGGGGCGTTCGGCCCGGCTCACGAGGATGATGTCCCCGTCGTCGAGTGCGTGTCCCGACTGGCCGTCGAACGTGACGAACACTTCGTCGTTGGCGCCGTTCATGGCCGACTGGATCCGCACCTCGGAGGCGCCCGGGAGCACGATTGGGCGATTCGTGAGCATGTGCGGCGCGATGGGGGTCAGCAGCAGGGCGTCGACTTCCGGATGCAGAATCGGTCCGCCGGCCGCCAGGTTGTAGGCCGTGGAACCGGTGGGGCTCGCGATGATGAGGCCGTCCGCGCGCATCCGCATGACCGGCTGGTCGCCGATCGCGACGGCGAGATCGATGATCCGCGAGAGCGCGCCCTTGGTGATCACCACGTCGTTCAGCGCGAGCCGTTCGGCGTACGGTTCGCCGTCGCGCATCGTCCGCGCGCGCAGCATCATGCGCTGTTCGATGACGGCGGTGCCGTCGATCACCGACTCGAGCGACTGATAGAGCTCCTCGAGCGTGATCTCGGTCAGAAATCCCAGGTTGCCGAAGTTCACACCGACGATCGGGACGTCGACGCCGGCCTCCGCGATGCGGCCGGCCATGCCGATGAGCGATCCGTCCCCGCCGAGCACCACAATCAGGTCGCACTCCCGCGGGAGGTCGTCCCGCGAAACCGTCGCGCGGCCTGGAGGCAGCCCGGCCAGGAGGGCCGTTTCGGTCTCGAACACAGGTCGGACGCTCCGGGCGTCGAGCCATCCGGCCAGATCCGCCAGGACGCCCGCAGCGGCTTCCACTCCAGTCTTCGCAACGAGACCTACGCGTGTGATTGACATGAAGCGGCCCGTGTCCTGATGCTCAGTGAACCTGCCGCAGGTAGAGCAGGAACTCGACGTTCCCTTCCATCCCCACGATTGGCGATTCGGCCAAGCCGAAGCGCACCAATCCTAGCGCATCCGCCGCAGAGACGATGTCGCCGACGACCCGGTCTCGGACCGCCGCGTCCCGAACGACGCCGCCCTTGCCGACTTCGGCCCGGCCCGCTTCGAACTGCGGCTTGACGAGCGCGACCACGTCCGCGCCGGGGCGGAGCAGCGGTGGCACGACCGGGAGGATGTGGCGGAGAGAAATGAAGGAGACGTCGATGGTCACGACGTCGAACGCTGTCACGGAGCCGGGCAGCATAGAGGGGGTGAGGGCGCGGGCGTTCATGCGCTCGACCACGTCCACGCGCGGGTCGCTGCGGATCTTCCAGTCGAGCTGCCCGTGTCCGACATCGAGCGCCACCACGCGCGCCGCACCCCGCTGCAGCAGGACGTCGGTGAACCCGCCGGTGGACGCGCCGATATCGAGCGCGAGCCGTCCCTTGGCGGCTATGCCGAAGACGTCGAGCGCGTGCGCGAGCTTCACCCCTCCGCGGCCGACGTACGGATGGTCCGGTACGACAACGGTGAGGGCCGCGTCCCGGGCCACCGCGGTGCCGGCTTTCGTGACCGGCTGGCCATTGACGCGGACGTCCCCGGCGAGAATGAGGGCGCGTGCGCGCTCCCGCGACGCCGCGAGGCCGCGTTCGACGAGGAGCATGTCGAGGCGGAGACCGTTTTTCACTTGGAGCGGCCGACGACCCACCGCGCGATCGCCGGGAGCTGCCCGGACAGGCCGCCGGCGTCGAGCGCGCCGATGGCGCGCGTCACGCACTCGGCCGCCAGGCGCTTCGATTCGTCGAGGCCGTACAGCGCCGGATAGGTGGGCTTACCGGCTGCGGCATCCTTTCCGGGGGTCTTGCCGATCTCGGCTTCCACCCCCTCCACGTCGAGGATGTCGTCCACAATCTGGAAGGCCAGGCCCACCTGGAGCGCATATCGGCCGATCGCTTCCATCTGGTCCGGTGTCGCCCCGCCCATGACTGCGCCGGCGAGCGCCGAGGCGATGATGAGCGCCCCGGTCTTCCGCATATGCATCTCGCGGAGGCCGCCGGCATCGAGTGTCGGCGTGTCCGGCCGGACCGCCAGCAGATCGAGCGTCTGTCCGCCGACCATCCCGGCGGCTCCGGCGGCCTCGGCCACGATCGCGATCGCTTCGAGCTTGCGCCGGCCCAGTTCGGCCGCGCCGAGGAGGGCCGACTGCGACGGTTCGCGCGCGAGCAGGGAGAAGGCGTCTGTCAGCAGCGCGTCGCCCGCCAGAATCGCGAGGCCTTCGCCGAAGACGATATGGGCCGTGGGACGGCCCCGGCGCATGGTGTCGTTGTCCATGGCGGGGAGGTCGTCGTGCACGAGGGAATAGGTGTGGATGAACTCGAGCGCACACGCCGCGGGCAGGGCGAGATCCAACGCCTCGTCGACGGGGCGTCCGAAACGATCGGCCACGGCCTCGGCGGCGCCGATCGCGAGCAGGGGCCGCAGACGCTTGCCGCCGCCGAGGAGGCTGTAGCGCATCGCCTCGGCGATGATCGCGGGCGCGCGGCGATCGGCGGGCGCCGTACCTGGCGCGGGGACGTAGCGTTCGAGCGCCGCCTCCACGGCCTGGCGCCGGGACTCGATCCACCGGACCAGCGTCGCCGCGTCCGGACCGTCCGTGATCACCGGATCTTGTCGCCGTCGTCGATGTCAGCGACGAGCGCCGCGGGAGCGGGGCGGACTTCTCCCCGCTCGTTGAGAATCTCGACGCGCCGCTCCGCTTCCTCGAGCTTCGAGTGGCAGAAGCGCGAGAGCTGCACGCCGCGCTCGAACAGCTCCAGCGATTTTTCCAGCGCCAGGTCTCCGTCCTCGAGCGTCCTCACGAGCGCTTCGAGTTCGGCAATGGCCGATTCAAAATCCTTGATGGTCGGGTCAGTCACATTCGGTTCGTTTCACTACAGCGATCTGCTTTCAGTGCCCGGTGCCCAGTTCCGATGCCTACTCGCGACGCCGCACCTCGCACTCGAGCTCACCGTCGTGCAGTGTGACATGGACGCGGGCGCCCGGAGCGACGGCATCGGCGGAGCGGATGATTGCCGTGCGGTCGTCGTTCCAGCAGACCGCGTATCCGCGGGCCAGCACCGCCAGCGGACTGAGGCTGCCGAGACGCCCGGCCAGTGAGGATAGACGAGATTCCGCCCGGTGGCGAGACCTGCCTGACGCCGCCCGCAGGCCGCTCTGCGCGGCCGCGAGCCTGGTCCTGATGAGGCCGAGGCGGTGGCGCAGATCACGCGATTCGAGCCGCAGCCGGACGGCGCGGTATCCGCGCTCGCGGCGGGCAAGACCTGCGACGGCGGCCCGCCGCAGCTGATGAGTGAGCTCCGCCGCATGCCGGCCGCGCATCGCGAGGCGGGTCGGCCAGCCCGCGAGCCCGCGCCGGCTGGTGAGCCCATGCACGGCGGCCCGGCGGCGCTGCAGTCCCGCCGAGGCGGTCGTGTGCAGGCGGTGCGAGAGCCGATCGATGCGCGAGCAGAAATCATCCTTCGCCGAGACGACCATCTCGGCGGCCGCGGACGGCGTCGGCGCGCGGAGGTCCGCGACGAAGTCCGCGATGGTCACGTCGCTCTCGTGCCCGACCGCGGAGATGATGGGCACGGGCGACGCCGCAATCGCCCGGGCCACAGCTTCGTGGTTGAACGCCTGGAGATCTTCAATCGATCCCCCTCCGCGCCCCACGATGACGACGTCGATCCGAGCGACCTTCACGATGGCCCTGATCGCGCGCGCCACATCGTCGCCGGCCCCCTCGCCCTGCACGCGCGTCGGACGGATGAGCAGGTGCGCATTCGGGTGCCGCCGCTTCAGCACCTTGATGATGTCGCGGATGGCCGCGCCGTCGAGCGACGTGACGATGCCGATCCGGCGCGGGAGCGCGGGCAGCGGCCGTTTGCGCGCCTGATCGAACAGCCCTTCGGCCTGCAGTTTCCGCTTCAGCTGATCGAACGCGAGCTGGAGCGCGCCGAGGCCGTGCGGCTCGAGGTGCTCGCAGGCCAGCTGGTATTCCCCCTTGGGGCTGTACACGCCCAGTCGTCCGCGGGCGATCACGTGGAGGCCGTCTTCCGGCTTGAACCTGAGAGACCGCACGGCCGACCGGAACATCACCGCCTTGATCTGCGCGCCGCCGTCCTTGAGCGTGAAGTACAGGTGCCCGGTGTTCCACAGGCGGCAGTTTGAAATCTCGCCGTCCACCCAGATGTCGCCGAAGCCGGTCTCGAGACAATCTCGAATCGCCGCCGTCAGCTCGGAAACTGTCACCACGCGACGCCGTGGCGGCGGCGCGGTTGCCGGCTTGCGTTCTTCTTCGAAGGGGAGCGAGAAGAGGTCCGACATGGCGTCAGCGCGCAGGGGTCGCGAGCGCGTCGACCTCCTGCGCGGACAGGTTCAGGCGCTCGATCGCGGTGGCCTTCCCGGTGGCGAGATCGGCCGTGACGATGACGGCGTTGAGGCGTCCGGGCCCGGTGGCGGACTCGAAGCGGGACGGCATGGCATTGACGAACCGGCTCAGGGCGGCCTCAACCGTGACGCCGATGATGGAGTCGTGCGGGCCGGTCATGCCCGTGTCGGTCAGGCACGCGGTGCCCTTCGGGAGGATCCGCTCGTCGGCGGTCTGGACGTGCGTGTGCGTGCCGAACACTGCGGTCACACGCCCGTCGAGGTGCCACCCCATCGCGATCTTCTCCGACGTCGCCTCGCCGTGGAAATCCACGATGATGACGCGCGCCCTGGCCCGGAGCTGTTCGATCTCGCGGAGAGCTGCGGCGAAGGGATCGTCGAGCGGCGCCATGAAGATCCGGCCCATGAGGTTGAGGACCCCGACGGGCTCACCCGTGCGGGTCCGGCCGACGTAGCTGCCACGGCCGGGTACGCCCGCAGGAAAATTGGCGGGACGCAACAGCTTCGGCTGGCGGGGGAAGTAGTCCAGCACTTCCTTCTTGTCCCAGACGTGATTGCCCGTCGTCATGACGTCGACCCCGTAGCTGAGGATCGTGTCGGCGATGTCCCCGGTCACACCGAATCCGGCGGCGGAGTTCTCCACGTTCGCGATGACGAAATCAATCGCGCGGTGCTCGACCAGGGCAGGGACGGCGCGGCGCGCGATCTCGCGGCCGGGTTTTCCGAAGATGTCGCCGACGAAAAGAATCCGCACGGTCAGTCGGCCCGCACGGTGATGCGGAGCTCGGCGCCGCGCCGTTCGTCGATGCGCGTGAGCGTCACGCGCAGCTCGCCGGCCCGGAGCGTCGCGTCCGCACGTCCGGCGTCGAAGGCCCCAGCCACGCGCACGGCCCGGGCGAATCGCCCGAACGCGCGCTCGGCCAGGTGAAAGGCGGCCCCCGGCTGATCGCAGCCGCCTGGCGGCTTGCGCCCCATGATCATGAGCGTATTGCGGACGAAGAGAACGGTGAGATCGCCGACCCTGACGCCGGGGAGGTCCATCACGATTTCGAGCCCCTGCGCGGTCTCGACCACATCGAGAGGCGGGGTGCATTCGCCGCTCAGATCCGCCGGCTCCGCGCCGGCACGGAGCCGTTCGAACACCCGCCGCAAGTCCTCGTCGGGAGGGAGCTGATCGCCGCGTTCCAGGAAGATGCGCGCCACCACTGCGTATTCTAGCAAGGGCGATCGCAGCCGGGGGTCAGATCTGGGGGCAGTCGGGAGTTTCTCGTTTCCCAGTTCCCAGTTTCCAGTTCCCAGTTTCCAGTTTCCAGTTTCCAGTTCTACGGCTGCTCTCCAGGCCGACTCCCAGTTTGATCTGGACCTCGATACGGGGAGACCGATGGGTTCGTAACGCATATGAGTTATTGAGCATCATATTACTTGCTTGACAACAACTAATATCGATCGTATATTCAACGTCGAAAGGAGCGCCCTCGACGGGCTTTTCAAGGAGGTCAGGTCATGGCTCTGGTTCGTTGGGATCCGGCTCGTGAGCTCGCGTCGATGGAAGTGGACCGGCTCAATCACATGTTCAGCAATTTCTATGGCGAGGGATTTTCCCGCAGCTGGGTGCCGGCGGTCGATATCTACGAGACGGCTCAGCACGAAGTCATCATCAAGGCCGAACTGCCCGAGATGAAGCGGGAGGAGATCGGGCTCACGTTCGAGAACAATGTGCTGACCCTCTCAGGTGAGCGCAAGGTCGATGAGCAGGTCGCGCGTGATCGCTTCCAGCGAATGGAACGGTTTTACGGCGGCTTCAGCCGCTCATTCACGCTCCCGGCCACGGTCGACGCCGCGCAGATTACGGCGTCGTACAAGGACGGCGTCCTCACAGTTCGTCTCCCGCAGCGGGACGAAGCCAAGCCCAAGCAGATCACGGTTGGCGACTGAGGAAAGGGAACCCACATTCTTCCGGAATGGCCCGGCGCCCGGCGCGCCGGCCGTTTCGGATTTTCCTTCGAGGAGAGGCACATGAGACCCGGAAGCACGACCGCCCCGTCCGCTCCCTGGAACGTCATCCGGGAGCTCGCAACGATGCAGGAACGGATGAACCGCATCTGGGGCGTTCCGCACGGCCGCGATCACGAAGAGGCGAATCCCGGGGCCTGGGCCCCCGTGGTCGACATCTACGAAAACGGAGGTCGGGAGCTCGTGATCAAGGCCGATGTCCCCGGCCTGAAGCGTGAGGATATCGACCTGACGTTCGACAGCAATGTCCTGACGGTCCGCGGGTCCCGTCGCCCCGACGAAGGGGTGAAGGATGAGTCGTATCACCGGCTCGAGCGGGCCTATGGGCCGTTTTCCCGCCTCCTTTACGCTCCCGGCCACGATCGACGCCGCGCGTGTACGCGCCGAGTACAGAGACGGGGTGCTCACGGTGACGCTGCCGATGCGGGAAGAGAGCCGGCCCCGGCAGATCCAGGTGGACGGTGGTGAGTAGTAGTGGGAAACCTGCCCGATTTCGGGTAGGCTAGGGGGTCATGGCCAATCACGATTCCCAAGACGACGACGCGGCGGACGCGCTCGGCACCGGGCTGGCGCAGCCGATCACGAGCCGGTTTTTGTTTGTGGACGTCGCGGCGCAGCGCGCGAAGCAGCTTCGCCGCGGCGCACTGCCGCGCCTCGAACGGGGCACGGTGACGTCCGGACACCACAAGCTCGAACGCGTCGCGATGGAGGAGGTCCGCACGGGCGTCATCCACTACACCCTGCCGACCAACTACGAAGGCGTCACGCGCAGCGGCACGAAGGAATAGCACTGCTGACCGGGGCCCTCGGCACCGTGGAGGGGCTGGCGGTCAGCACCCTGTTCCTCCTCCTGCTCTTCGTCGGCTTCTGCCTGTTCTTCAACCTGCCCAAGCTCCGCGCCGGGGGGCGACACTCGAAGGTCGTCCGCAGCCTCGACGTGCTCGTCGGCCGGACGCAGCCGTACCTGGGGCCTGACGCTCCGCGCGGCACCGTCGACCAGCTCAGGACGCCGGAACTTCTCGAGAACGCCCGGCGTAAATCCGCTTAGGCTCGCCTTTCTGGCGGCCGGGAGCGAACCATGATCGAGCTGGCTGGCCTGATCTTGCTGCTGTGTGCGGTGTTTGCCGTGGCCATCGTGGTCGTGGCGGTGTTCAAGGCCGTGATCTGGACGATCCTGCTGCCCCTCCGGGTGCTGTTCGGCGTGTTGCTGCT
>JANMCN010000150.1:0-1895 GCA_031361295.1 Acidobacteriota bacterium | reverse complement strand
TGCGCCAGACGAGGTCCGCCATGCCGTCCCGGTTCAGGTCCGCGGCGCCGACGATTTTCCAGTGCAGGTCGGGCATGGTCGGCACGCTCAGGAGGAGCGTGTTCTGCACGACGCTGCCGTTCATCAGCCACACGGCGAGGGTTCCGTTCGTGTCGTGCTGCCACACGATATCCGCGCGGCCATCGCCATTGAGATCACCGATCGCGCGGATTTTCCAGTCCGGATCGGCGACGCGCGAGATGCTGAGGAACTCGGTGCTGGCGACCGTGGTGCCCAGGAGCTTCCAGACGGCGACGTAGCCGAAGACGTGCTGCCAGACGATATCCGCATTGCCATCGCCGTCGAGGTCGCCCGTGCCGGCGACCTTCCAGTCGGGGTCCCCGGCCGACGGGATGCTGAGCGGCAACGTGGCCAGCACACTGTTGCCTCGCAATGTCCAGACCGCCAGCTCCCCGGTCGTCTGCTTTTGCCAGAGGAGGTCGGACATGCCGTCGCCGTTCAGATCGTGGACCGCTGCCTTCACGAATCCGGCCTGCTGCACCGGGATCGTCTGACCGGCGATGACGATTGACCCCGTTCGCGGGCTCGGAGAGGTGTTCCGAAGCGCTGAAATGCCGACGCTCGCGTTTCCGGTGCTGGTGCCCCCCGAAGAAATCTGCAGCCAGGGGGTCGCACTCGACGCGCTCCACGCACAGGTCGAAACGGCGGTGACGTTGATCGGGAACGTCACCGCGCCGTGCATCAGGCTGACGCTGCTGACGCCCGGTGTCGCGACGCAGGGCGGCGGTGGGGGAACATACGGTGCGCCACCCGTCGCCGTGGACTGCAGCCGCTGGACCGTGGTCCGCGAGAAGTCCGTGGCGGTGGACATGAGCCACTCCGCCTTGTCGGCTCTGACTGCAATCTTTGGAAAGTAGTTTCCCTTCAATGTGGGAGTGTCGGTGGCCACAAAGCCAATGCCCGGCACCGCACCCGGCCCACTCAGTTCCGTAGCCCCGTCCTGCAGGCTCAGGGCGTCGTGCGACACCATCATGAAGGTTCCGCTGGCGGCGCTGTACTCGATGCCGAGCGCGTCGTACGCAGTGAACCGCGTCGCGAGCGGGAGCACGTCCGAGACGAGATTGCCCGCGGAGTCCAGGAGGCGGCCAAACGTTCCGCCCTGGTACCACGCCGCCAGATATCGGTTGGTGGACGGGTTATAAGCGACCTCGGTGATGTAGGTGCCCCTCGCCCGGTTGATCAGGGTTTGCGTAGTGGTAAGGGGCGCGCTCGACCCGGCCGGGACGCGGCGCGCAGCCACATAGGGGCTCACACCATCATCTCCCGCGTAGACCACCATGAACTCGTTGGTGATGGGGTTGTAGGCCACCGACGGATCCCGATGGTAATCGGTGCCGGTGACAAAAATATTCGCGTCGAGGACGGCGCCGTCGAGGCCGACCCGCTGCGCGCGAATGCCCGCCGCCTGCCAGACGACAAGAAATTCCTTGCTGCGGGTGGAGTACGCCACGTCGATGGACGCTTCCCACCACGATCCGTCGGTTGTCAGATGGCTCACGGCACCCAGCACACCGGTTGGACTCACCGTGCGTCGTGCGCCAAGGAGACATCGCGATGACTGGCAGGATTTATGTTTTGATCGGATGACACATCTACAAAAACGGGCGTTGCTCCTACATGCGTAATGCTTGAAGCTGAAGAAATCCATGACCCGCGACGAGTTTCTGACAGAAGTACAGAGCGAAGCAGGTGGATTGATCACCAACGCTGATCTCGAGATCGGGGAGCGCATTCGGGAAGAGGACACCTCGAAGGCATGAAAACCGCTGGCGCCGTTGCATTGTTGATGATGGGCAGTGCGATCATCAACGGCTGCAGCGACACGCCGCAGGGCG
>JANMCN010000097.1:0-7186 GCA_031361295.1 Acidobacteriota bacterium | reverse complement strand
GCGAGCTCACCCTGCCGGCCGGGCGGGGGGGCGCGGGCGAGCCCGCAGGCCGTGGCCGCGGCGCCGCGGCCGGTCCTCCGGCGGCCCCGCACCCCGACGAGAACGTCGTCGTGCTCTGCGACGTGAACGACGAAGCGATCGACGCGGCCTCCCAGCAGTACCCTCGGGCGAAACGGTTCAACGACCTGCGGCGTGTCTTCGACCGTCCGGACGCCTTCGACGCCGTGGTCGTGGCGACCGCGGAGCATACGCATGCCTTCGCGACATACCTGGCCCTGACGCACGGCAAGCACGTGTATTGCGAGAAGCCCCTTACCTACAACATCTCGGAAGCCCGCCTCATTCGTGAGACCGCGGCGAAGTATCCGAAGCTCTCGACGCAGATGGGCAACCAGGGCCACGCGTCGCCCATGCGCCGCACGATCAAGGAGATCCTGATGACGGGCGTCATCGGGCCGGTGCGCGAAGTGCACGTCTGGGTGGACCGCGCGTGGGGGCTCCAGGATGCGGCCTCCGCCGAGAAGTTCGACAAGCCGCACGGGTTCTATAACGGCATCCAGATCGTGGACCGCTTCAAGGAGGAGATGCCCATCCCGCCGTCGAACCACTTCGACCTCTGGCTCGGGCCCGCTCCTGCGCGGCCCTACCATGAGACGTACTTCCCCGGTCCGCGCTGGTACCGGTGGTGGGACTTCGGAAACGGGACGATGAGCGATCTCGGCAGCCACGACAACGACGTGCCGTACACGGTCCTCGACATCAAGCAGCCGCTGACGATCGAAGCGACGTCGCCCAACGGGCCCGTGGCGCACAAGGAGCTTGCGCCCGCGACCATGACGGTCACTTACGAGTTCCCCGCGTCACCGTCGGGCGCGCCGCCCGTCAAACTCGTCTGGCATCAGGGCGACAGCAAACCGCCCGGCTGGGTACCCGAGTGGGGTGGCCGTTCCCAGCTGTTCATCGGCGACCACGGCATGCTGCTCGGGAACGGGAAGCTGCTGCCGGAAGAAAAGTTCAAGGACTTTCAGGCGCCGCCTGAAATGCTGCCGCGCTCCCCGGGGCACTGGGTGGAGTGGGTGAACTATGCGAAGGGCGTGGGGCCGGTCCCGGGCTCGAATTTCCAGTACTCCGGGTGGACGACCGAGTCGAATCACCTGGGCAACGTCGCGTATCGCACGGGCAGGAAGCTCGAGTGGGATTACACGACCATGCGAGCGAAGGGCGCAGCGGAAGCCGACCAGTTCATCAGGCGCGACTACCGAAAGGGCTGGGACGACATCCTGAAGTTCTAGCCGCGGCCGACTCGCGCCGGCCATGCTGCGTGGGCGGAACACAAACGCCGTACGTAGGGCGGGGCTTCAGCCCCGCCGCCAGGCGCGACGGCGGAAGGCGACGCTGATGTTCTGCTTTAGGGGAAGGATTGCCGCACGACTTGCCTGCGCGCACTCGTCACAGCAGGGCCCGTCGTCCTGCCCATCAGACCGGGTACTCGGGCACGCCACTGCCGAAGAAGCTCGAGATCAAAGAACATGCGCGCGTCGCCACCGTGGGTGCGCCGGTGGACTTCGCGGCGACGCTCGGTGCTCTGCCGGCGGGCGCGTCGCTGCGGCGCGGGCTCGGCGGGCCACGCGACCTCACCATCTGGTTCGTCACGTCCCGTCGTCAACTGGCCGGGGACCTGCCGAGGGTGATGCCCGCTCGAGGCGAGGGCAGCCTGTGGGTGGCGTGGCCCAAGAAAGCGTCGGGCGTGAAGACGGACGTGACGGAGAACGTCCTGCGCGAGGTTATCCTGCCCCACGGGCTCGTGGACCGGAAAGTCTGCGCCATCGACACGACGTGGTCCGGGCTGCTCTTCTCATGGCGGAAGTGATGTGTTTTCCCTGCATTCCCGAGGACTCGTAATGCGCGCGCGAATCGTCCGCTGGTCGTTGACGGTCGTCCTGCTCGCCGGCGGGGTCGTCCGCATCGAGAGTCGCGCCGACGCCCCGCCCGCACCGGGACCCGGCGCGTTGGTGCCGGCGGCCTCCGCGCAAGTGCAGGCCCCACCCATCTTCGCGCTGCAATGCGCCGGCTGCCATGGGGACGAAGGCCTGGGCACCGCCAAGGGGCCCGCACTTGCGATGAACCCCCGGGTAGCGGACCAGTCGGCGGACCAGCTCGCCGCATTCATCACGCGAGGTGACGCGGCCCTGGGCATGCCCTCCTTCGCCGACCTCGCACCGGGCGACCGCGCGACGCTGGCCCGATACGTCCTGCGCCTCAACGCGGAGACCATCACGAAGCCGGCCCCGCTCGATCCGAGGGCGGGCCCGACCACGTGGGGCCCGCCGCAGCCCGGCGACTGGCGCACCTACAACGGCTCGGACTCCGGCAACCGGTACAGTCCGCTCCAGCAGATCACGACGGAGAACGTGTCTGGCCTCAAGCTGAAATGGGTGTTCCCGCTCCAGTACTTCGGCCTCGAGACGACCCCGCTCGCGGCCGACGGCGCGCTGTACGTCACGGGACCGAACCAGGTGTTCGCCATCGACGCGCTCACCGGTGCCTCGCTCTGGCAGTATTCGCGCCCACCGAGCTCCGGCATGGTCGGCGACGCCAGGCTGGGCACGAACCGCGGTGTGGCGCTGCTCGGCGACAAAGTGTTCTTCGTCACGGACAATGCGCACCTGCTCGCACTGGACCGCGCCAGCGGCAGACTGTTATGGGACATGCCAATGGCGCCCGACAGCACGGGTCAGCATTACGGCGGCACGATCGCTCCGCTCATCGTTCACGACACAGTCGTGGCGGGCGTTGCCGGCGCGGATCACGGCATCCGGGGATTCGTCGCCGCGTTCGCCCCGGACACAGGCGCCGTGGTGTGGCGGACATGGACCGTGCCCCGGCGTGGTGAGCCCGGGAGCGATACCTGGCAAGGCCGCGAACCGGTCACGGGTGGCGCGTCCACCTGGCTGACAGGCTCGTACGATGCCGCCTCCGATACGCTCTATTGGGCTACAGGGAACCCATGGCCCGATTCCGACGACGCCGACCGGCAGGGGGACAACCTCTATACGAACTGCGTGCTCGCCCTGAACGCCAGGACCGGCGAAATGAAGTGGCATTACCAGTTCACGCCCCACGACCTCAATGATCGGGATGCGACGGAGCCCAACGTCCTCGTCGACACCGTCTACCGGGGCGCGCCGTCCCGGCTTCTCCTCCACGCCGATCGGAATGGATTTTTCTATGTGATCGATCGCACGAACGGCGGGCTGCTGCTGGCGAAGCCCTTCCTGCGCCGCGTGGACTGGGCGTCGAGCATCGGGCCCGACGGGCGCCCGGTGATCAAGGACCCTCGCGGCTGCCCGGGGGATGCGGCCAACTGGTCGTCCACCGCATTCTCACCAGAGACGCGGCTGTACTACGTTCTCGCGCTGGAAGAATGCGTGGGCGACGCACCCGGCGGCTATCCCAATGAGTCCGGGCAGCGGTTCCTGCGTGCGCTGAACATCGAGACCGGCGACGTGGCGTGGGAGGTGCCGCAGCCAGGGGCGGCCCGCGCCAAGACCTGGAGCGGCGTGCTGGCGACCGCCGGCGGACTGATCTTCTACGGCCAGCCGAACGGCGGCTTCATGGCTGTCGATCAGCGGGACGGACGGACGCTGTGGCAGTTTCCGACGAACGTGCGGATGAAGGCGTCGGCGATGACGTTTGCGGTCGGGGGCCAGCAATACATCGCGGTCGCCGCGGGTCCGAACATCCTGTGTTTCGGTTTCTGAAGTCTGGCGGGGCTCAAGCCCCGCCCTACGTTTAGGGGCGCACCAGCACCCCGGCCAGGCTCAAGAGCACTGCCAGCCCAGCGAGGCTCCCGAGCACGATGCCCCAGGCCCGGGTCGGCCTCCGGCACCATGCGGTAAGCAGCACGGAAAACGCGAGGAACATCCGATAGTCGAGCAGTGTGTACGCGAGCAGCCCCGCCACGAAGTACGTGGTGACGTGCGTCGCTGTGACGCGTCCGAGGAAATGCCCGAACGTGATGTCATTCATATGTCGAGTCCTCTCGCCGTGCTCTGTACCGCGGCTGTGAGCCCGCGCTCTCGCCGGCTGCCACTCGTGTTCACGCTCGAGATGCCTGTCGCGAACGCCAGTGTCCGAGACGGCAAGTGCCGGTGTAAGATTCCGGCGCCGTTCGACTACCCGACCACCTCCGTGCCGGTCAGCTGCCACAGACCATGATGAAGTCCAAAGTCCGCTACCTCCTCATCATGTGGGTGTTCGTGATCAGCGCCATTGTGTATCTGGACCGGACCAACATCTCCATCGCAGGCCTCTCGATCGCGAAGGACTACGGCATCGGCAAGATCGAGCTGGGATGGATATTCAGCGCCTTCCTGCTCGGATATGCGGCCTTTCAGATTCCGGCCGGGTGGATCGTCGGCCGGGTGGGGCCGCGCCTGACGCTGACGCTCGGCATCGTGTGGTGGGGTGTGTTCAGCGTCGCCACGACGCTCGTGCCACCGGGCATGGCCGGAGCGCTCTGGATGCTGATCGCGGTCCGCTTCGTGCTGGGCATGGGCGAGGCCGTCGCGTATCCCTCCGCCAACCAGTTCATAGCCGCCTGGTTTCCGTCGACTGAGCGCGGCAGGGCCAATGGCTGGGTGTTCGGCGGGGTCGGATTCGGCGCCGGCTTCACCCCCCCGATCGTCACCGGCATCATGGTGGCCTATGGCTGGCGCGCGGCGTTCTACTTTTCGGCGGCCATCGGCCTGGTGGTGGGCGCGGTCTGGTATATCGTGGCGCGCGACACGCCGCAGGAACACCGCCGCGTGTCGGCAGGCGAGCTGGCGCACATCACGGCGGGCCTGCCGGTTCCCGCGAGCGGCGCGAGGCCGCCGGTACCGTGGCGCCGGATCTTCACCAGTCGCGACGTCTGGCTCGTGGTCGTGGCCTATTTCGCGTTCGGCTACGTCGCCTTCATTTTTCTCACGTGGTTCTTCATCTACCTCGCGGATGGCCGGGGCCTGAACCTGAAGAGCAGCGCGCTCTATGCGATGCTGCCGTTCATCGCCATGACGACCTGCTGCCTCGCCGGCGGAGCGATCAGCGACTGGCTGTGCCGGATCAAAGGCCCTTACATCGGCCGATGCGTGTACGGGGCCCTGACGCTGTTCCTCGCCGCCGGGTTCCTCGTGATCGGCAGCCATGCCGAGGACACCACCATGGCGGTGCTGGCGCTCGCGGGGGGCGCGGGCGCGCTCTACCTGGGCCAGTCCACCTACTGGGCCGTCGCGGCGGATTACGCCGGACCTCATACCGGTGTGGTGTCCGGAATGCTCAACTCGGGCGCCCAGATCGCCGGTGCGCTCACCGCGTCACTGACGCCGTATTTCGCGGCAACCTATGGCTGGTCGTCTGCGTTCTATATCGCCGCGGCCGTGGCCTTTGTCTGTGCGTTTGCGTGGTTCTTCGTGCGTCCGGACCGCAGACTCCATCCAGAGGCCGAGGTCATGGCGTAACGCCCCATCCCGGCTCCCGCGGGCCAGGAGCGCACACGTTCATCGATGGCAGCGTCACTTTGAAGACGGCGATGCCTCAAAAGCTCTGCAGGTGGTAGACTCGCCGCCATTGCATCTCAGCCGGAACCTTGGCACTCGCCGGGCGGAATTCCCCAGCCCGACATGGTCCGTACGGCGAAGATTGACAGGAATCATGTTGAAAATCGTTGGTCGACTCCTCGTGTTGTTGCTGGTTGGCTCCAGTATGTTGGTGAGTCCCGCCGCAGGGCAGACCCCGCCCCCGGCAGCCATGCCCGCCGGTGCAGATGCTCCGCCGGCGCTGCTGCAGATCGAACGGGAGGAACTCCGACCCGGTAAAGGCGCGGCACACGCGGCGAATGAGGCCGCCTGGGCGGCTGCCTACGCCAAAGCGCAATCTCCAGTCTACTGGCTGGGGATGAGCTCCCTGACTGGTCCCAGCGAAGCCTGGTTCCTGACGCGCCATGACTCCTTCGCCGCTTTTGAAAAGGATGAAGCCAGCACCGATTCGAACCCCGCGCTGCTGGCGGAGCGCGACAGGCTGGCTGCCGTCGACGGCGATCTGTTGAACCGTACGTCCACCATCATCGCCAGGTACCGACCCCTTCTCAGCTACCAGCCGGTTGTCGTCCTTCCGAACATGCGCTACATGACGGTGAATATCATGCGCGTCAAAGCCGGGCATGTTCCGACCTTCACGGACGGGTGGCGGATGATCGTGGACGCGCACCAGAAGGCCAAAATGGATGAGCACTGGGCCGTCTACGAGGTCGAGAGCGGCATGCCGGATACGACATTTCTGTTCATGTATGCCCACAAGTCGCTGGCAGAGCTCGATACGACCGGTCCGATGCATGCGGCCGCCGCCTATCGGGAGTCGGTCGGAGACAGCGGGCGCCGTCTCATGGAAAACGCCTACCAGAACGGCATCGAAATGACGCAGACGATGCACTTCCGGCTTCGCCCCGGGATGAGCACTCTTCCGAAGAACTGGGCGGACACGGATGCGTACTGGGCGCCGCCCGCCGCCGCCGCGGTCGCCGTGAAGAAGAAATAATCCACTGACAGCCTGGCAGCCGATTCGCGCCGCCCGAGCGCGAGTCGGCTGCCGACATCGACGACCGGCCCCGTCTCCCCTCTGCGTTCCACACTGACCGCGACGCGTCCCTTCGGCGGGTTCGATCCAGCTGGCAGCGGCCTCGGTCGCTACCTCACGGACGGCTGTCCTACCTGGAGGCCGAGCGTTCGCGT
Source organism: Acidobacteriota bacterium (assembly GCA_031361295.1). GTDB lineage: Bacteria > Acidobacteriota > Vicinamibacteria > Vicinamibacterales > 2-12-FULL-66-21 > JALZOC01. The sequence goes on along the minus strand of JANMCN010000097.1, from coordinate 419 downwards.
GTCGTGAGACCCAGGGATCACATTCGCGGGAACCCAGGCGTGATCGAGCCGAATGACCACCCGGTGCATGCCGCGGGCCCAGCGAACCTCCTCGGGGCGAAGCCTGAGCGACGACAGACGCCATTCGTCCGTCGAAAAGGTGACTCGATCCAGCACGCGACCGTCCACTTCGATCACCGCGGTCGTGGGCTCGCGAAAGGGGCCAATCTCGTGTCGCAGCGGCAGTTCAATCGTGCGCGCGCGGGCGCTGACGTAGAACTCGGCCGTCGGCCGGGACATCCAGCGCAGATGGCGTCCGTCGGGAGCGGTTTCTTCCCCGTGGAGACCGAACGACACGATATCCAGGGCTCTGGCAGGATTGGCCGGCAGCAGCCTCGCGGCGTCGGGCTGCTTTTTCTCGTGCAGGTACCTTCGGAGCT